>CBIFVW010000174.1:0-8031 GCA_966186155.1 uncultured Sphingomonas sp.
TCCGCGCGCTGCGCAGCACCGGCAGGGCGATGGCCAGCTCGTCGAGCGCGAAGATACGCACCAGCGGCGGCGGCGGATCGGCATGTTCGAGCGCCCGGGCGCTGGCGGCGCGCACCGGCGCCGGCACCGAATCGCGAATCGACCGCAGCACCGCCATCGCGCGCGTCCCCGCCGCCACGCGGCGTCGCCCGATCAGGTCGACGAGCTGGCCATCGCCCTGCCGGTGCTGCGCAGCGCGCGGATGAACTCGGCGGAATGGGTCCAGCTGCTTCCGGACCTCGCGCCGGCCGCCCGCTCGGTGCTGCGCAACCGCCGCGACTTGAGTCCGATCGTCAAGCGCGCGCTCGAAAGCTTCGGGCCGGTCGATTTCGTTCTGCCCGACGAGACGGCGAAGCCGGCCGAGCCGGCGATGCCCGAGCCGGAGACCGTGACGCCGGCGCCCGAACCGGCGACGGAAATCATCGAAGCGGAGATAATCGACTGGCCGGCGGTGGTGGAAGCGCGCGCGCCGGTGCATGTTGCGCCGGAACCTCCCATGGCCGAGGAGCCCGATTCCCTTGCCGAAACGATGACCGCCGCGCTGTCCGAATCCGAGATCGAGCCGATTCCCAAGGACGAATCGTCGGTCGTCTATTGGAGCCTGGCGGACGCCGCGAACCCGCCCGCGCTCATGGAGGCGCCGTCGCCGCTCCCTCCGACGCTGGCCGAGCTGCTGGCGCGCCTTCCGGATCCCGCGGAGGCGATGGTGCCGGCCGAAGCCGGTGCCGAGGACGAATCCGTGGCCGCGGAAACGCCCCCGGAGCAGGACGCGCCGGCCATGCCCGAAGCGGCGCCGCCGGTCCCCGAACCCATGGCTTCGATCGAGCCCGCGGCCGAGGATTTCTCCTTCGTGGCGCTCGCCGGGCTCGCGCCTTCCCTGCATCTTCCTGCAGGGCAAGTGGGGAAAGACACGGCGTCCGTTGCTCCTCCGGTCCAATCCGGGACAATCGAGTCACCGGGCTCCGCCGAGCCGATTGCGCCGCCGGAACCGGAGGCGCAGGGTCCGGCCATGGAGCAGGGGGACATCGTCGCCGCGGCCGAACCGCGGGAAGCCGGGGCGGATGCCGATGCCGACGGCACCTTCGAGATCGCCGAGGTCGTCGCCCGGATCGACGCCTTCTGGAAGCATCGTGAGGAGAACGGAGCCGCCGAACCGCCCGAACCGCTCCCCGCCGAGGATTTCCGTTTCGAGACCGACGCCAAGGGGCTGATCCGCTGGGTCGACGGCGTCAGCCGGGCGCCGCTGGTCGGCGTCTCGCTCGACATGCAAGGCGCCCCCGAAGCGTCGCGCGTCGACGGCGTCGCCGCCGGAGCCTTCCGCCGCCGCGCGGGCTTCGCCAACGCGCGCCTCTCGATCGAGGGCGAATCCGATGCGGCGGGCGACTGGCTGATCTCGGGCATCCCGGTCTTCGATCCCGCCAATGGCCGCTTCACCGGCTATCGCGGCACCGCGCGCCGCCCGCGCATCGACGAGCGCGCCGAACCGGCGCGGCCCGCCGCGACGTCGATGCCCGCCGATTCGCTGCGGCAGCTCGTCCATGAGCTGCGCACGCCGACCAATGCGATCGCCGGCTTCGCCGAGATGATCGAGAGCCAGATGCTCGGCCCCGTCGCCGATCCCTATCGCGACCGCGCGAACGTGATCCGCGCCCAGGCGCGCGAGCTGCTGGGGGCGATCGACGATCTCGATCTCGCCGCGCGGATCGACAGCGCGGCGCTCGCGCTGGTGCCCGGCCGCATCGCGCTGCGCCCGGTGCTCGCGGGGATCGTCGACGATCTCGCGCCGCTCGCCGAGCTCAGGGGCTCGCTGGTGGCATTGCCGATCGACGATCTCGCCGTGACCGGCGATCGCCGCGCGGTGGAGCGGCTGCTCGCGCGGCTGCTCGCGACGCTCGTCTCGGCGAGCGGCCAGGGCGAGCGGATCGGCGTGCGCATGGCGATCGACAATGACGACATGGTCGCGGTCACGATCGACCGGCCGCAGGCGCTCGCCGACTATCCCGGCGATTCGGTGCTCGGCATCGACGACGAGCACGAGGACGCGACCCTGCTCGGCACCGGCTTCGCGCTGCGGCTCGCGCGCAACCTCGCCCGCGAGCTGGGCGGCGCGCTGGTCATCGGGCCGGAGAGCTTGACTTTGCGGCTGCCGGGGGCCGTAAACGGACAGGTGGGCCAAGCGCATCTGAGCTGAAATGGGCGAGGGGGCCCCAGGTCGCGGCTATCGCGTGCCCGCGCCCGAACCGGGCGCGCGCGTCCACTGGCCCGCGGATTTCGGCACGCGCTTCTGCGTCTTCGTCGATACCGAGGAGGAATTCGACTGGGGCGCGCCGCTCGACCCGGGCGCGAGCGACACCCGCCACATGGCGGCGATCCCGGCGGCGCATGCCCGCTTCGTCGCCGCGGGCGTGCCGCTCACCTATCTGATCGACTATCCGATCGCGACCTCGCCCGAGGCGGTCGACGCGCTGCGGCAAGTGATCGCGGACGGGCGCTCGGCGATCGGCACCCAGCTCCACCCCTGGGTGAATCCGCCATTCGAGGAAGAGGTGAACGGTTTCAACAGTTTCATCGGCAATCTTCCGACTGCGTTGCAACGGGCGAAGCTCGCCGCGCTGAGCGACGCGATCGCCGCGGCGTTCGGCCGCCGCCCGGTCGTCCATCGCGCGGGGCGCTACGGCATCGGGCCCGATACGCCGGCGCTGCTCGCCGAGCTCGGATACCGCATCGATAGCTCGATGCGCGCGGCCTATGACTATTCGGGCGAGGGCGGGCCGGATTTCTCCGCGATACCCAATCACGCCTTCCGCCTCGGCCCCATCCTCGAGCTGCCGCTGACCACGGTCTTCACCGGCGCATTGCGGGGCGGGGGCGCCGCGCTCCACCGGCGGCTCGGCCGGCTGCCGCGCGGAATCGGAGTCGCCTCGCGCCTCGGCCTGCTCTCGCGCGTCGCGCTCACGCCCGAGGACATGCCGCTCCGCGAAGCGCTCGAGGCGGTGCGGGTGGCGGTGGACGAAGGCGTGCGGCTGCTCAACTTCGCCTTCCATTCGCCTTCGGTCGAGCCGGGCCACACGCCCTATGTCCGCGACGCGGCCGATCTCGCGGCGTTCCACCGCTGGTGGGACGAGGTGTTCGCGCTGCTCGATCGGCTCGGCGTGCGGCCCGCTTCGCTCGACGAGATCGTCGCGGCGGGTTGCGGGCCGGCATGAGCTTCCGCTAGGGCCGTTCCGGCTGGGGGGCCTGTAGCTCAATGGTTAGAGCTGGCCGCTCATAACGGCTTGGTTGGGGGTTCGAGTCCCTCCGGGCCCACCAGCTTTCCCGTCGCGCCATTTTGCTCTAAGCGCGCCGGGCGTCGGGGAGTGGCGCAGCCTGGTAGCGCATCTGCTTTGGGAGCAGAGGGTCGCAGGTTCGAATCCTGTCTCCCCGACCAACTCTCTGCCGGCGGGGCATTTTTTGTGGCTTGCCGCTCCCCCGAGCGCTGTGCCACCCATCGCGCGCACGATGACCGTACTTCGCCAACCTTCCCGGAACGGCAATGGACGAGGCGCCAATGGGCGCCCCACGATCGACGACGTCGCGGCGCTGGCCGGGGTCGGCCGGGCCACGGCCAGCCGCGCGCTCAACGGCCAGGCGAATGTCAGCGCCGAGGTGCGGGCGCGCGTGATGGACGCGGTCGCGGCGCTCGACTACCGAGTCAATCCGCAGGCGCGCAACCTCGCCAGCCGCAGCGGCAACGCGCTGACGCTGATCAATTGCAACGCGCTCGATGCCGCGCCCAATTCCTATTATTTCGCCGCGCTCGAGCTCGGCGCGCTGCGCGCGGCGGCGGCGGCCGGCTTCGAGCTTTCCACCTTCAACGTCCATGTCGAGGACCGGCGTCGCAGCGACAAGGTGATCGAGCTGTTCCTGTCGGGGCGCAGCGCGGGGCTCGTGCTCTCGCCGCCGCTTTCGGCCGATGTGGCGCTGGCCGAGCGGCTGATCGCCCATAGCTGCCCCGTCGTCTGCATCTCGCCGAGCGACGCGGTCCGCGCGCTGCTGCCGAGCGTCGGCTTCGACGAGGAAGCGGCGGGCTACGAGATCGCGCGCCACGTCGTCGCCGCGGGGCACCGCCGCTTCGGCTATCTGCTGGGGATCGACGGCCATATGGCGGCCGAGAGCCGCTTCGCCGGCTTTCTGCGCGCGCTCGCCGAGGAAGGGCTCGGCCGCGAGGCGGTGACCGCCCTGCGCGGCGACTTCACCTTTCGCTCGGGCGTGGAGCTCGCGCAGATCCTGCTCGACCAGCCCGAGCGGCCAACGGCGATCGTCTGCGCAAACGACGACATGGCGGTGGGGGCGATGTTCGCCGCGCATCGCGTCAGCCTCGCCATGCCGGCCGAGCTTTCGGTGGTCGGCTTCGACGATGCGCCGGTCGCCGCCTATATCTGGCCGCCGCTCACCACCATCCACCAGCCGATACGGCGCATCGCCGCGCGCGCGGTCGAGCGGCTGGCCGAAGCGCTGCGCCGCGGGCAGGGGCCCGTCGCGCCGGGCTTCGACACGATCGACCACCATCTGGTGCTACGCGAATCGGTCGCCGCGCCGGCTGGCTGAGCGCCGTCCGCCGCATCCGAATATGTCCCGCGCATTGCGGGCCCGTTGCGCATTGACAACCTTGTCGGTTGCGAAGTACCAACTGGAAGCGCTTCCAGTCGCCTGGGCGCCAATAGAAGAACCCGCGCAATGCCGGGGAACAGAGGAGGGGAAGGACATGGCGGATCGTCCGCACGTGCGCACCATGGGTCGCGCCAAGCGCAATCTCGGACTTACCATTTCGACGCTGGCGCTTGCCGTGGCGCTGCCGGTGAAGGCCTGGGCGCAGGACGTGCCGGCCGCCGACGACGGCCAGAGCGCCGAGGACGAGATCGTCGTCACCGGCATCCGCGCCGGCCTCCAGAATTCGATCAACATCAAGCGCGACGAGACCTCGATCGTCGAGGCGGTGTCGGCCGAGGACATCGGCAAGCTCCCCGACGTCTCGATCGCCGAGTCGATCGCCCGGTTGCCGGGCCTCGCCGCGCAGCGCGTCAACGGCCGCGCGCAGGTGATCTCGATCCGCGGCCTCGCGCCCGACTTCACGACGACGCTGCTCAACGGACGGCAGCAGGCGAGCTCGGGCGACAACCGCGCGGTCGAGTTCGACCAATATCCGTCCGAGCTCCTGTCCAGCGTCGTCGTCTACAAGACGCCCGACGCCAGCATCGCCGGGATGGGCCTCTCGGGAAGCGCGGACCTGCGCACGGTGCGGCCGCTTTCCTATGGCAAGCGCGCGATCGCGCTCAACCTGCGCGGCGAGCTCGACGCCGATGGCGGCCGGAACGCCGACATCTCCAAATGGGGCTGGCGCGGGACGTTCAGCTATATCGACCAGAATGCCGACGGCACGCTCGGCTGGTCGATCGGCTATGCGCATCTCGATTCGCCGAGCCATGTCGATCACTACAAGGCCTATGGCTATGAGGCCTTTGGCGGCGTCTGCGAGCCGACGGTGGCCAACCCGTGCAGCCCGGAGACCGTCACTCCCGACTCGGCGGACAACGCGCTTCAGCTCAACGGTCAGGAAATCTGGGCGACCAGCCGCCGCAACCGGCGCGACGGCGTGATGGGCACGATCGAGTGGAAGCCGAGCGACACCATCCACACGGTCCTCGACCTCTATTATTCGCGCTTCAAGCAGAAGGAAGTGATCCGCGGCGCGCAGTGGTTCTCGAACGGCTGGGCGGACAACGCGACCTTCAGCAACATCGGGACCACCGAAGTCGGCGGTTCGCTGCTCGGCACGTCGGGCCATCTCACCAACGTCGTGCCGATCCTGCGCAATGATCAGAACACGCGCGAGGACAGGCTGTTCGCGGTCGGGCTCAACAACGAGATTCAGCTCGACGAGCGCACGCGCTTCGCCGCGGATCTCAGCTATTCGACCAACAAGCGCGACGAGACCTATATCGAGACCTATGGCGGCTATGGGGTGGGCCCCTTCCAGACCCGCACCATGGACAGCTACGACTTCTCCTTCCCGGCGGGCGGCGGCTTTCCGACCTATGATTTCGGCCTGAACTATGCCGACGCCAGCCAGGTGTCGCTCGGCGACCGAGCGCCCTGGGGCGGCTGGGGCCATGACGGCCTGATGAAGTCGCCGCACGTCAAGGAGGAGCTGGGCTCGGTCGATTTCACGCTGAACCGTGAATTCGGCGGATTCCTCCGCGATGTCGAGCTGGGCGTGAACTACACGCGGCGCGACAAGCGCAAGACGGTCGACGAACTCGATCTCAACCTGAAGAACGGGCGCGCGCAGGTGCCGGTCGGGTCGCAATATCTGCTCGATCCGACCTCGCTCGACTTCGCCGGATTCGGCGACGTGATCGCCTGGGACCTGCCCGCGGCGCTCGACAACCACTACGACAAGACGCCGCTCGAGGACGCGAACCACTTCGACAAGGCGTGGAAGATCAAGGAAGACGTCATCACGCTGAAGGCGAAGGCGGACATCGAATGGGGTTCGCTGCGCGGCAATGTGGGCGTGCAGGTCGTCAATCAGTTCCAGGCGTCCTCGGGCCTTCGGATCAACCAGACGCTGACGCCGATCGCGCTGTCGCAGGTCTTCGAGTCGGCGAGCTATACCGACGTGCTGCCCAGCGCGAACCTGATCTACGATCTGGGCGGCGGGCATCGCATCCGCCTCGCCGCGGCCAAGGTGCTGGCGCGGCCGCGCATGGACGACATGCGCGCCAACTTCACGCCGAGCTTCAACACCAATCCGTGCAGCGGGAGCCCCTCGCCGTGCCAGCCCGGCGGGACCGTGAATCCCTGGTCCGCGACCGGCGGCAATCCGAACCTCCAGCCATGGCGGGCCAAGGCGCTGGACGTCGCCTATGAATGGTATGCCGGCAAGGCGACCTACATCAGCATCGCCGGCTTCTACAAATGGCTCGACAACTACATCTACAACCGCAACTTCGTGGTCGACTTCTCGGGACTGCCGATCCCGACCAACCAGATCCCCTCCTACACGACGATCAGCCCGCTCGGGCAGGTGACGATGCCGGCGAACGGTCCGGGCGGTAACCTGAAGGGCTTCGAGATCAGCGGCGCGCTCGAGATCGGGCGCCTCATCCCGGCGCTCGATGGCTTCGGCTTCACCGGCAGCTATTCCTACACCAAGTCGAACCTCAATCCGACCGATACGAACGACGTGGTGCGCATCCCGGGCCTCTCCGGCACGGTCTACAACGTCACCGGCTATTTCGAGAAATGGGGCTTCCAGGCGCGGGCGAGTTATCGCTTCCGCTCGGCCTTCAAGGGCGAGACGGTGCAGCTGTTCACCAACCGCGGCTATACCGAGATCCTCGCGGACAAGCAGCTCGACGCCCAGATCGGCTACACCTTCCCCGAGGGATCGGCTCTGCAGGGACTGGGAGTCCTCCTGCAGGTGAGCAACGTGACCGACTCGCCCTATCGCACGCGGCTCGGCCTGGACGACGGCGGCACGCACACCGCCGACGGCACGCCGCTCCCCGAGACCTATGAGAAATACGGCCGGCAGTTCCTGTTCGGACTCAACTACCGGTTCTAGGGCCTCCCCGGACACCCTCCGGGACTTCGAAGGGGAGGCGCGCCCGCACATGCGCGCCTCCCTCTTTTTTTGACCGCGGACCGGCGACGGCCGCGCTGCGAGAGTCGAGTCGATGATGCGTATCCGATCCGCCCTGTTGCTGGCCCTTCCCCTGCTGGCGGGGTGCGCGGCGACGCCCGGCAGCGACCTGTTGTGGAAGGGCACGGACTGGCCCGTCCTCCATTCGCCGGCCGCGCCCGACGCGGCGATGGAAGCGCGGATCGCGAGCATCGTCGGGGGCATGACGCTCGAGCAGAAAATCGGCCAGATGACGCAGGCCGACATCCGCTATGTCACGCCCGACGAGGTCCGCCTCCACTATATCGGCTCGATCCTCAACGGCGGCG
>CBIFVW010000175.1:0-8030 GCA_966186155.1 uncultured Sphingomonas sp.
GGTCTTCTTCTCCTTGTCCGGCTTGACGCACTGCAGCTGGCCGGCGCGCGCCGGCGCGAGCGGATCGGCCGACTGGCCCGCGGACGCGGCGGCCAGGATCAGAAGGCTAACGAACATCACGATACTCCCCAAAGCTCCTGGCCAAGGCATGCGCTCGGGCCGGACCCCGCGCAAGCGCAATCGGCGTCATCCCGGCGCATCGGCCTTCTCCGCGCGCACCCGGCGGATGCGCGGTTCCCGGTCCATGCCGGCGGCGTCCTTGATCACCTTGCGCATCTCGTCGCGCTTGGCATGGATCGACGCGATCACCGGCCCGACGGCGAGGCCGAGATCGACGAGCACCACCTCGGAAAGCTGGAGCGAGCTCTCGAGCGCCTCGGGCACCGCCTCGCTCGCGCCCGCCCGATAGAGCTCGGCGGCATGGGCGGCGTCGCGCGCGCGGGCGATGATCGGCAGGCCCGGCACCCAGCCGCGCACTCGCTTGGCGAGGCGGACGGTGAGCACCGGATCGTCCATCGTCAGCACCAGCGCCTTGGCGTGGCCGAGGTTGAGCTGATCGACCAGCTCGCTGCGCGTCACGTCGCCGAACAGCACGTTGTAGCCGTCGCGTCGCGCGGCGTTGACGTTGTCGATGTCCGCATCGACGCCGATATAGGGCAGGTCGTGGCGGCGGAGCATGTCGGCGACGGTCCGGCCGACGCGGCCGAAGCCGATCACCACCGTGCCCGCGCGCACCGCCTCCACTTCCGCCTCGGGCACGTCCTCGGCGCGCTGGCGCTCGATCAGCCGCGCGACGAGCTGGCCCGCCTTGGCGAGCAGCGGCGTCGCGGTGAGGCCGATCGCGGTCACCGTGGTCCAGAACCCCGCCGTCGCCGGGCTGATCAGCCCCGCCGCGCCCGCGACCCCGAGCACGATCAGCGTCGTCTCGGACGGGCTGGCCATCAGCACCCCGGTCTCGGCCGCGGTGCCCATACGCGCGCCCGAGAGCTTGAGCAGCCCCATGGTCACGCCGACCTTCACTGCCATCACCAGCATCGACGCGGCGAGCAGCGACGCCCAGTTGGCGAGAACGAAGCTCAAGTCGATCCGCATGCCCACGGTGATCAGGAACACACCGAGCGCCAGGCCCTTGAACGGCGCGGTGATCGCTTCGACCTCGCCATGATATTCGGTCTCGGCGATGAGCAGACCGGCGATCAGCGCGCCGACGATCGGCGACAGGCCCGCGGCGCTGGTCGCGAGGCTGGCGGCGATCACGACGAGCAGGCTTGCGGCGAGGAAGAGCTCGGGGCTCTTGGTCCGCGCCGCCTGCGCGAACATGCGCGGCAGCAGGATGCGGCCGCCGAGGAAGAGGATCGCCACGGTGACGACGCCGGTGCCGAGCGTGGTCAGCAGCTTGATCCAGCCCGCATCGCCGCCCGCCGTGGGCGCGAGCGCGCCGAGCAGGAAGATGATCGGCACGAGCGCGAGATCCTCGAACAGCAGCATCGCGAACGAGGCGCGGCCGACCGCGCTCGTGGTGCCCGCGATCGGGATCACCAGCGCCGTGGAGGAGAGGGCGAGGGCGAGGCCAAGCCCGATCGCCCCGCCGGTGCTGAGCCCGGTCAGGTAGAGCAATGCGGCAAGGATCAGCCCCGCGCCGAAGAGCTCGGCGGCGCCGACGCCGAAGACGAGCTTGCGCATCGACCAGAGCCGCTTGAACGAAAGCTCGAGGCCGATCGAGAAGAGCAGCAGGATGATGCCGAACTCGGCGAAGGGTTCGATCGCGTGCGGATCGGAGATGGTGAGATAGTAGAGCCAGGGATGCGCGGCGACGAGGCTGCCCAATCCGAACGGCCCCACCAGCGCGCCGACCAGGATGAAGCCGATCACCGGGCTGATCCGGAAGCGCGCGAAGGCGGGGATCACCAGCCCGGCGGCGCCGAGGATGACGAGCGTGTCCGAAAAGCCGCTGTTGCCGAGGTTCAGCATGAGCGAGTGCCGGGGTGAAAGTTCAGGAAGTTCCCGCTTGTGGGAAAGGGAACGCTTTCCGGTTTCGGCGTCGTCGGGTGGGAGGAAGGGTGGGAAATCGCCATGCGGCGAGGGCAGCACGGGAAGTCCTACTTTGCAAGGTGGAGGGGTGCGTTTCCCGCTATTTTCGGGGCGGCAGGCGGGCGCCGACGAATTCGGCGGGGTTCGCGGCATGGGGATGGCCGCGGTTGCAGAGGAGGATCGCGACATGGCCCGAGCGCGGATAGACGGCGAAGTCGGCGCTCACGCCGGGCGCGCTGCCGCGATGCCCATAGCAGGGCGCGCCGTTGCGCTCGGCGATGCGCAGGCCGAGCGACCATTGCGAATCCCCGGCGGCGATGCTCGGTGTCGTGAGCAGGGCGAGATGCGTCGCGTCGAGCAGCCCTCCCGGAACCAGCGCGGCGGCGAACCGGCGCAGGTCGTCGAGCGTCGAATAGCCGCCGCCGGCCGGCAGTCCGGCATAATAGGGCAGGGGCACGAGCCCCGTCGCGGCCGCGCCGTTGAGCGGGACGGCGGTGTCGGCGGGCGACGCGACGGGGGACGTCGCGGTCATGCCCGCGGCCCGGAAGACGTTGCGGTCGAGATGGCGATCCCAGGCCTCGCCCGACACTCGCTCGACGATCGCGCCGAGCAGGATGAAGCCGAAATTGCTGTAGCCCCAGCGCGATCCGGGCGGGAACAGCGCCGCGCGCGGCCGAATTGCCGGATGAAGTCCGACGGCGTGCGCAGCTCGGCCGCGTGACGGTCATAGTCGGGTCCGAAGAAGTCCCCGGTCCCGCCGCTATGGTTCAGCAGCTGCCGCACCGTCACCGAGCGCGCCAGGGGCGTATCGGGATAGTCGGGCAGCAGCCGCGCGACGATATCGTCCAAGCCGAGCCGCCCCGCCTGCACGAGCTGGAGTATGGCGACGGCGGTGAACATCTTTCCCGCGGAGCCGATGCAGAAGCGCGTGTCCGGCGTCACTGCGCGGGCATGGCCGGCGTCCAGCGCGCCATAGGCTTCGCGCAGGAGGGTTCGGCCGCCCCGGGCGACCAGCACCGCGCCCGAGAAGCGGTTCGCCGCGGCTTCCGCGCGCAGCTTGCGGTGCAGGGCCTCCACCGCCTCGTGCTCGCCCAGTCGCCGGACCGCGTGTCCCGGGGGAGGGGAAGCGCCCGCGAACGAGATGTCGTCGATCCCCTTTGCGCCGATCGTGAGCACGACCTTCGAGAAACGGTCCCAGTTGCGATCGCGCAGCCATGCCGTGATCTCGCCGGGGGCCGTCGCCTCGCGGCGCAGCAGCACGAAGCCGCCCGACGCCTCGCGCAGGCCGAGATCCTCGTCGAGATAAGGAAGCGCGCCCGGAGCATAAGCGCGAACGAATTCCGCATAGGTCGCGGCGCGCGGATCGTTGAAGGCGGCCAGCCAGCGTTGCAGCCAATCCGCGGCGGGCGTCTCCTCCGCCGTGGCCCGCCCGGCGAGGCCGGCCAGGGCGGCGGTTCCGCCGAGGAATTGGCGTCGGGAGAATGTCATGGGCGACTCCGGGCGAATCGGTATTGCCCGAATTTACGTAGGCACCTACACATTCGTCAACGGGATCGGAGCTGTGGATGAAGGACCATGTCGCGGACAAGGGAGGCGCGGCGCTCGGCGCCCGGCTGCGGCGCTTGAGCGCGGTGATCGATGCCGATGCCGCGCGTGTCTACGCCGCGCACGGCGTTCGGTTCGAGCAGCGCTGGTTCGGCGTCGTCAACCAGCTGGCGCTGGCCGGACCGTCGAGCGTCGGGGACCTGGCGGACAGGCTCGGGATCACGCACGCATCGGTGAGCGAGACGCGGCGATCGCTCGAGAAGGCGGGCTTCGTCACGGCGGAAGCCGACCCCCGGGACTCGCGGCGGCGGCTGCTGACGCTATCCCCGTCGGGCGAAGCGCTGGCGGCGCGGTTGCGCCCGCTCTGGAATGCGTTCGACGCGGCGGCGCAGCGGCTGGATGCCGAGGCGGGCGAAGTGACGCGGGCGCTGGCGAGGCTGGAGGAGGCGCTGGCGCGGAAGTCGCTCTACGCGCGGATCACCGAGATCGGCGCAGGTGAGGCTGGGGCGGGCTGAGATTCAGCAGATCCTCCCCCGGAGGGGGAGGGGGACCGCCGAGCGAAGCTCGGTGGTGGAGGGGTAGTTTCAACAGGCGACATCGCAAGTGGAGAATACCCCTCCACCAGCCTTCGGCTGGTCCCCCTCCCCCTCCGGGGGAGGAATGAAATGAGCATGCTCAGGAAGCCGGGCCTCCCTGCGGCTGAGCGTTGCCGCCGTCTGCCTCGGAACCTTCGAGATTGGTGAGCGCGTCGTTGGTCTTGCCCGTATCGATCTCCGCCACCAGCCGCGCCGCCCGCTCGGCAAATCCCTTCCCATGCGGCGCGAAGGCGAGCGGGGCGAGGAGCGCCCGCGCGGTTTCCTTGTCGCCGTTGCGCAGGAGCATGGTGGCGGTGTTGAAGCGCAGCGCATTGTCGAAAGGGGCCATCAGGAACGCGTGCTCCATGTTGCAGTCCTGAAATCCCCCGGTTACGCTTCCGGCGCCTAGCTGGGCCATGCAGCACCCGAAGCCGGACTTGGATCACCAGACCCGCCTCCTGATCGTCGACGACGACCCCGGCATCCGGGAGCTCACGGCCGAATATCTTTCGAGCCACGGCTATCTGGTCGACACCGCGGCCGGGGGCGAGGAGATGCGGGCGCGGATCGCGGCGCGGGACTATGCGCTGATCGTGCTCGACATCATGATGCCGGGCGAGGACGGCCTCACCATCCTGCGCGGCCTCGACCGGCGGGCGGGCCCCGCGGTGATCCTCCATTCGATGATCGGCGGCGATGTCGACCGGATCGTCGGGCTCGAGATGGGCGCCGACGACTATGTGCCCAAGCCCGCCAATCCGCGCGAGCTGCTCGCCCGGATCCGATCGGTGCTCCGACGCAGCGGCGGGAGCGGCACAGCGGCGCCGGCGGCGCAGGAGCGCCGCTTCCTCCGGTTCGCCGGGTGGCGGCTCGATCCGGTCGGGCGGCAGCTGCTCGACCCCGAGGGCGTGGTGATCAACCTGTCCGACGGCGAGTTCCGGCTGCTGCTGGCGCTTGTCGAGAACCCGCGCCGGGTGCTGACCCGCGACACGCTGCTCGACCTCGCGCGCGGGATCAACGCCGAGCATTTCGACCGGGCGATCGACGTGCAGATGAGCCGGCTGCGCAAGAAGCTCGCCCGGCCCGGCGCCGACGAGCTGATCCGGACGATCCGCAACGAGGGCTATATGTTCGTCGCCGACGTCGTGGCGCGATGAGCCGCGCGCGCTCGATCGCCCTGCCGATCTTCCTGCTGGTGCTGGCGGCGGTGGCGCTGGCGACGGCGGCGCAGTTCGCGATCACCTTCGTCGGGCCGCCGCCGCGGCCGGCGCCGATGCCCTATGCGGAAGTCGCCGAGGCGCTGCGGACCGGGCGCTGGCCGTCGAACGAGCGCCGGGGCCAGGTGGTGCGGGGGACGGCGGCGCCGATGGGGTTCGCCGGCCTTGCCTCGGCAGAACGCGACGCCGCGGTCGCCGAGGCGCTGGGCGTCGATACCGGCACCGTCCACGGCCTGTACGAGGAGGCGGACGGCCGGCACGACGGCATCCGCGGGGGCTTCGCGGTGACCTGGTCCGCGCCCGAGGGCGCCCGCACGATACGCAGCCTGCCACCGCCGCTCGTCACCTCATGGCACCGGGTGGTGGTCCTCGCGGCGCTCGCGACGTTGCTCGCGCTCGCCCTGGGCGCCTGGTGGATCGCGCGCGCCATCGCCCGGCCGATCGCGCGGCTGGCCGAGGCGGCGAAGCAGGCCCGGCTCGGTGGCGGCGCGCCGATCCCGCGCGAAGGGCCGCGCGAGGTGCGCGAGCTGGCGGAGGCGGTCGAGGACATGCGCGGCCGCATCCTCGAGCAGGCCGAGGGCCGCACCGCGATGCTGGCGGCGATCGCGCACGATCTCGGCACGCCGCTCGCGCGGATCTCGTTCCTCGCCGAGCAGCTGCCCGACGCGGCGCGCACCCGCGCGCGCGCCGATATCGACGAGATGCGGGCGATGCTCGGCGACGTGATGCGCTTCGCCCGCGACGCCGAGGTCGCCTCGCCGCGCGAGCGGATCGAGCTGGGCAGCCTGATCGAAAGCGTCGCGACCGACCTGGCGGCGGGCGGGCTGGCGGTGCGCGCCGAGCCGGGGGAGCGCGCGATCGTCCTCGGCGATTCGCGCGCGCTCCGGCGGCTGTTCGCCAACCTGGCCGAGAACGCGGTCCGCTATGGCGGCGCGGCGCGGCTCGGCTGGTCGGTGCTCGGCGGCTGGTGCGAGGCGCGCGTCGACGACGACGGGCCGGGGTTCGGCAAGGACCGCGACGAGCTGTTCGCGCCGTTCGTGCGCGGCGAGGCGTCGCGCAACCGGACGACGGGCGGCACGGGCCTGGGCCTCGCGATCGTGCGCGGCATCGCCGAGGCGCATGGCGGCGGCGTCACGCTCGAGGACCGCCCCGGCGGCGGCGGACGGGTCCGCGTGCGCCTGCCGCTCGCCCCGCGCCGCTGAAACATTGCGAGACGCGCTGCAATGCGGTGAAATCGTCACGCATATTTGAAAAGTCAGGTCGGGGCGATCCAATTGGCGGAGCCCTGACATGACTCACGATCGACACGACCACGACCTTGGCCTCGCGCACGACCTGCAGGTGATGCACGCACTGGCGAACCGGCGGCGCGCGCTCGGCTGGTTCGGCGGCGCGGGCACGGCGGCGCTGCTCGCCGCGTGCGACGGCGGGAGCGGCAGCGCGTCGTCGAGCGGGAGCGTGGTCACCGCGACGCCGACTCCCACGCCGACGGCCACCGTCACGCCGACGCCCACGCCGACTTCGGGCACCGGCAGCTGCGTCGCGGATCCGACCGAGACCAACGGTCCCTATCCCGCCGACGGCACCAACACCTCGAGCGGCGCGACCTCGAACGTGCTCACCGCGAGCAACGTCGTGCGCAGCGACATCCGGTCGAGCTTCATCGGCGCGTCGACCACCGTCGCGCCCGGCGTGCCGGTGACGCTCACGCTCACCATCGTCAACGTCAACGCCGCCTGCGCGGCGCTCGCCGGCTATGCGATCTACATCTGGCACTGCAATCGCGACGGGCAATATTCGCTCTATGACGTCCCCGCCGAGAGCTGGCTGCGCGGCGTGGGCGTGACCGACAGCAACGGGCAGGTGACCTTCACCACCATCTTTCCCGGCTGCTATTCGGGACGTTGGCCGCATATCCATTTCGAGGTTTTCTCGAGCCTCGCCAACGCGACCGGCGGGCGCTACGCGACGCTCGTCTCGCAGCTCGCCATGCCGGCGGCGACCTGCTCGGAAGTCTATTCGGGCGCGAGCGGCTACAGCACCAGCGTGACCAACCTGTCGCGGATCACGATCGCGAGCGACAATGTCTTCGGCGACAACAGCTCGGCGCAGATCGCGCAGCAGACCCCGACCATGTCGGGCAGCGTGTCGGCGGGCTACACCGCGAGCGCGGTGATCGGGCTCGCTCTCTAGGGGAGCGAGGGCGGCCGGCGTTGCCCTCCGCCGGCCGCCAACACTGGGTCGCGCCTTATTTCCAGGCGCCCATCGCGGCTTCGAGGTTGACGCGGATCGCCTCGAAGAACTGCTCGGTGGTCATCCAGGGCTGATCCGGACCGATCAGGATCGCGAGGTCCTTGGTCATCTGGCCCTTCTCGACCGTCTCGACGCAGACCTTCTCGAGCGTCTCGGCGAAGCGCGTCACGTCGGGGGTGCCGTCGAACTTGCCGCGGTACTTGAGGCCGCCGGTCCAGGCGAAGATCGAGGCGATCGGATTGGTCGAGGTCGCCTTGCCCTGCTGGTGCTGGCGATAGTGGCGCGTGACGGTGCCGTGCGCGGCCTCGGCCTCGATCGTCTTGCCGTCGGGCGACATCAGCACCGAGGTCATCAGGCCGAGCGAGCCGAAGCCCTGCGCGACCTGGTCCGACTGGACGTCGCCGTCGTA
>CBIFVW010000176.1:0-7980 GCA_966186155.1 uncultured Sphingomonas sp.
TCTGTTTGATCTTGCGATGAAGCTCGAGGGGCTGCCGCGCCACAGCTCGACCCACGCCGCCGGCGTGGTGATCGGCGACCGCCCGCTGGCCGAGCTGGTGCCGCTCTACCGCGATCCCCGCTCGGACATGCCGGTCACCCAGTTCGACATGAAATATGTCGAAGGCGCGGGGCTGGTGAAGTTCGACTTTCTCGGCCTCAAGACGCTGTCGGTGCTCAAGAAGGCGGTCGAGCTGCTCTCGGACCGCGGCATCGACGTGGATCTCGACGCGCTCGCCTGGGACGATCCCGAAGTCTACGACCTGCTCCAGCGCGGCGAGACGGTCGGCGTGTTCCAGCTCGAATCGGAGGGCATGCGCCGCACGCTGACGGCGGTGCGCCCTACCAATTTCGGCGACATCATCGCGCTCGTCTCGCTCTATCGTCCGGGGCCGATGGACAACATCCCGAGCTTCGGCCGCCGCAAGCAGGGCACGGAGCCGATCGAATATCCGCACCCGCTGCTCGAGCCGATCCTGAACGAGACCTATGGGATCTTCGTCTATCAGGAACAGGTGATGCAGGCGGCGCAGGTGCTCGCCGGCTACACGCTCGGCGGCGCGGACATGCTCCGCCGCGCGATGGGCAAGAAGATCAAGGCCGAGATGGACGCGCAGCGCGCGATCTTCGTCGAGGGCTGCGCCAAGGTGAACGGCATCAAGGAAGCCAAGGCCAACGAGCTGTTCGACTTGATCGACAAGTTCGCGGGATACGGCTTCAACAAGTCGCACGCCGCGGCCTATGCGCTGCTCGCCTACCAGACCGCCTGGCTCAAGGCGCACCATCCGCACGAGTTCTTCGCCGCCTCGATGGCGTTCGACATCCACCAGACCGACAAGCTCGCGATCTTCGCGGACGACATGAAGCGGCTGGGAATCGAATGCCTGCCGCCCGAGATCAACACCAGCCTCGCCGATTTCTCGGTCGAGCGGGCCGACGAAGGGCTCGCGGTGCGCTATGCGCTGGGGGCGCTCAAGGGCGTGGGCGAGCGGGCGATGGAGCTGCTCGTCGAGGAGCGCGAGGAGCGCGGCAGCTTCAAGTCGCTCGACGACTTCGCCAAGCGCGTCGATCCGCGGCTGCTCAACAAGCGCCAGGTCGAGACGCTGGCCGGGGCGGGCGCGTTCGACTGCCTGGAACCCAACCGCGCCGGCGTGTTCGCCGCGGCCGAGACGATCCTGGCGGTCGCGCAGCGCACGCACGAGAGCCGGACGAGCGGGCAGGGCGGCTTGTTCGGCGAGTCCGAGCCGGGCGGCGGCGCGATCCAGCTGCCGCAGAGCGCGCACTGGTCGCTCGCAGATCGTATTGCCGCCGAGCGTGACGCCTTCGGTTATTATTTCTCGGCGCACCCGCTCGACCGGTTCCAGCATCTTGCCAAGGTGCACGGCGCCCGCGAGATCGCGACGCTCGGCGAAATCCCGATCCCCGAGGGCGCGCGCATCGGCGCGACGATCGCGGCGCTGATCGAGGATTGCCGGCCGCGTACCTCGGCGCGAGGCAATCGCTATCTGATGACGACGCTCTCGGACAAGTCGGCGCAGACGCTCGCCACCTGCTTCGACGAGCTGGCGGCCAAGGACCTGGAGGACTGCGCCCGTGCCGGTGGCTGTGCGGTGCTCACCGTCGAGCTCGACAAGCGGTCCGGCGAGGATACGCCGCGCGTGTCGGTGAAGCGCGTCCAGCCTTTCGAGGGGCTCGCGAACACCGCGCGCCTCGTCCTCGACGTCACCGTCGACGATCCGCGCGTGCTCGCCACGCTGGCGGGCGTGGTCGCCGACCAGCGCGGCGGCAGGGGCGAGATCCTGATCCGTGCGGCCATCCCCGGCGGCGAGGCGGAAATCATCCTGGGCCGCGACTTCCGCCTCGACGGCGAGCTCGCCCAGAAGATCGAGAATCTCCCCGGAATCCGCTGGGTCACGCTCAAGAGCGCCGAAAGCGCGAGGCTGGCGGCGGCGGCCTGATCCCCCCATCTCGACTCCTCCCGCCCTCCAGGGTTACGCTCCTCGAAAAACCGGTACGGAGAGTGCGATGCTGGGAGGAATGCAGGATTTCGAGCTGCGCGTGCCGCGCCTGCTCGATCACGCGGCGCGCGAGCATGGGGCGCGCGAGATCGTCACGCGCTGGGCCGACGGCAGCGAGACGCGCACGACCTGGGCGGGCGTGGCGCGTGACGCGCGGAAGCTGGCGCAGGCGCTCGAGCGGCTCGGCGTCGCGAAGGGCGACCGCGTCGCGACGCTGGCGATGAATCACAGCCGCCACCTGGTGGCGTGGTACGGCGTGGTCGGCATGGGCGGGCTCATCCACACGATCAACCCGCGCCTGTTCGACGACCAGCTCGCCTTCATCGCCAACCATGCCGAGGACAAGGTGCTGCTCTACGACCGCGCGTTCGCGCCGATCGTCGAGAAGATGAAGCCGCAATGGCCTACGATTGAACATTATTTCTGCTTCGACGGCGACGGGCCCGACACCTTCGAGGCGCTGCTCGCGCGCGAGGACGGAAATTACGCCTGGGTCGAGGGCGACGAGCGCGAGCCGTGCATGCTCTGCTACACCAGCGGCACCACCGGCAGCCCCAAGGGCGTGGTCTATACCCATCGCTCGACCGTGATCCATGCGCTCACCGAGCTGCAGCCCGCCGAGTTCGACCTCTCGACCCAATCGGTGGCGATGCCGATCGTGCCGATGTTCCACGCGGTCGGCTGGGGGCTGCCCTGGGCGGGCGCCGCGGTGGGGCTGAAGTTCGTCTTCTCGGCGGTCAACGAGCCCAAGGTGCTGTGCGAGCTGATGAACCGCGAGAAGGTGACGCATTCGGCCGGGGTGCCCACCGTCTGGTTCGGCATGTTCCAGCACATGGACGCGACCGGCGACGCGCCCGAGCATCTCAAGATCGTTACCATCGGCGGCTCGGCGGCGCCGCGCGCGATGATCGAGCGGCTGATGAAGATGGGGATCAGGGTCAACCATGCCTGGGGCATGACCGAGACCAGCCCGATCGGCACGATGGGCGCGCCGTCGCCCGACTGGGACGAGATGAGCTTCGAAGCGAAGGTCGACCAGGTCTCGAAGCAGGGCAAGGTGCCGTTCGGCGTCGAGCTGCGCGTCGTCGACGACGAGGGCAGGGTGCAGCCCCGCGACGGCAAGAGCTCGGGCCGGCTCCAGGTGCGCGGGCCGTGGATCATACGGCAATATTTCCAGGACCCGAACCCCGCGGTCGATGCCGACAACTGGTTCGACACCGGCGACGTCGCGGTGCTCCACCCCGACGGCACGATGCAGATCACCGATCGCGCCAAGGACGTGATCAAGTCGGGCGGCGAGTGGATCAGCTCGGTGGAGCTCGAGAATTGCGCGGTGGGCTGCCCCGGCGTGGCGGAGGCGGCGGCGATCGGCGTCTTCCATCCGAAATGGGACGAGCGCCCGATCCTGCTGGTGGTCCGCAAGCCCGGCAGCGGCGTGACCGCCGAGGCGATCCAGGCGCATCTCGCGCTGCACGTGGCGAAATGGTGGCTGCCCGACGAGATCCATTTCGTCGAGAGCCTGCCGCACACCGCCACCGGCAAGCTGCTCAAGACCGCGATCCGCGAGCAGTACAAGGACTTCCGGCTGGCGGCCGCTTAGTGACCAATTCCCGTCCCGCTTGCGGGAGGGGAGAGATTCACTTCTCCCCCATGATCGCCGCGCTCACTTCGGCCGCCTTGGCGTCGCGGAAGCGGGCGCAGGTGCGGATCTGCTCCACCGCGCGGTCCAGGTTGAGCGTGCTGCCCTTGGTGGTCGGGCGGAGCTTGGCGTCGACGGCATCGGCCTGAGCGTTCGAGCAGAGCTTGCCGAACATCTGCGCCGCGCGGCCCGAGAAGATGCCGCCGCCGCCGCCATTCTGCACGAACTCGTCGAAATGGGTCAGCATGAAGTCGGTCGCGATGTCGCGGGTATAGGGCGAGCCCAGCAGCGCCGCGACCGTGAACAGCCGCTGGCGGAAGCTGACGCGCGGATCCTTGAAGTCGCTCAGGAACCAGCGGGCGACATCGGCATTGGCCGAGTTGCCGATGCCCTGTCCCACCGCCTGGCGCAGCACCGGATCCTTGCCCGACAGCGCCTTGTCGGCGAGCGTCTTCGCGAAGGGCACGCCGCGCTCGTTGAGCGCGATCGCCGCGGCGGTCGCCGCATAATCGGAGTCGAGCGCCTTCGTGTCGCCCGCCAGATAGGCGTCGAGCGCGCCGATCAGCTTGGCCCGGAGCGCCGCGTCGTGCCCCGCGCCTGCGATCATGCCGACCAGGTCCTGGCGCAGCTCGCGCTGGTCGGCGGTCTCCGCCGCATAGACGCCCGCCGCCGGATCGAAGCCGGTCCTGGCGAGCAGCGGCGCATAGGTGGTCGCGATCAGCTTGCGATAGGCGGGCAGCGCAGCGTCGGACACCAGCCCGCGCCGCTCGAGCTCGCGCAGCCGCTGGGCATTGTCGAACACGATCTTCATCGACGGATGCGCTGCGGTCGCGCGGGCGAGCGCGATCGGGCGCGCCACCCCCGTCTTGCCCGCATAGAAGCTCGCCCAGAGGCTGTCGTCGACTGCCAGCGCCTCGCCGGCCGGCAGCGTCGGCGCGGTCCGGATCAGCGCGTCCCAATCGGCGGGATCCAGGTCGAAGCGGTAATAGCCCCAGCCGCCGGCATTGGGGACGATCGTGCCGGTGCCCTTGGCCTCGACGGCCATGCTCGCCTTGTCGAGCAGGGTGCAGCTCTTGGTCTCGCCCTGGCGCAGGCAGAGCGGGACGATCCACTGCTCGGCGGGGACGTTGGTGCCGAAATAGGCATAGCGCGCCTGGCTCGCGGTGAGCACGCCGTTCTCGCGACGGAGCGTCACCACCGGCACGCCCTGCTGATCGACGAAGCTCCGGAGCGAGGCCAGCACGCGCGGGTCGTGCGCGGCGTCGGCGAGCGAGGCGAAGAACTCCTCGGTCGTGGCGTTGCCGTAGATGTGCCGGCGCATGTGGAGGCGCACGCCGTCGCGGAACTTCTCGTCGCCCATATAGGCCGCGATCATCGCGACGACCTGGCCGCCCTTGCCATAGGTGATCTGGTCGAACGCGCTGTCGATGTCGCCGTCGTTGGTGATCTTCTGGTGGATCGGCCGGCCCGCGACGAGCGCGTCGATCTGCATCGCGTCGAACGCCTCGTCGATCGCGTCCAAGCCGATCTCGAGATCGGGCCGCCACTCGTTGCCGATGCGATAGCCCATCCAGTTGGCGAAGCTCTCGTTGAGCCAGATGTCGTCCCACCAGGCGGGGGTGACGAGATCGCCGAACCATTGGTGCGACAGCTCGTGCGCGACGACCATGCCGAAGGTCTGCTTGCTGCCGCGCGGCGCGCTCTCGTCGAGGAACAGGATGCCGTCGCCATAGATGTCGGCGCCCGCATTCTCCATCGCGCCGGGCATCACCGGCGATCCGATCTGGTCGAGCTTGGGATAGGGGAAGCCCTGATCGAAATATCTCTCGAGCAGCGCGACGATCGGGCCCGAATTGTCGAGCGCGTATTGGAGCTGCCCGGCATTGGGCTTGGTGCCCACCACGCGCAGCGGCAACGGCTCCTTGCGCTGGGGCGTCGGCGCGACCGTGGTCGCCACGGTCGAGAAGGGGCCGACGACGAAAGCGACGAGATAGGTCGGCAGCGGCTTGGTGGCGATGAAGCGGTGCCGCACCAGCTCGCCGACGCGCACCGGTTTCCCCGTCTCGGGCGCGTTGCTCAGCGCCACGAAGCCGGGCTTGGTGGTCAGCGAGACGTTGAACGGCGTCTTGTATCCCGGCTCGTCGAACGAGGGGAATGCCGCGCGCGCGTCGATCGATTCGAACTGGCTCCAGCTGTACCAGCTGTCCTCCACCTTGATCCGATAGAGACCCGAGGGTCCGTCGCCGAACGCCGCGTCATAGTCGAACGCGAGCGTCATCCTGCCGGGCTGGACCGTCCGGCCGAAATCGAGCTGGGCGAGGCCGAAGGGACTCTTCTGCGTGAAGGTGACCGGAGTCTCCTTGCGGCCGATCCGCACGACTGCCCTGGTCACGTGCAGGTCGCGGCCGTGCATCCAGATCGCCTGGGCCGGCTTCCTGAGGTCGATGTCGATCTCGGTATGGCCGCTGAAGCGCGGCTGATCGGGAAGAACGGTGAGATCGAGCCGATAGGCGAGGGGCTGGACCGTGTCGGGCAGCTTGCCGGTGGGCTGGGTATCCTGGGCGTGGGCGGCGGGAACGAGCGAGAAGGCGAAGGCAAGAGCGAAGGTCGGTGCAAGCGCGCGCATGGCAGGTCCTCAAGAAGTCGCCGGTGCTTAGGCGCGGGGGTGCTTTGTGGCAATAGTACACGCCGTTACGGAGGTGTTACTGTAATTTTCCAGATTTGTTTCACTTTGAATATGCGGTATCGTGCAGGCTAGGTCTTGGGTCGCAACCCGGACCGCCGGGCGGCGTCTTGGATCCCTCTTTCCGCCGCCCGGCTGACCCCCTCAGGCCGCAAATCGCGTGCGGTTGCGGCCGCTTCCTTCCCATCCGACCGAGTGCGCAGCGTCGCCGTCGCGCCTCCTTCCTGCGGGCTGCCTTGATCCTGAAAGGGGGCCGCATCCGCTTCCGCGCCGGCTTCCTCCTCGGGCATGGCGGCGCGCTCGAACCAGCGGTCGCGCTCGGCGCTCTCGACGACGCGGCGTGCCGCGATCTCGGCGCGCATCGGAGCCTCGACGGCTTCCTCCTCGTCGGCCGTCAGCTCGCGCGAATAGTCCTCCTGACCATATTCGCCGTCTTCATCGCCGTAGAAACCCTCGGGCGGCGGGAAGCGCGTGCGCCACTGCTCGTCCCATTCGTTCCACCAGACCGGCTCGTCGTCGGAGTGGCCGTGAAGTTGACGAAGTTGACACGACTCGGGGGTCTCGACCGGCTCGGCCGGTGGTGGCGCGAACTGGACGAGGCCCGCGGCCTCGGCGCGGGCCCATTGCTCGCCCGTCCATTCGGCGCGGCGCTCGGGATCGAGATCGGCGGTGCCGAGCGGCTCGGCGATGTCGGTATGGATCCGGAGCCACCGGTCGGCACGGGCGAGCGCGCGGACCGGCGCCAGATCGTCCTCGCCCGCGGGAACGCCTTCGGCGCCGAGCCGCGCGCCGAGGAACAGCCCGGCGCGCGCCGGGCCGGCGTCGCGGCCGATCAGGTCGAGGAACTGCTCGAACTCGGCGGCGACGAGGCGCGCGGCGGCATGGCTCGCCTCGCGGCTGGCGGAGTCGGCGACACGGTCCATCCGCGCGAGCATCTTGGCGGCGAGATTATTGTCGTAGCGATGGCGCGTGGTCTCGGTGCCGTCGGGATGGTTGATCGACTCGAACATGCCGTGCATCGCGCGATCCATCAGCTCGTCGGCGAGCGTGTCGCGCGCGAGCAGCGCCGCGGCCTGCCAGGCGAGCGCGAAGCCGGCGCCGCGAGGCGAGCGGCGAAAGGCATAAGCGGATTGGCGCGAGAGGCCGGCGACGCGGCAGGCTTGCTTGATGCCGGCGCCTTCGGAGAGCGCCCGCAGGAACGCCGTCTGTCGCTCGGGAGTCCAGCCGTCATAGCGCTGCGCGGGCGGGCCGTCATAGCCATAGAGCGCGAGCGAGTCGAAGGGACGGGACGCGGCGGCGTCCTCGCCGGTGCCGGGAGGCGAAGGCGGGATGATTTCAGTGTGAATCGTCATGTCAGGTCCTCCTGTCGAGCAGAGGATTCGCCAGATATGCCGGAACAGGGGCTGTAGGACAGCGAAAAGTTCTTGTTTTGTTCATATGGGCCGAGATCAGGCTTGCCGTCATGCGACAAATTCCTCCCCCTCGGGGGGAGGAATTCATATTCGTCCAAATCTCCCTCGCCGCCATGCTTGCGCTCGTCCGCACCCTGGATATGGTAACGCTATCATAGCGACGGAGAGGAAGATGGCCGGATTGCTGCGC
>CBIFVW010000177.1:0-7941 GCA_966186155.1 uncultured Sphingomonas sp.
ATCCATGGGCGATTCGGCCGGGGTCGGCCCCGAGATCACCGCCAAAGCCTGGAAGGCGCGCGAGCTTCATTCGCTCGCGCCCTTCTTCGCGGTGGGCGATCCGCGCGCGGTCGAGAAGGTCTGGGACGGGCCGATCGCCCGCATCGCCAATCCCGACCAGGCGGCAGAGGCCTTCGCCACCGCGCTGCCGGTGCTCGCCGTCGGCGATGCGGGCGAAGTGGCGCCGGGTGCGCCCGACGTCGACAGCGCGCGCATCGCGCTCCAGTCGCTCGAGCTGGCGGTGGGCCTGGCCAATGCCGGCGCCGCGGGCGGCGTCGTGACCGGCCCGGTCTCCAAGGCGCAGCTCTACAAGATCGGCTTCACCCATCCCGGCCAGACCGAGTTCGTCGCCGAGCGCTGCGGGGTCTCGGGCGAGAACGCCGTGATGATGCTCGCCGGGCCGACGCTCAGGGTCGTGCCGATCACCGTGCACGTGCCGATCGCCAGCGTGTCCCCGCTGCTCACCCTCGAGCTGGTGCTCGCCAAGGCGCGGGTGACCGCGCGGGGACTGCTGCGCAACTTCGGCATCGAGCGGCCGCGGCTGGCCTTTGCCGGGCTCAATCCGCACGCCGGCGAGAGCGGCGAGATCGGGCGGGAGGAAGTCGACGTGCTCGAACCCGCGATCGCGCGGCTGCGCGAGGAGGGAATCGACGCGATCGGCCCCTTCGCCGCCGACGCGATGTTCCATCCGCGCGCGCGTGCCGGCTACGACGCCGCGCTCTGCCCGACGCACGACCAGGCGCTGATCCCGATCAAGACGCTGCACTTCGACGAGGGCGTGAACATCACGCTGGGCCTCCCGATCGTGCGGACCTCGCCCGACCATGGCACCGCCTTCGGAATCGCCGGCAAGGACGAAGCCAATCCCGGCGCGATGATCGCCGCGATCAAGATGGCGGCGAGCGCCGCGCAGCGCAGAGTCGAAACGGCGGCGTGAGCGAGCTGCCTCCGCTCCGGGACGTGATCAGGAAATACGGCCTCAGCGCGAGCAAGGCGCTGGGGCAGAATTTCCTGTTCGACCAGCAGCTGCTCGCCCGCATCGCCAAGGTGCCGGGCGCTCTCGACGGGCAGGAGGTGTTCGAGGTCGGGCCGGGGCCCGGCGGGCTGACCCGCGCGCTGCTCGAAGCCGGCGCGCGCGTCGTCGCGGTGGAGCGCGACCGGCGCTGCGTCCCGGCGCTCGAGGAGCTCGGCAGCTTCTTCCCGGGCAGGCTCCGCGTGATCGAGGGCGACGCGCTCGAGGTCGACGCGCCTGCGCTCTTCCAGGGCAAGCCGCACGTCGTCGCCAACCTGCCCTACAATGTCGGCACCGCGCTGCTCGTCGGCTGGCTCTCGGCCGAATGGGAGCCCTGGTGGGCGAGCCTCACCCTGATGTTCCAGAAGGAAGTCGCCGAACGGATCGTCGCGACGCCGGGGAGCGAGGCCTATGGGCGGCTGGCGGTGCTCGCGCAGTGGCGCTCGACGCCTAAGATCGCGATGACCGTCCACCGATCGGCCTTCACGCCGCCGCCCAAGGTGATGTCGGCGGTGGTGCACATCGTGCCGGGCGAGGCGCCCGAAGGCGTGCGGCTCGCGACGCTCGAGAAGCTGACCGGCGCGGCGTTCGGGCAGCGGCGCAAGATGCTGCGGCAGAGCCTGAAGGGAGTGCCGGGGGCGATCGAGGCGATGGAGAGCCTCGGGATCGATTCGAGCCGCCGGGCGGAGACCGTCAGCGTCGCCGAGTTCGTCGGGCTGGCGCGGGCGCTGGGCTGAACCCTTCAAAGAGCGGCCGGACCGTCATCCGGCCCCGCCACCCCAGCAGGCGAAATCCTACATTGCAAGCGAATCGAGCAAGCCGCTCAAGGCTTGGCGGGCTTCGCCGCAGGTTCGGCCTGCGCGGTCGCGACCGGCGGGCCCTTGGCGATCGCGGCGGAGAGCGCCGTGGCGTCGCCGCACACCGCCTTGCAGAGCTGCTCGATCTTGGCGAGATTCTCCTTAGCCCGTCCGACCGCGCCCTTGGCGACCATCGCCTCGCCCTGCCCGCGCAGCGCCGCGACGTCGTTGGGTTCGAGCGCCAGCGCCTCGCGATAAAGACGGATCGCCTTGCCCGGCAGGCCGTGCGCGCGGGCGATGTCGGCGAGCACGACATAGGCCTCGCGATTGCGCGGATCGACCGCGAGCGCGCTCTCGAGCGCGTCATTGGCGCCTTCGATATTGCCCGCGGCGCGCGCCGCCTTGCCCTGCTGGAGCAAGGCGAGCGACTTGGGATCGATCTGGTTGTCCGCGCGCTGCGCCATCAGCGAGGTGGAAACGCTGAGCAGCATGAGCGCGGCGGCGGCCGAGATCGCAGTGATACGCATCGAAATCTCCGAAACTTTCCCGCTGGCTATCATGACCGCACCATTCTCGCGACAAAAAAGCCGTCGGTCGAGTCCGCGCACGGGGTGAGCCGAAGCCCGGGCCCCCGCGCCGTGCCCGCCCCGATGGCGAGAGGCATGGCGATCCAGTCCGGGTGCCGATCGAGGAACGCCTGCGCCTGCCCCGCTCCCTCGGCGTCGAGCAGCGAGCAGACGACATAGGTTAGGCTGCCGCCCGGGCGGACGAGATCGGCGGCGATGTCGAGCAGGGCGCGCTGCGTGGCGGCGTAGCGTTCCAGCCGCTGGGGCGTGAGCCGCCAGCGCGCCTCGGGGTTGCGGCGCCAGGTGCCGGTGCCCGAGCAGGGGGCGTCGACGAGCACGACATCGGCGCGGCCGGCCTGGTCGGCGAGCATCGCGGCCTCGCGGCCCGGGTCGAGCAGACGGGTCTCGGCGATCGTCACTCCCGCCCGCTCCGCGCGCGGAGCGAGGCGCGACAGGCGCGGGCGATCGACGTCGCAGGCGAGGATCGAGCCATGGTTCGCCATCGCCGCGGCGAGCGCGAGCGTCTTGCCGCCCGCGCCGGCGCAGAGATCGACGACATGCTGGCCGCGCCCGGCCCCGGCGGCCTGCGTTACGCGCTGGCTGCCGGCGTCCTGGACCTCGAGCCTGCCCTCGCGAAAGGCCGGGAGCCGCTCGACCGGCGTGTCGCCGGGAAGGCGCAGGCCGGCGGGAAGATCCGGCAGCGGCACCGCGCCAGGTATCTCGGCGGCCACCGTCGCGGGATCGGCCTTGAGCGTGTTGACCCGCACGTCGAGCGGCGCGCGCTCGAGCAGCGCCGCCTGCTCGTCGCGATCGAGGCCCGAAGCGGCGAACGCCTCGGCCAGCCAGGCGGGAAGCAGCCCCGCCTCGGCGACCGGCTCGCCGGGATCGATCGGCGCCGGGCCATAGGGCGAGCCGTCGAAACATTCGGCCAGCTCGGGGCGGGTGCGGACGAGCGCGAGCATGCCGGCGCGGCCGCTCTCGGGACGCTCGCCGAGCAGGCGGATCGCGTCATAGACCAGCTCGCGGATCGCGCGGCGGTCCTTGGACCCGGCATAGCGGCGCTCGGCGAACCAGCGGGCGATGAGCGTATCCGCCGAAGCCCCCTGGTCGCGCGCCGCGGCGGCGATCCGGTCGAGCAGCTCGATCGCCGCCTGGAGGCGCGCGGCGGGGTTCATTGCTCGCCCCCGCGGCGGCGAAGTTGACCAACTTTACTCGACTCGGGGGGGCCGAGGCGGCGGTCAATTTGCGGTTTCTGGTCTATTCCTGTAGATTTTACAGATAGCTGTGCAAGATTCCTGAGCAGTTTTGTGCGGAAGGCGAACTGCCGGTGTGGACCGCGACGCGCCCGTTCGGAGACACCGACGCGACAGCAACGCGACACTTGCGCGCCAGGAACGCGACCCGCATGCGCCGATGGGGCGACGGCAACGCGACACGTGCGCGACCGCGACGCGACGCCGATGCGCCAGGCGCCGGGCCAGAGGCGCGCGGACAGGTCGGAGGGCAAGGCGGATACAGGGGTCACCGGTCCGCCAAAGCAGACGAAATCCTACTTTGGTAGCGGAATCTTGGAGGCACGCGGCCCGAATGCTGGATAGCGAGACCATCTGACCCACCCGGGTTCCTCGCCCATTACCGGGCCATCGTCCAGCAAGGCCAAGATAGGCCTGGTTGCGATTACTTCCACTGCCTGCAGCCGCGCAACACGGGCCGGCAACCGGGTTTCTCGATGCTGGGCGCGCCCGTTCAGCTCGCCCGGTGCCGAATGGATTCTCGGCAAACGTTCGGTTGCGGACCGCCATTCAACCAGGCAAGTTGGCGCGGTGGCGACCGGCGCGGCCATCCTCAACCAGCTACCGCTTCCGGAGATAGACGCCGTCGTCTTCTACAAGCGCGACGAGACTACGGCCGGATAATCGTGCAGGAGGACCTGGCATTGAGCGGCATCGTATCGCCCGCCGGCGACCGCCGAATCTGAGGTCAGAGCTCCATCGCCCTAAATCATCGACCCGACGAAAGCCGGGATGACCAAAAATAACAGGTGACCTCAGTCTACCGCGTCGGATAGTTCGGCGCTTCGCGGGTGATCGTCACGTCGTGGACGTGGCTCTCGCGCAGGCCGGCATTGGTGATGCGGACGAAGCGGGCCTTTTTCTGGAACTCGGGGATGGTCGGCGCGCCGACATAGCCCATCGCCGCCTTCACGCCGCCGACGAGCTGGTGGATCACGTCGCGCGCCGGGCCCTTGAACGGCACCTGGCCCTCGATCCCCTCCGGGACGAGCTTCAATTGGTCCTTGATGTCCTGCTGGAAATAGCGGTCGGCCGAACCGCGCGCCATCGCGCCGACCGAGCCCATGCCGCGGTACGACTTATAGGCGCGGCCCTGGTAGAGGAAGGTCTCGCCCGGCGCTTCCTCGGTGCCGGCGAGCAGCGAGCCGACCATGCAGGTCGACGCGCCGGCGGCGAGCGCCTTGGCGAGATCGCCCGAGGTGCGCAGGCCGCCGTCCGCGACCACCGGCACGCCCGACTTGGCCGCTTCCTCGGCCGCGTCCATCACCGCGGTGAGCTGCGGCACGCCGACGCCCGCCACGACGCGGGTGGTGCAGATCGAGCCCGGGCCGATGCCGACCTTCACGCCGTCCGCGCCCGCGTCGATCAGCGCGCGCGCCGCCTCGGCGGTGGCGATGTTGCCGGCGATCACCTGGACGCGGTTCGAGAGCTTCTTCACGCGCTCGACCGCGCGGCCGACGTCCTTGTTGTGGCCGTGCGCGGTGTCGATCACGATCAGGTCGACCTCGGCATCGACCAGCGCCTCGGTGCGCGCGAAGCCCTTGTCGCCCACCGTCGAGGCGGCGGCGACGCAGAGCCGGCCGGCGGCGTCCTTGGTGGCGTTGGGATAGGTCACCGCCTTCTCGATGTCCTTGACGGTGATCAGGCCCACGCAGCGATAGTCGTCGTCGACGACGAGCAGCTTCTCGATCCGGCGCTGGTGGAGCAGGCGGCGCGCCTCCTCCGAGCTCACCCCGGTCTTCACCGTGGCGAGGTTCTGGTGCGTCATCAGCTCGGAGACCGGCTGGTTCGGGTTCTCGGCGAAGCGCACGTCGCGGTTGGTGAGGATGCCGACGAGCCTGCCGCCATTCTCGACGATCGGGATGCCACTGATCCGGTGCGCGGCCATCAGCGCCTGCGCCTCGGCGAGCGTGCCGCCGGGGGCCATGGTGATCGGATTGACGACCATGCCGCTCTCGAAGCGCTTGACCGCGCGGACCGCCTCGACCTGCTCCTCCACGTCGAGATTGCGGTGGAGCACGCCGATGCCGCCGAGCTGCGCCATGACGATCGCCATGTCGGCCTCGGTCACCGTGTCCATCGCCGAGGAGAGGATCGGAATGTTGAGCGAGAGGCCGCGGGTCACCTTGGTCCGCGTGTCGGCCATGCTCGGCAGGACCTCGGATTCTCCCGGGTAGAGGAGAACGTCGTCGAAGGTGAGGCCGAGAGGGATGTCCATGAGTGTCGCCAAGGTCCTGAGTCGGAGGTTGGCGGCCCATGTAACCGCGAGGGTGGGAAAGCGCTAGTGGGTCGGTCAGGCGGCCGCGGCGGTGACGTCGGGGTAGAGCAACGCCTTCTCGGCGGCGATCTGCGCCCGCATCCTGGCGCGCATCAGCGCCGAAGCGCGGCAATAGCCCTGCCAGTCCGCGGCGATCTCGCGAGGCGTCCAGGTGCCGATATGCGCAGTGGAGGCGATGCGGGTGTCGACGGTGCTGCGGCGCAGCGCCTGGAGCTCCGCCGCCTGCTCGGGCGTGGCCCGCGCCGCCATTTCCGCGCACAGGCGATCGACCAGACGCCGCCGCTCGCCGCTGACGCGCGAGAGCCGGTAGCGCACGAGCGACAGCCGCGCCTCGTCGAGCCCCGGCTCGGCCGTGAGCGCCTCGAGCTCGGCGAGCATCGCCAGCAATTGCTGATGCAGGGCCTGCAGGTTCGCCATAGCCCATTCTAGAGCAGCGAACGGATAAGCCCCAAGAAATGCTTGGTAAATTTTCGGGTCAGCGTGCCGCGCGCTCGATCAGCGCCCGGGCCTGGTCGACGTGCATCGCTTCGATCATCCGGCCGTCGAAACGCTCCGCGCCGCCGGTTGCCGCCGTGATCAGCGCGCGCGCTTCGGCGAGCTCGGCGTCGGTCGGGGCGAACGCCTCCGCTGCGACGGCGACCTGGTTCGGATGGATCAGCGACTTGCCGTCGAAGCCGAGATGGCGTCCCTCCCGGCACTCGGCGGCGAGGCCTTCCGGATCGTCGAGCCGGTTGAAGACGCCGTCGAGCGCCCAGACCGCGTTCGCGCGCGCGGCGAGCACGATCGTCTGGAGCGCGACCAGCAGCGGCCCCCTGCCCGCTCCGGGCGGCAGGCGGAGCGCGGCGGCCAGGTCGTTGGTGCCCGCGATCAGGCCGGAGACTCCGGGAACCGCGGCGATCTCCGCGGCGGCGAGCACGCCGAGCGGCGTCTCGATCATCGCGAGCAGGGGCTTGCCGAGCGCCTCCGCCACCTGCGCGACATTCGCCGCGGCCTCCGTCTTGGGCAGCACCGCGAAATCGGCGACCGAGCCGGCCACGGCGGCGACGTCGTCGGGATGCTCGCCCGAATCGATCCCGTTCAGGCGGATCGCGCAGAGCCGCGGGCCGAAGCCCTGCGCCACCGCCGCGACCGCGGCGGCGCGCGCCGCGGCCTTGTCCTCCGCCTTCACTGCATCCTCGAGGTCGAGGATCACCAGATCGGCGTCGAGCCCCCGCGCCTTCTCGATCGCGCGCGGATTGGAAGCCGGAAGGAACAAAGCGGTGCGCGGCGCGAGGCGGGCTGTGGTCATCCCCGCTGTCTATGCTAGCAAGGTGCAAATTGGCGAGGGGGAGTCGAGTGATGGTACTGAATACGTTCCTGGCCGCGCTGGCCGCGCTGATCGTTCTCTACCTCTTCTCGAGCGTGAAGATCGTCCGCCAGGGCTATCAATACACGATCGAGCATTTCGGCCGCTTCACCAGCGTCGCGACGCCGGGCTTCAACTTCTATCCGGCCTTCTTCTACCGGGTCGGCCGGCGCGTGAACATGATGGAGCAGGTGGTCGACATCCCCGGCCAAGAGATCATCACCAAGGACAATGCGATGATCTCGACCGACGGGGTCGTCTTCTTCCAGGTTCTCGACGCGGCCAAGGCCGCCTATGAGGTGTCGGACCTCTATACCGCGCTGCTCCAGCTCACCACGACCAACCTGCGCACCGTGATGGGATCGATGGACCTCGACGAGACGCTGTCGAAGCGCGACGAGATCAACGCGCGGCTGCTCTCGGTGGTCGACCATGCGACGACGCCCTGGGGGGTGAAGATCACGCGCGTCGAGATCAAGGACATCCGCCCGCCCGCCGACATCGTCAACGCGATGGCGCGGCAGATGAAGGCCGAGCGCGAGAAGCGCGCCAACATCCTCGAGGCCGAGGGCACGCGCGCCTCCGAGATCCTGCGCGCCGAGGGGCAGAAAC
>CBIFVW010000178.1:0-7922 GCA_966186155.1 uncultured Sphingomonas sp.
GCATGGACGATGCCGCAGTCGCGGATCAGCGCGAGGGTGTTGGCGAACATCGCCTCGCTCTCGGTCGGGAAGCCCGCGATCAGGTCGGCGCCGATCGCGATGTCCGGGCGCGCGGCGCGGAGGCGATCGGCCAGCGCGACCGACTGCGCGCGGCCGTGGCGGCGCTTCATGCGCTTGAGGATCATGTCGTCGCCCGCCTGGAGCGAGAGATGGACGTGCGGCATCACCCGCGGCTCCTGGGTCAGCAGCGCGAAGAGGCGGTCGTCGATCTCGATGCCGTCGAGCGAGGAGAGGCGCAGGCGCCGGAGCGCGGGTACGTGCCTGAGGATGCGCTCGACGAGCTGGCCGAGGCTGGGCGCGCCGGGCAGGTCGGGGCCGTAGCTGGTGAGGTCGACGCCGGTCAGCACCACTTCGGCATGGCGCTCCGCGAGTTCGGCGACTCGCTCGACCACCGCGCCCGCCGGCACCGAGCGGCTGTTCCCTCGGCCATGGGGGATGATGCAGAAGGTGCAGCGATGGTCGCACCCGTTCTGCACCTCGACAAAGGCGCGGGCATGGGTGGAGAAGCTGCTGGCGAGGTGCGGGGCGGTTTCCCGGACGGCCATGATGTCCTGCACCAGGACCGGCGTGTCGGAACGCCAGGCGCCGGCGCTGAGCTTCTCGGCATTGCCGATCACGCGATCGACCTCGGGCATCGCGGCGAAGCCCTGCGGATCGAGCTGCGCCGCGCAGCCCGTCACCACCAGCTCGGCGCCGGGCCGTTCGCGCCGCGCGCGCCGGATCGCCTGGCGCGTCTGCTTGACGGCTTCGCCGGTCACCGCGCAACTATTGACCACGATCGTGTCGCGCCCGGCGAGGAGCGCGCGGATCGACTCGCTTTCGGCGAGGTTCAACCGGCAACCCAGACTGATGACGTGAGGGGAAGACATTTGGCGGACGATCTAGGGACAGCGGGCTTGGATGTCCACGCGAAGGCCCGCGAAGTGCTGGACTTCTGGTTCGGCCTGGCGCCCCAGCAGCATTTCGCCAAGTCCGAGCAGCTCGATGCCGAGATCCGCGAGCGGTTCGGCGCGCTGCGCGACTTGGTCCTGAGCACCGGCGCGGCCGGCTGGCGCGGCGATCCCGACAGCCTGCTCGCCGCGATCGTGCTGCTCGACCAGTTCAGCCGCAACATCCATCGCGGCACCGCCGAGGCCTTCGCCGCCGATCCGCTCGCGCAGCAGCTCGCGCTCGAAGCGATCGACAAGGGCTGGGACCTCACGCTGCCGAAGGAGCGGCGCCAGTTCGTCTACCTGCCGCTCGAGCATGCCGAGGACGGCGCCCTGCAGGACCTGAGCGTCGACAAGTTCGAGGCTCTCGGCGATCCCGAGGCGCTCGACTATGCGCATCAGCACGCGGGCGTGATCGCGCGCTTCGGCCGCTTTCCGACCCGCAACGCGGCGCTGGGGCGCGAGAGCAGCCGCGCCGAGGAGGAGTATCTCAGCCTGCCAGACGTTGGCTGGTAGCGGGCGACTCGGGCGTCTCGACCGGGGTCGGCGCGGCCATTGTCGCCGGCTGCTGGAGCAGGCGGCGCTCGGCGAGCAGGCGGCGGGCGCCGCTGACCGAGAGCGGCCGGCCATAATGCCAGCCCTGCGCCTTCGCGCAGCCCACCGCGCGCAGCCGCTCCTCGATCGCGGCGTCCTCGACGCCCTCCGCGGTCACCGGCAGATTGAGGCTCTCGCCGAGCCGCGCGATGGCGTTGACGATCGCGGCGGAGTCCGCGCTCTCGTTGATCGAAGTGACGAAGCTCTTGTCGATCTTGATCCGGTCGAAGGGCAGGGCGCGCAGGTGCGCGAGCGACGAATAGCCGGTGCCGAAATCGTCGAGCGCGAGGCGCACTCCCTGGTTCTTGAGGCTGCCGACGATCGACTGGGCGAGCGGCAGGTTGTCGAACAGCGAGCTTTCGGTGATCTCGATCTCGAGGCGGTTGGCGGGGAAGCCGGTCTCGGTCAGCACCTTGATGATCTTCTGCGCGAGCCAGGCGTCGCGCAGCTGCCAGGGCGAGATGTTGATCGAGATCGAGAGCGACGGATCCCAGTCGCGCGCCGCGAGGAAGGCCTGGCGCATGATCGAGAGCGAGAGATCGGCGATCATGCCGGTCTCCTCCGCGATCGGGATGAACAGCTCGGGGCTGATCAGCCCGCGCGTCGGATGCTCCCAGCGCGCCAGCACCTCGAAGCCGTGCAGGCGGCCGGTGGAAAGATCGATCTGCTGCTCGAAATAGGGAACGACCTCGCCGCGCGGGATGGCGACGCGCAGGCCGGATTCGAGCTCGTTGCGGATCTGGAGCTCGCGCTCCATCGACTGGTCGAACCAGGCATAGCGGTTGCGGCCCGACTTCTTGGCCGCGTACATCGCGATGTCGGCCGAGCGCATCAGCGCGTCGATGCTCGCGCAATCGAAGTCCGACCGGGCGATGCCGAGCGAGCAGCTGATGTGAAGGCGCAACCCCTCGGCCTCGAAGGGCTGGGCCATGCGGCTGACCAGCTTCTCGGCGATTCGCTCGATGGTCGAGGGCTCGGCGGGATCGAACAGGAAGCCGCAGGCGAACTCGTCGCCGCCCAGCCGCGCGGTGAGCGCGATCGGCGGCATGACGTGCGCGACCTCGGCGGCGACCGCGCGGAGCAGGGCGTCGCCCACGGCGTGGCCGTGCATGTCGTTGATCGTCTTGAAATGGTCGAGGTCGAGCATCAGCATCGCCATCGCCTTGCGGCGGCGCTGGGCCCGGACGAACATCGCCGCGCCCTCCTCGGCGAGGCTGCGGCGGTTGAGGAAGCCGGTGAGCGGATCGCGGCTGGCGAGCTGCTGGGCGCGCTCCTCGGCGGCGGTGCGGATGCGCACTTCCTGGCTGAGCGCGGCGTGGCGGCGCCAGCCGATCAGGATCAGCGCGACGTTGAGCAGCAGGGCGATGACCAGCCCGCGGTCCGCTGGCGCGCCGCCCTCGAAATAATGCTGCAGCGTCTTGGAGAGCACCGCGCTGCCCGTGCCGACGAACAGCAGGATCGCCGCGACGCTGATCGCGCCCGAGAGCAGGCCCGGCCGCCGTGCGGCGTCCTCCGCGATGTCTTCTTCATGGTCCAGCGACATGCCGGCGGGTGCCCCCAGAATCCTGTGTCCGGGGATGTTCTCATAGTCAGGGTATAGAACGGGTTAAGCCGCGGACATATGGCGGCAATAAATGCGCCTCCGCCGACGCGGTCGCTTGCCTGGGTCTCCCGGCGCTCCTAGGCTCCGGCCATAATGATGCTTGCTCCGTTCCTCGCTTTCCTCATGACCGCCGCGTCGCCGGATGCCGCGGCGCTGATCGCACGATCCGAGCAGGGCATGTACGCCGCCGATTTCACTCGAGCGGCCGGTCCCCTCGATGCGGCGCTCGCGGCCGAGTCTCTCGATCCGGACATGCGCCTCGCGCTCCTGCTGCAGAAGCTGCGCGTCCAGCAGAATGCCCGGCTCGCCGGCGTCACGTTGGGGGACGAGAAGGCGGTCATGGACCAAGTGACGGCGCTGGCGGCCACGACGAAGCGCCGCGATCTCGCCGGGCAGGCGAAACTGCGGATCGCCGTGTCGCGCTATTTCACGCAGCTGCTGGCGGGTGACACCGCGGGCGCGATGGCCTTTGTCCCCGAGTTCAGGGCCGCCGCGGCGCAGATCGACGCCCGGTGCCGCCGCGCCGAAGCGCTGTTCTTCGCGGGGCTGATGCCGCAGGTGGCGGGGCAAGTGGCGCTGTCCAAGGACGACCTGGCCGCCGCCGAAACCGTCGCCGCCGACGTCTGCCCGCTCGAGAGCTCCTATGTCGACCGGCACAAGGCCTATGTCGCGGAGGACGCGGGCGACCTTCGCGGCGCGCTCGCGCTCGCGACGCGGAGTTCGGAGGTTCGACGCCGGATCGGCTTCGAGATCTTCCTGCCCTTCTCGATGCTGCTCGAGGCCGATCTTGCCGCGAAGACGGGCGACTCCGCGCGTGCCGACAAGCTGGCGGCCGGCGCGACGGCGATGGCCGCCCGGCTGCGGTTGCCCGCGGCGCTCCGCTCCGCCTGCGAAGTGCTGAAGGCGCGTGCGACTTCCTCTCCGCATTGCGCCGGGACCGCCGGCTGATCGCTTCGGGTTGCACTTCCGGCCGGCCCGGCCTATAGGGCGCCCGTTCCGCAAGACGCAGGGACACCGTCCACCAGAGGACGGGACACGCTGGCCGACGAGGTTTCGTCCGCCGGCGTTTCTTGCGTTCGGCGGGCCGCGAAAGCGATTTGGAGTTTTTGGGTCCGATGTTCGAGAGTCTGAGCGAGCGGCTGGGGGGCGTCTTCGAGCGCCTGCGCGGGCGCGGCGCGCTCAACGAAGCCGATGTCCGTACCGCGATGCGCGAAGTACGGATCGCCCTGCTGGAGGCCGATGTCGCGCTTCCGGTGGCGCGCGACTTCGTCGACAAGGTGACCGAGCAGGCGGTCGGCCAGCAGGTGCTGCGTTCGGTGACGCCGGGCCAGCAGGTGGTCAAGATCGTCCACGACGCGCTCGTGGAGATGCTGGGCCCGGATACGGCCGAGCTCGAGATCGGCGTGACGCCGCCGGCCGTGATCATGCTGGTCGGCCTCCAGGGCTCGGGCAAGACCACCACCACCGCCAAGCTCGCCAAGCTCATCGCCAAGGCGCAGGGCAAGAAGGTGCTGATGGCGTCGCTGGACGTGAACCGTCCGGCCGCGCAGGAGCAGCTCGCGGTGCTCGGCACGCAGACGGAAGTGGCGACGCTGCCGATCGTCGCGGGCCAGCAGCCGGTCGAGATCGCGAAGCGCGCGCTCAGCGCCGCCAGGCTCCAGGGCCATGACGTCCTGATGCTCGACACCGCCGGCCGCCTGCACGTCGATCAGGCTTTGATGGACGAGATGAAGGCCGTCGCGGACATCGCGAAGCCGAACGAGATCCTGCTCGTCGTCGACAGCCTGACCGGTCAGGACGCCGTCAACGTCGCGTCGAGCTTCTCCGAGCAGGTTCCGCTCACCGGCGTGATCCTGACCCGGATGGACGGCGACGCGCGCGGCGGCGCGGCGCTGTCGATGCGCGCCGTCACCGGCAAGCCGATCAAGTTCGCCGGCATGGGCGAGAAGCTCGACGCGATCGAGCCGTTCCATCCCAAGCGAGTCGCCGGCCGCATTCTCGGCATGGGCGACGTGGTGTCGCTGGTCGAGAAGGCCGCCGAGGCGATCCAGCAGGAAGATGCCGAGCGCATGGCGGCGCGGCTCGCCAAGGGCCAGTTCGACATGAACGACCTGCGCGGCCAGCTCGCCCAGATGCGCCGCATGGGCGGCATCGGCGCGCTCGCGGGCATGATCCCCGGCATGAAGAAGGCGCAGGCGGCGGTCGACCAGGTCGGCGGCGACAAGGTGCTGCTCCGCATGGACGCGATGATCTCGTCGATGACGCCCAAGGAGCGCGCCAAGCCCGAGCTGCTCAACGCCAAGCGCAAGATCCGCATCGCCAATGGCAGCGGCACCACCGTCCAGGACGTCAACAAGCTCATCAAGATGCATCAGGAGATGCAGACCGCGATGAAGCGGCTGAAGAAGATGGGCGGGCTGAAGGGTCTGATGGGCATGTTCGGCGGCGGCGCCGGCGGCATGGGCGGTCTCGGTGGCCCGGGCGGTCCGGGCGGCGGGGAAGGGCCCGGCGGCATGGGCGCGGCGCCCAATCTCGAGGACATGATGGGCAAGCTCGGCGGCCCCGGCGGACTGCCGGGACTTCCCGGCGGGCAGAAGCTGCCGCCCGGTTTCCAGAATTTCATCAAGAAGAAGTGATCAGGTTCAGAAAAAGGAAGTGAAGTAATGGCTCTCTCTATGCGTCTTTCGCGCGGCGGTTCGAAGAAGCGCCCCTACTACCGGATCGTCGTGGCGGACTCGCGCAGCCCGCGCGACGGCAAGTTCATCGAGAAGATCGGCACCTACAATCCGCTGCTCGCCAAGGATTCGCCCGAGCGCATCAAGCTCGACGGCGACCGCGCCAAGCACTGGCTGAGCGTCGGCGCGCAGCCGACCGACCGCGTCCTCCGCTTCCTCGACGCCGCCGGCATCAAGGAGCGCGCCGCGCGCAACAACCCCAAGAAGGCCGAGCCGGGCGAGAAGGCCAAGGAGCGCGCCGAGGAGCGCGCCGAGAAGGCGCAGGCCGCCGCGGAAGCCGCCGCCGAGGCCGCTGCCGCTCCCGCGGCGCCGGTCGAGGAGACTCAGGCCGAGGCCGAAGCGGTGATCGCCGCCGAGGTCGAGGCCGCGACCGAGGAGCCGACGCCGGAGGCCGAGGCGGTCGTCGAGGAAGTCGCCGAGCAGACCCCGCCGGTCGAGGCCGCCGCCGAGGAAGCTCCGGCTGCCGAAGAAAAGTCGGAAGGCTGAGGCACTTGCGCGCCATCATGCGTTCTCCCGGACGAACCCTGTCCAGAGGAGCGCATGATGGCCAGCAAGCCGCAGCAGACCGGCCCGGACACGCAGGACCGCGATGAGCCGGGCGACACCCAGACCAACCCCGCCGGTGTCTCCACCGACCAGCCCGCCGAAGGGGCCGACGATGCCCCCGCCGAGCGGCCCGGATCTCCCCGGGGCTGACCGTCCGGTCACCCTCGCCGTCGTCGTCGGCGCGCACGGCGTGACGGGGGAGGTCCGCCTCAAGGTCTTCGCCGAGGACCTGTCGGCGCATCGCAGCTTCAACGGCGGCGCGCTGACGCTCAAATCGCTGCGTGACGGGCCCAACGGCGCGATCGCCCGCTTCGCGGAGATCGCCGACCGCAACGCCGCCGAAGCGTTGCGCGGGACCGAGCTGGCCGTCCCGCGCTCGGCGCTGCCGCCGCTCGGCGAGGGCGAATATTATCATGTCGACCTGATCGGGCTCGCTGCGGTCTCCGATGCCGGGGATGCGCTCGGCACCGTGGTGCAGGTCGACAATTTCGGCGCCGGCGACGTGCTCGAGATCGAGCGACCCGACGGCCGGCGCTTCATGGTGCCGATGAAGGCGGAAGCGGTGCCCGAATGGAGCGGGGAGCGGCTGGTGGTCGCCGACTCCTTCGTCGAGCGCTGATCCGCCCGATCTTGACATTTTAAACCCACTGTGTTAGTGGGATATGTAGATGAGCAAGGCCCTGGGCCCTTCTCGAACCCCCGCCGACCACCCGGTCTGGAACAGGCTTTCCCGTTACATCGTCGGTCCCGAGGACGCGGCGCTGCCCTTCGCCGAGCGGCTGGCGCGCGACAATGGCTGGAGCCGGGGCGAGGCCGAGCGCGTGATCGAGGAATATAAGCGCTTCTGCTTCCTCGCCGTCACGGCCGACCATCCGGTGACGCCCTCGGACCAGGTCGACCAGGCCTGGCACCTGCACCTCACCTATAGCCGCGACTATTGGGAGCGCTTCTGTCCCGAGGTGCTCGGGCGGCCGCTGCACCACGGCCCTACGGCCGGGGGCGGCGACGAGCAGCACCGCTATTTCACGCAATATGCCGAGACGCTGCGAAGCTATGAGCGCGTCTTCGGCTCCCCGCCCGCGGACCTGTGGCCCGACGCGGCGCGGCGGCTGAACGAGGACCACAAGGCGCGCCGCGTCCATCCGCGCGACGCGATCATCGTCCCCAGGAACCTGTTCCGGATCGCGCTGCTGCTGATCGTGGCGGCGGCGACCGCGCTCGCCTGGGGGTATCTCTTGCAGAGGAGCTAAGGACTATATGTCGCTCGGACCCTTCGATCTCACCGGCGGGCCGTTTCTCCAGCTCTACGGCGTGCTGCTGGTGCTCACCATCATCGCCGGCTTCACCCTTCCGCGCTGGCTCAGGCCCGAGGGCCGGACGCCGCGCAACATCGGCACCGACGATCTCGCCTATCTGGCCGGCGGCGGCGGCCGCCTCGCCGAGGCCGTGACGGCC
>CBIFVW010000179.1:0-7917 GCA_966186155.1 uncultured Sphingomonas sp.
AGGTACATCACCGGCGCCTCGACCGGCGTCAAGATCGCCGTCGCGGTCGGCGCGATGGTGCTCGCCTTCGTCGCGCTCGTCGCGCTCGCCAATGGGCTGCTCGGCGGGGTGGGCGACTGGATCTACGCGCTGAGCGGCCATGCCGCCTGGGCGCAATGGTTCGCGGGGTTGAGCTTCCAGAAGATCATCGGCACGATCTTCGCGCCGGTGATGTACCTGCTCGGCATCTCGTGGCACGAGGCGACCGCCGCGGGCGGCCTGTTCGGCACCAAGGTGGTGCTGAACGAGTTCGTCGCCTTCATCGATCTCGGCGCGATGAAGGACCTGGCGCCGCGCACCGTGGCGATCATCACTTTCGCGCTCTGCGGCTTCGCCAATTTCAGCTCGATCGCGATCCAGATGGCGGCGACCGGGAGCCTCGCGCCCAACCAGCGGCCGATGATCGCCAAGCTCGGCATCCGCGCGCTGATCGCCGGCAGCCTCGCCAATCTGATGAGCGCAGCGCTCGCCGGCCTGCTGCTTCCGTGAAGGTCGTTACAAGCGGTTAACCCGGTGCGTTAACCCCTTCTCCATTCTCGCGGATGTAAGACAAGCTCGGATTTGCGGGGGCTGGCTGTGCTTGGGCGCGCCGTCTCCAAGCATGATCAGCACGATATTTTGGCATGGAGAGCGGGTCGCACGCGTTCTTCAGGTCCCGCCGCGGGAAGCCCTGCGGCTGCGCCATGGATGCGCGTCTCTCCGGTTGGCACTTTGACTGGAGCATCGATGACGAGCTTTTCGACCGCCAGACCGGGCAACCGGTCCTTGCGCATCCTCAGGACCGAGGCCCCCCGCGAGCCGACGCCCGCCGAGCAGGCGATGGACCGCGTGCGCGAATGCCTGCACGCGGCCTTTCCTCTGGCGGGCGCCGGCGCGCCTCCCGCCTTCGGATGGCGCGGTAACCATCTTCCGCGAATTGTTGCTCCTTCGAAACCTTTTGGACATGTTGTCGAAGCATATGATCATATGAATCGCCAAAAGGAGGAGGAAGAGATCAGCCGCACCGAAATCTCCTTCAACCCGGCCGTGCCCGAGCCCGAGCGCCGGACCGAGGAGCGCGAGAAGCTCTCGGTCTATCGTTCGGCGACGCTGCGCTGGGGAAGCTACGAGGGACTCTGCCTGATCCGCAACATCTCGCCGGGCGGGATGATGGGGAAGCTCCACGCCGATCTCGCCCCGGGCGAGGCGGTGACCATCGAGATCCGCTCGGGCCGGCTGATCGCGGGCCATGTCGCCTGGTCGCACGACAATCTGGTCGGCGTGCAGTTCGACGCGCGGATCGACGTGCTCGAGGTGCTCCATGCGCCGATGCACGGCGAGCCCGGCCTCGTCCAGCGCATGCCGCGGCTGCGCATCGCCTGCCCGGTCAGCCTGCTCGTCAACGGCAGCCGCCAGACGGTGACGCTGGTCGACGTCTCGCAGGGCGGGGCCAAGATCGAGGCGGACTTCCTGCGCGAGGGCGACGAAGTGACGGTCGGCATCCGCGGGCTCGATCCCCATCGCGGCGTGATCCGCTGGGCGCATGACGGCCGCGCGGGGGTCGCCTTCCTCTCCGCGATCCCGTTCGACACGCTCGCGCGCTGGGCGCTCGAGCGCCAGGCCGAGGCGGCGGCGCGCTACTAGAGCTCGGCGGCCGCCGCGACCAGCAGGCCGCCGATCAGCGCGAGGTTCGACATCCAGATATTGATCGACGCGGCGCGCGCCTCGCCCTGCTGGTTCCAGAAATTGACCAACAGATAGCCGGCGACGAGCGTGAACCCGATCAGCCCGATCGCCGCCCAGAAGACGAAGAGCCCCGCCGCCAGCAGCAGGCCAGCGCCGATCTGGAACAGGCTGGCGCCGATGAGCGCCGCCCGGGGAAAGGGCACGCCGCGGGCGCGCAGCGCCTCGGTGATCGGCGGGAGCGCGCCGAAATGGCGGATGCCGCCGACCACGAACACGCCGGCGAGCAGCACCCGGCCTGCGGCGATCAGCAGGTCGGCACTCATCGCGTCGGCACCGGCTCGGCGCCGGTATAGTCGTAGAAGCCGCGCTTGGTCTTGCGGCCGTACCACCCCGCCTCGACATATTTGACGAGCAGCGGGGCGGGCCGGAACTTGGGGTCGCCGGTGCCTTCGAACAGCACCCGGGTGATCTCGAGGCAAGTGTCCAGCCCGATGAAGTCGGCCAGCGTGAACGGCCCCATCGGATGGTTGAGGCCGAGCTGGCAGGCGGCATCGATGTCCGGGATCGTCGCCACGCCTTCGCCGAGCGCGAAGCAGGCCTCGTTGAGCATCGGCATCAGCACCCGGTTGACGATGAAGCCGGGCGCGTCGTTGGCATGGACGATGCGCTTGCCGAGCGACTGGCCGAACGCCTCGACCGCGGCGACGGTGGCATCCGACGTGGCGAGGCCGCGGATCAGCTCGATCAACCCCATCACCGGCACCGGATTGAAGAAATGCACGCCCATGAAGCGCGCCGGGTCGGGGGCGGCCTGGGCGAGGCGGGTGATCGGGATCGACGAGGTGTTGCTGGCGAGGATGGCGTCGGCGCCCAGAACCTTGCCGACCGCCTCGAAGATCGCCCGCTTGATCGCCTCGCGCTCGGTCGCCGCCTCGATCACCAGCTCGCATGGCGCCATCGCCGCGACGTCGCCCACCGGGCGGATCCGGCCGAGCGCGGCCTCGGCGTCGGCGCTCGCGATCTTCTCCTTCTCGACAGCGCGGGCGAGCTGCCTGGCGATGCCCGCCTTGCCCGCCTCGGCGCGCGCCTGGTCGACGTCGGAGAGCAGCACGGCATAGCCCGCCTGTGCCGAGACCTGCGCGATCCCCGCGCCCATCTGCCCCGCGCCGATCACGCCCACCGTCTTCATCGCATCGTCTCCTCGAACCTCCTGCCGCTCCTATCGATTCGATCGCGGATCGGCTAGGCGTGCGGCGATGCCGATCCTCGCCCTCTTGCTCGCCGCGCAGGATGCGCCGCACCGCGTTCCGGTCAAGACCTTCGGCGACTGGACCGTCGCGTGCGACAATGTCCGCCGCTGCGAGATGACCTCGCTCATACCCGAGGCTTCGGAGCAGGAGGACGCCGGCTATGACGGCGCGATGTCGGTCTCGCGCGACGCCGGGCCGGCGGGCGGCTATGTCGTCGAGTTCGACCATTATGGCGAATATCAGGGCATCGTGACGCTCGCCATCGACGGAGTCGCGCTCGCCAGTGGCAGGCTCGACGGCGCGACGCTGCGCGTGCCCGCGGCGGCCGTGCCGCGCGTCCTTGCGGCGATGGCGAACGGCAAGGAGGCCGACCTGCTCGGTTCGAGCGGAAAGCGCATCGCGCGCGCGTCGCTTTCGGGCTCGTCCGCCGCGCTTCGCTTCATCGACGCCGAGCAGGGCCGCGCCGGGACGGTCACGGCCGCGGTCGCCAAGGGGCCCAGGCCGGCCGGCGCGGTGCCCGCGGCCTCGGCGCTCCCGCGCATCGCCGGGCTGCTGCCGTCGGGCAAAGCCGCAGCAGTGTCCGAGCGGCTGCGCGCCGAGCTCGAGAAGCAGGGCGACTGCGAGGGGATGTACGAAGGTATGGAGCGGCCTCCGGTCGAGAGCTATGCGCTGGGCGGCGGCAAGACGCTCGTACTGCTCCCCTGCGGGGCCGGAGCCTATAATTTCTCGAGCGTCGCCTTCATCCTCTCCGGCGGCAAGGCGAGCCGGGCAGAATTCGATGTGGGCGACGGCATGCTGGTCAATGCCGGCTACGAGAAGGGCGTGCTGTCGAGCTATGCCAAGGGGCGCGGGATCGGCGATTGCGGCAACAGCGAATCCTATGTCTGGGATGGACGCCGCTTTCGCATGATCGAGTCCCGCCAGATGGACGTGTGCCGCGGCTCGATGAACTGGCTGGCGACCTTCCGCGCCGAGCCCGTGCTGCGCTGACCAGCGACAAGTTGCGGGAGCCGCGCACGCGCCTTATGGGCCGCGCATGACCGACAACGCACCCGATCCGGCGCTGCTCGCCAAGGCCGAAACGCTCACCGAGGCGCTGCCCTATCTGCAGCGTTATGCGGGCGCCACCTTCGTGGTCAAATATGGCGGCCACGCGATGGGCGACCCCGAGCTCGCGCGCGACTTCGCCGAGGACGTGGTGCTGCTCCAGGCGGTGGGCATCAACCCGGTGGTGGTGCACGGCGGCGGGCCGCAGATCGGCGCGATGCTCAAGCGGCTCGGCGTCGAATCGCAGTTCGTCGGCGGGCTGCGCGTCACCGATGCCGAGACCGCGCGCATCGCCGAGATGGTCCTCGCCGGATCGATCAACAAGGAGATCGTCGGCTGGATCGGCCAGGCCGGCGGCAAGGCGGTCGGCATCTCGGGCAAGGATTCGCGGCTCGTCACCGCGCGGAAGGTCGCGGGGCGCGAGGCCGATCCGCTGCAGGGGATCGAACGGCACGTCGATCTGGGCTTTGTCGGCGAGCCGGTGGCGGTCGATCCCTCCATCCTTCATTCGCTCGCCCGCGAGAAGGTCATCCCCGTGGTCGCGCCGATCGCGCTCGGCGCCGACGGCCACACCTACAACATCAACGCCGACACGATGGCCGGGGCGATCGCCGCGGCGTGCGGCGCGTCGCGCTTCTTCCTGCTCACCGACGTCGCCGGCGTGCTCGACAAGTCGGGCGAGCTGATGACCGACCTCGATCCCGCGCGGATCGCCGCGCTCAAGGCCGACGGCACGATCTCGGGCGGGATGATCCCCAAGGTCGAGACCTGCGTCGCCGCGGTCGAGGCCGGGGTGGACGCCGCGGTGATCCTCGACGGGCGCATTCCGCACGCGATGCTGCTCGAGATCTTCACGCGGCGCGGCGCGGGGACGCTGGTCCACGCCTGAGGCTTGTTGCGGGGCGCGGCATTTCCTAATCTCGGCGCACAGATTTCTCGGAGAATGCCTTGATCGCCTTCCTCATCATGATCCTGCAGATCGCGCAGCTGCTGCTGACGGTGCTGAGCTGGATCATCATCATCCAAGCCATCCTGTCGTGGCTGATCGTGTTCAACGTGATCAACACGTACAACGACTTCATCCGATCGATATGGCGGACGCTCGAGGCGATCACGCAGCCGCTCTACCGGCCGATCCGGCGCGTGATGCCTGATTTCGGCGCACTGGACTTGAGCCCGCTGGTTGCGCTGCTGCTGATCTACATCCTCAACAACTACGTGCTCAACTGGGCCATCGGCCAGCTCGCCACCGCCAGCTATTGAGGCGGGAGTGCCGGCCTGGCGCGCGACGGCCGACGGGATCGAGATCGCGGTCCGCGTGACGCCGCGCGCCGCACGTGATGCGTTCGGTCCCGGTACCCCGGAGCATTTCGCCGCGCGCCTCGCCGCGCCGCCCGTCGAGGGCGCGGCCAATGCGGCGCTGGTGCCGCTCGTCGCCAGGGCGTTCGGCGTGGCGAGGCGGTCGGTCGTGCTGGTCGCGGGCGACACTGCCCGGCTGAAGCGGCTGCGGATCGAAGGCGACCCCGACGCGCTGGCGGAGAAGGCCGCGAGCCTCTATGGCGGCGGGCATGACGGCTGAGATCATCGACGGCAAGGCCTTCGCGGCGGGCCTGCGCGCCCGTGTGGCGGAAATGGTTCCCGCGTTCCGGGCGAAGACCGGGCGCGTCCCCGGGCTCGCGGTGGTGCTCGTCGGCGAGGATCCGGCGTCCGCGGTCTATGTCCGCTCCAAGGGCAAGCAGACCCGCGAGGCGGGGATGGAGAGCTTCGAGCACAAGCTCCCCGCCGAGACGAGCCAGGAGGCGCTGATCGCGCTGGTCGACCGGCTCAACGCCGATCCCGCGGTCGACGGCATCCTCGTCCAGCTGCCGCTGCCCCGGCACATCGACGAGCAGGCGGTGCTCGTCCGGATCGATCCCGACAAGGACGTCGACGGCTTCCACCCGGTCAATGCCGGGCGGCTCGCGACCGGAATCGACGGCTTCGTGCCCTGCACCCCGCTCGGCTGCCTGATGCTGCTCGAGGACCGGCTGGGCGATCTCGCGGGGCTCGACGCCGTGGTGATCGGGCGCTCGAACATCGTCGGCAAGCCGATGGCTGCGCTGCTCACTCGCGCCAGCGCCACGGTGACCGTCGCGCATTCGCGGACGCGGAACCTGCCGCATTTCCTGATGCACGCCGACATCGTCGTCGCGGCGGTGGGGCGGCCCAGGTTCGTCAAGGGCGAATGGCTCAAGCCCGGCTGCACCGTGATCGACGTCGGCATCAACCGCACCGAGGACGGGCTGGTCGGCGACGTCGACTTCGACGGCGCGGCGAGCGTCGCGGGCGCGATCACGCCGGTGCCGGGCGGCGTGGGGCCGATGACGATCGCCTGCCTGCTCAGGAACACGCTGGTCGCCGCGCACCGCAATGCCGGGGTGCCGCTCGAGAAGGGGACGATATGATCCTCGCCGCGCTGGTCCTGCAGGCGGCGGCGCCTGATACGGCGGTGGATGCCGAGCGCGCTTTCAATGCCGCGGCGCAGGCCAAGGGGCAATGGACGGCGTTCCGCGAATTCGCTGCCCCCGATGCCGTGATGTTCGTGCCGCAGCCGATCAACGCGCAGGAGTGGCTCAAGGACCGCAAGGATCCGCCCAAATCGGTCGAATGGTGGCCGACCGAGAGCTATGTCTCGTGTTCGGGGAAAGTGGCGGTCAATACTGGTGGATGGACCAGGGCCGACGGCAGCGTCGGATATTTTTCGACCGTCTGGATACGGCGGGACGACGGCAGCTGGAAATGGCAACTCGACGCCGGCGATACGCTTCCCGCAGCACGTCCTCGGCCGGCGCAACCGAAGGTGGTCCGGGCCTCCTGCGGTGGAAAGCCCGAGATCGACATGGGCGGCTGCCTTTCGGACGATGTCAGCATGGGCTGCTATGCCGCGAAGGATCAGTCGCTTCAGGTGCGTTGGACCCGGACTTCCGGCCACCGTACGCTCTCCGTCGTCATCTGGAACGGGCGCGGCTGGGAAGAGGCGCTCAACGACATTGTGTCCGAGCCCGCTGAGTGATCGAGCTCTTCGTCTCCGCCTTCGTCACCTTCTTCGTGGTGATCGATCCGCCCGGCTGCGCGCCGATCTTCGCGGGGCTGACCACGGGCGCGACGCCGGTGCATCGCCGCGCGATGGCGGTGCGCGCGGTGTTCGTCGCCGCGCTGATCCTGTTCGGCTTCGCGCTGTTCGGCGAGGCGCTGCTGCGCGCGCTTGGCATCAGCCTCAACGCGTTCAAGATCGCCGGCGGCATCATGCTGTTCCTGATCGCGCTCGAGATGGTGTTCGAGCGGCGTACCGAGCGGCGCGAGGACCGGGCCGAGAAGGTCAGGGCCGACGAAGTCGCCGACATCTCGATCTTCCCGATGGCGATGCCGATGATCGCCGGGCCGGGCTCGATCGCCTCGGTGATGCTGATGATGTCGCAGAATGACGGGCTCGACCGTTCGGGCGTCGTGCTCGCGGCGATGGCGGCGGTGCTCGCGCTGACCCTGCTCGCGCTGCTGGCGGCGGGGCCGATCATGCGACTCGTCGGCGCCAAGATCGAAGCGGTGGTGTCGCGGCTGCTCGGCGTGCTGCTCGCCGCGCTCGCCACCCAGTTCGTGATCGACGGGATCAGGGCTTCGCTGGTCGCGGCGCAGGCGGCTTCGGGGCACTGAGCGCTTTGGCGGCACCGGCCCGCTCCCCCACCCGGCCACCCAACGGCATCGTATTTATGGGTGGCCGGGTGGGGGAGCGGGCCGGTGCGGCACGTTCGGCGAAGCCGAACCGATAGGCGCATCCGCCAGGTCGTAGCGGATCTTCCAGAGCTTGAAGGGCAGCGGCGTGCCGCGCCGCGCCTCGGGCAGCGCCACCGGCTCGAGCCATTTCGGCACTTCGCCCTTC
>CBIFVW010000180.1:0-7882 GCA_966186155.1 uncultured Sphingomonas sp.
TTGTAGCGCAGCGCCTTCAGCACCGTGTCGACGATGTGCTCGGCGTTGAGGCCGGCCTCGGCATATTGGAGCTCGGGCTTGTCCTGGTCCTGGAAGAGGTCGGGCAGGCGCATGGTGCGGAGCTTGAGCCCGGCGTCGATCAGGCCCTGGTCGCTCGCCATGGTGAGGACGTGCGCGCCGAGGCCGCCGATCGCGCCCTCCTCGATCGTCACCGCGACTTCGTGCGTGGCGAGCAGCCGGCGGATCAGCTCCTCGTCGAGCGGCTTGGCGAAGCGCAGGTCGGCGACGCTGGTCGAGAGCCCCTTGGCCTCGAGCGTGTCGGCGGCCTTGAGCGCCTCCGCCAGCCGGGTCCCCAGCGACAGGATCGCCACCGACTTGCCCTCGCGCACCATGCGGCCCTTGCCGATCTCGAGCCGCTGCGGGACTTGCGGCAGCGCCACGCCTACGCCGTTGCCGCGCGGATAGCGCACCGCGATCGGGCCGTCGTCGTGCAGCGCCGCGGTGTGCGTCATGTGGACCAGCTCGGCTTCGTCGGCGGGGGCCATCACGACGAAATTGGGGAGCGTCGCGAGATAGGTGATGTCGAAGCTGCCGGCATGCGTCGCGCCGTCGGCGCCGACCAGCCCGGCGCGGTCGATCGCGAAGCGGACCGGCAGGTTCTGGATCGCGACGTCGTGGACGACCTGGTCGTAGGCGCGCTGGAGGAAGGTCGAGTAGATCGCGCAGAAGGGCCGCATGCCTTGCGCGGCGAGGCCGGCGGCGAAGGTGACCGCGTGCTGCTCGGCGATGCCGACGTCGAAGGTGCGCTCCGGATGCGCCCTGCCGAACCGGTCGAGCCCGGTGCCCGAGGGCATCGCCGCCGTGATCGCGACGATGCGGGGATCGGCGTCGGCTTCCCTGATGAGCTGGTCGGCGAAGACGTTCTGATAGGCGGGCGGGCCGGGAGGCGCCTTGGCCTGGGCGCCGGTGATGACATCGAACTTCTGGACGCCGTGATATTTGTCCGCCGCGGCCTCGGCCGGCGCATAGCCCTTGCCCTTCTTGGTGACGACATGCACCAGGATCGGGCCTTGCTCGCTGTCGCGGACATTCTCGAGCACCGGGATGAGATGGTCGAGATTGTGGCCGTCGATCGGGCCGACATAATAGAAGCCCAGTTCCTCGAAGAGCGTGCCGCCGGTGGCCATGCCGCGGGCATATTCCTCGGCCTTCTGGGCGGCGTCGTGGACGCGGCGCGAGATGCGGCGGATCGCGCGCTTGGCGAAGTTCCTGAGGCCCAGATATTCCGACGAGGAGATCAGCCGCGCGAGATAGGCGGAAAGGCCGCCGACCGGCGGCGCGATCGACATGTCGTTGTCGTTCAGGATGACGACCAGCCGGTTGCCCGCCGCTTCGGCATTGTTCATCGCCTCATAGGCCATGCCGGCGCTCATCGCGCCGTCGCCGATCACGGCGATCGCCTTGCCGGGCGCGTCATTGAGCTTGTTGGCGATCGCGAAGCCCAGGGCGGCCGAGATCGAAGTCGAGCTGTGCGCGGCGCCGAACGGATCGTACTCGCTCTCGCTGCGCTTGGTGAAGCCCGAAAGGCCGCCGCCCTGGCGCAGCGTGCGGATGCGGTTGCGCCGGCCGGTGAGGATCTTGTGCGGATAGCATTGGTGGCCGACGTCCCAGATCAGCCGGTCGCGCGGCGTGTCGAACACATAGTGGATCGCGACGGTGAGCTCGACCACGCCCAGTCCCGAGCCGAGATGCCCGCCGGTCGCGCCCACCGCGCTGATGGTCTCCGCGCGCAGCTCGTCGGCGAGCTGGCGGAGCTGCCGGGGTTCGAGCTTGCGGAGATCGGCGGGCGTGTCGACGGAGTCGAGCAGCGGCGTATTCGGAAGATCAGCCATTGGACCGCATTACTCCAGCACCTCCACAGTGTCGATTGGCTTGCCAGCCCAGACACTTCGGGGTCATGAGCAAAGGATGAGGTTTCGCTGAGAACGCCCGTCCGCGATCAGTTGTTCACTCGCAATCCGAGCATTTGCCGCGGACTTCGATCACGGGCCGCTCGGGCGAGAAGCCGGCGCCCTTGGCGGCGGCGCGCACCGTCCTGGTGATCGAATCGTCGTCGATATGCGTGGTCTGCCCGCAATTGTCGCAGACCAGGAAGATGCAGTCGTGCAGGCAGTCGGGATGGGTGTTCGCCATATAGGCGTTGGCGCTCTCGACCCGGCGGGCGAGATTGGCGCCGACGAACAGGTCGAGAATGCGGTAGACGCTGTTGGCGGCGACGCGGCGCCCCTCCGCCTTGGAGACGGCCTCGGCGATGTCATAGGCCGAGGCGGGCTTTTCGAAGCCCGCCAGCGCCTCGAACACGCGCTCGCGCATCGCGGTCCATTGCTCGCCGGACTTCTCCAGCGTCGCCTGCGCGGCCTTGGTCAGGTCGTTGCCGTGATGCTCGTGATGGTCGTGCGCATGCATGAGACGGATGTAGGGCCGCGCGCGGTACGCGGCAAGTTCAGTAGGTCGCGCGGCGGTTGAGGTCGTGGCCCAGCGCGACGAGGCTCACGCCGACCAGCGTCCAGAATATCTCGAACTCGCCATGCGGCAGCGAGAGCGCGCCCGCCATGATGCCGATGCCGAAGGCGCCGACGATCGCCGGGGCCATATAGCCATGGCTCAGCACGCCCTTGCCCAGCGCGATGATGCCGAAGCCGATCGCAAGCGTGAGGCCGATCTCGTGGATCGCCGGGTTGAGCAGCCCGCCCGCCGAGGAGATCACGGTGAGCAGGATGGTGGTCGTCAGGCAGTGGACGAGGCACAGGCCGCTGACCCCGATCGCGATACGATCGAGGCGTGCGTCAAAGGCGCCCCAGAAGCGGGCTAGCGGAAGACTCACCGGCATGGCGAGCCATATAGACCGGGCGACTTAAAGATACAACATAACATTAGGAGAATAACCGCCCAGGGGCCTCACCCCATCAGCCCGTGCGTCCGCGCCCAGGCCTGGAACAGCTCGGGCCAGGCATGGATCGGCTTGCCGGCGGTGCGCCGGCCCCAGCCGAAGCCGTGGCCGCCGGCCTCGAAGATGTGTGTCTCGACCGGCACGCCCGCCGCCTTGAGCGCGGCCCGCAGCGCCACGCTGTTCTGGACCGGCACGGTGCCGTCGTCCTCGGCATGGAGCAGGAAACAGGGCGGTGTCGCCTTGCTCACTTGCTTTTCGGGCGAATGTTCGGCTTCGAGCGCGGCGGAGGCGTTTTCGCCGATCAGCAGTTCGCGCGAACCCGGATGCGCGAAGGCCGGGTTCATCGAGACGACCGGATAGATCGGCGCCGCCAGCGCGGGGCGCGGATCGAGCGAATCGGCGCCGTCGACCGGATCATAGACCTTGCGGCCGAAGCGCGCGGCGAGATCGGCGCACAGATGCCCGCCCGCCGAGAAGCCCATCGCGCCGACCCGCGCCGGATCGACGCGCCACTTGGCGGCCTGGTGGCGGATCAGCCGCATCGCGCGCTGCGCGTCGGCGAGCGGAGCGTTGCGCGCCTCGCGCCAGGGATCGCCGGGCAGCCGATAGAAGAGCACGAACGCCGTGATCCCGCGTGCGGCGAGCCATGGGCCGATCTCATAGCCTTCCTTGTCGACGACCACGCGCTGGTAACCGCCCCCGGGGATCACCAGCATCGCGGCGCCATTGGGGTGCTTCGCGCGGAAGACGTCGAGCCGCGGCGTGCGGACATGGTCCATCGCGCGATCGGGGAAGCTCGGGTCGGGATTGCGGATCAGCACATGGTCCTGGAAGGCGGGATCGCGCAGGCCGGGCGCGTCGCCGGGCCAGAGGGTGAAGCTCGCATCGGGGGCCACGGGTCCCGGTGCCGTGGCGCCCTTCGCCGCGATCGGAAGGAGCGGGCCGGCAAGTCCGGCGGCGGCGAGCAGGTCTCTGCGATCCATGACACCGGTTTACCGGTCGAACGCGGGGCCGAGCAAGTTCGTTCTGGAGGGGGCGGGTAGGCCGAGTGACGCTCTAGGGTACGTCACCCGGCCACGCCCGCACGCTCTATGTAGAGCGTTTGGCGGCCGTTACCAGTGGGGTGCGGCGGTCCGCGCGCCGGTTGCGCCGAATCATGCGGGCTGCCCCAGATAATGCGCCTGCGCCGCATCGGTGGCGCTCACTGCGAGCAGCGAGCGCGCGTCGGCGGCCGAACGGACCTTGCCCGACCGGTCCGCGGCGGCGTCGAGCACCCGGTCGAGCAGCGCCTGGCCTTCCTCCCACCAGCCGATGCCGCTCGCGGCGTTGATGTGCCCCTGCGGTCCCGCGTCGACGAAGAAGCTGCCCCAGCCCTTGGCGAGATCGCGGGCGCGCTCGATCGAGATCCACGGATCGTCGCTGCTCGCCACGGTGATCGAGGGGAAGGGAAGCGGCTTGGCGGGCGTCGGGCCGAAGCCGGAAAGCTCGGGCCGCAGGCCAGGCCGGTCGACGTCCGCCGGCGCCACCAGCAGCGCGCCGGCGACGGGCCAGCCGAAGGGCTGCGGCGAAAGCTCGGCCCACCAGGCGACGGCGAGGCAGCCCAGGCTGTGCGCGGCGAGCACCACCGGCGCCTGCGCGCCGCGGATCGCCTGGTCGAGCTTGGTCACCCAGGCATTGCGGTGCGGCGTGTCCCACATGCCGAGCTCGACTCGGCTCGTGTCGGGACGGGACTGCTCCCACAAGGTCTGCCAGTGGGAGGGACCCGAGCCGCCGAGCCCGGGAACGGTGAGGATGATCGGCGAATGATCGTCGATCGGAGAGAAGATACCCATTTGATTGCACTCCAACGGGAGGGCAGGCCGGACCGCCAATATATTCCCATCGATTTAGTAGGCAATAGCGCTGCGCCGGATCGAGGGACGGTTGCGCCGGGTCGAGCGGGGCGCCTAAAGGACCCACATGGCCAAGCTTCGCGCCGATCAGCTGCTCGTCGATCGCGGGCTCGCCGAGAGCCGCACGCGGGCGCAGGCGCTGATCATGGCAGGCCTCGTCTTCGCGGGCGAGCGCAAGATCGACAAGCCGGGGCAGAGCCTCGCCGAAGACGCGGCGCTCGAAGTGCGCGGGCGCGACCATCCCTGGGTCTCGCGCGGCGGGATCAAGCTCGCCCACGCGCTCGATCATTTCGGCTGGGACGTGACCGGCGTGATCGCGATCGACGTCGGCTCCTCGACCGGCGGCTTCACGGACGTGCTGCTCACCCGCGGCGCGGCGCGCGTCTACGCCGTCGACAGCGGCACCAACCAGCTCGCCTGGAAGCTGCGCCAGGACCCGCGCGTGATCGTCCACGAACAGACCAGCGCCCGCGTCCTCACCGAGGCGCACATTCCCGAAGCCGTGGACCTGATCGTGTGCGACGCGAGCTTCATCGGCCTCGCCAAGGTGCTCGAGGTGCCGCTGCGCTTCGCCGGGCCCGGCGCGCGGCTGGTCGCGCTGATCAAGCCCCAGTTCGAGGCGGGACGCGACGAGGTGGGCAAGGGCGGCGTGGTGCGCGACCCGGCGGTGCACGAACGCGTCTGCCGCGAAGTCGCGGACTGGGTGACGGCGCAAGGCTGGGCCGTCGCCGGGATGACGCAAAGCCCGATTACGGGCCCCGAGGGTAACGTGGAATTCCTGATTGCCGCGACGCGCGAAACATAGCAGCAATGCTTGCCTTTCGGGTCGGCGAGACATAGCCCTGCCGGACGGGGCGCAAGGAGGCTTGGTTGAGGGAGATCGCATCGAAGGGGCAGCTCAGGCTCGCCTATCTGCGATGGGCTGTGGTGACGGTTCCGTTCATCCTGCTGCTCGGCTTCACGTCGGCGCGGCTGGTGCCGACGGGGCGCGCCAATCCGTGGTACGTCCGGCTGGTCAAGCCCGAGAATTTCCCGCCCGAATGGGTCTTCCCGGCGGCGTGGAGCGCGATCTACGTGCTGATGGGGCTGGCACTGGCGATGATCATCAACGCCCGCGGGTCCACGCTGCGCGGACCGGCGCTGGTGGTCTTCGCGGTGCAGATGGCAGTGAACCTCGTCTGGTCGCCGGTGTTCTTCGGCATGCACCAGGTGGTGGCGGCGCTCGTCATCATCGGCGCGCTGTTCGCGCTCGCGGCGATCACCACGATCCTGTTCGGCCGGATCCGCACCGGCGCGGCGGTGCTGATGCTGCCCTATCTGGCATGGCTCGCCTATGCGGGCTTCCAGCTCTACCAGATCAATACGCTCAATCCGAACGCCGCGAGCCTTGTACCGTCGCGTTCGGCTGACCAAATCCAGATCATGTGATCCGCGTAAGGAATTCGAAATGCAGACCGACAACCGCCTGTTCGACGATTTCGTCAAGTTCGTGAACGGCGCGGCGGGCACGCTGGCCGGCGTCGCGCGCGAGACCGAATCCGCGGCGCGCGAGCGCGCGCGCGAATGGATCGGCGGGCTCGACTTCGTCGGCCGCGACGAGTTCGAGGCCGTGAAGGCGATGGCCGCCGCCGCCCGGGACGAGAACGAGGCGCTCAAGGCGCGCATCGCCGCGCTCGAGGCGCAGCTGGGCGGCGCCAAGCCCGCCGCCGCGCCCAAGGCCCCGAAAGCGCCCAAAAAGGCCCCGGGGCAGGGGTAAACCGCTTGTCCACAGCTTTTCCGCAGGGATGTGAACCCTGCGCTTGTGCCGAATCCGCCCGGTTGGCAGGAATCCCCCGAGCGTATTCGGGGTGGAGGTTTTGATGCTCGACGAGGCCGAGTTCGACCGCGAGGACGCCGCGCCGATCGACATGCTCGAGAATTACTTCGCGGCGCATGGCTGGAGCCATGAGCGCGAGGACGAGGAGATCGTCGCCAAGGTCAAGGGCAGCTGGACCGAATATGAGCTGCGCGCGATCTGGCGCGAGGACGACGGCGTGCTCCAGTTTCTCGCCTTCCCCGACATCCGCGTGCCCGACGAGCGCCGCTCGGCGCTCTACGAGACGGTGGGCCTCGTCAACGAGCAGCTCTGGATCGGCCATTTCGAGCTCTGGTCGCAGAGCGGCATCCTGTTGTTCCGCCACGCCGCGATGATCGACGGCGACGAGCCGACCTTGAGCCTCAACCAGGCCGAGCTGCTGATCGAGAGCGCGATCGACGAGTGCGAGCGCTTCTATCCGGTCTTCCAGTTCGTGCTGTGGGGCGGCAAGTCGCCGGCCGAGGCGCTCGCCGCCGCGCTGATCGAAACGCAGGGCGAGGCTTGAGCTCGCCCGCCAGCCTATGGCTGGTCGGCGCCGGCAACATGGCGGGCGCGATGCTGCGCCGCTGGATCGCGAGCGGCACGATCGATCCCGCGCGCGTGTTCGTCGTCAACCGGCACGACCGCGAATTGCCCGAGGGCGTGCGGCAGGGCCGCGCGTTGCCCGAAGGGCCGCTGCCCGACGCCGTGATGCTCGGCATGAAGCCGCAGCAGGTCGACGAAGTCGCGGCGGCGCACGGCGGCCGCATCGCGGGCGTGCCGCTGCTCGTCTCGATCCTCGCCGGAGCCGAGGAGGCCGTGCTCGCCGATCGTTTCCGCGCGGGCGCGGTGGTGCGCGCCATGCCCAACCTGCCCGTCGCGATCGGCAAGGGTGTGACGATCCTCTACTCTTCCACCGCCGACGCCGCCGCGCGCGACGCGGCCGAGGCGCTGATGGCGCCCCTCGGGCTCGTCGAATGGATCGGCGAGGAGGGGCGGTTCGGCGCGTTCACTGCGCTCCACGGCTGCGGTCCGGCATTCGTCTATCGCTTCATCGACGCGCTCGCCGCGGCCGGGGCGGCGCTCGGCATGCCCGCCGACCAGGCCGAGCGGCTCGCGCTCGCCACCGTCGAGGGCGCCGGCCTGCTCGCCGCGGCGGCGGGAGAATCGCCCGCGGTGCTCGCCGACCGCGTCGCCAGCCCGGGC
>CBIFVW010000181.1:0-7819 GCA_966186155.1 uncultured Sphingomonas sp.
TGCTCACCGATCGCTTCCGCGCGGGCGCGGTGGTGCGCGCCATGCCCAATCTGCCCGTCGCGATCGGCAAGGGCGTGACGATCCTCTACTCGTCCACCGCCGACGCCGGCGCGCGCGACGCGGCCGAGGCGCTGATGGCGCCGCTCGGGCTCGTCGAATGGATCGGCGACGAGAGGCAATTCGGCGCGTTCACTGCGCTCCCCGGCTGCGGCCCGGCATTCGTCTATCGCTTCATCGACGCGCTCGCCGCGGCCGGAACGGCGCTCGGCATGCCCGCAGACCAGGCCGAGCGGCTCGCGCTCGCCACCGTCGAGGGCGCCGGCCTGCTTGCCGCGGCGGCGGGGGAATCGCCCGCGGTGCTCGCCGACCGCGTCGCCAGCCCGGGCGGATCGACGCGGCAGGGTCTCAACGTGCTCGACGAGGACGACGCGCTGAGGAAGCTGCTCCGCGCGACATTGGCCGCTTCGGCGCGCCGCGACGCCGAAATGGCGGCCGAGGCGCGCGCCAAAGCGCATCGCTGAACGGAACGCCCTCCGCGCTGGTCGGTTGTTGCGCCGACAGCCAGCAACGGAGGTGGAAATGGCGACGACCACGGCCACGCGCGACGACAAGGGCCGGTTCACGGGTTCGAAGCGTTCGAACAACGGCACGAGCAATCATTTCGGCATGATCGCGGGCGCGGCCGCGGGCGGTGCGGCGCTGGGCCTGCTCGCGATGCTCGGGCGCAAGGCGGCCGTGCAGGCGCCGACCGCGCTCGCCGGCAATTGGGACGAGGCGCTCGCCACCGAGCACCAGGCGGTGCGCAAGGTGTTCGACCAGATCGAGGCGACCGACGAGACTTCGACGACCAAGCGCAACCTGCTCCTCACGCATCTGAAGCACGCGCTCACCAAGCACGCGATCGAGGAGGAGAACGTCATCTATCCGGCGCTCCGCGAGGCCGGCCAGCGCGATGCGGCCGACCAGCTCAACAAGGAGCATGGCTATGTGAAGCAGTATCTCTACGAGCTGGAGAACACGCCCACCGCCTCGCCCGACTGGATCGCCAAGGTCCGCCAGTTCCGCGCCGAGATAGAGGAGCATATGCAGGAGGAGGAGCTGCGCCTCTTTCCGATGCTCCGCGCGCAGCTCAGCGAGGAGAAGAACAAGGCGCTGACGCTCACGATGAACAAGGAAGGGTTCAAGGTCGCCTAGGGCCGGGATTCAATCGATCAAACCCGTCATCCCGGCGAAAGCCGGGACCCAGGGTCACGAGCGACGTCCTGCTTGGCTCTGGGTCCCGGCTTTCGCCGGGAGGACGAGGTAATGTGAATCCCTCACCCCTTCGCTAGCCGTTCCAGATAGCCGCAGAGCATGTCGGCGAGGGCGTCCGCATAGGCAGCGATTTCCGTTTCCGTGCGCGGGTGCTCGGAGAAGCTGGCGCCGACCGCGCTCAGCGTCGTCTTGATGAGGTTGCCGGCAAGCGCCCGCGCGTCTTCGTCGAGATGCGGCAGCGCCTCGCGCAGGAAGGCGCGGAAGATCTCGGCGTTCGCCGCCTTGGCCTCGATCGCCTCCGGCGCGTCACGATAGAGCGGCGCGGCATCGCTCAACGCGGTGCGGATCTGCGCCTCCTCGCACTCGGACCGGAGGAAGGCGTGGACGAGCCGGCGCAGCCGATCCGGCGGCGGCGTTCCGCGCTCCTCGAGGATGCCCCGGAGCAGCGCCGAGGTTTGCCGCCATTCGTCGCTTTGCAGGCGGAACAGGATCGCGGCCTTGTTCGGGAAATATTGGTAGAGCGAGCCGACGCTCACTCCCGCGCGCTCGGCGACTCGCGCGGTGGTGAAACGCTGTGCGCCCTCGCGCGTCAAAACCTGAACAGCGGCGTCGAGCACCGCCTCGACCAGCTGGCTCGAGCGCGCCTGCTTGGGCTGCTTCCGCGAGGCGACGTGGGTGCTGCGGGAGGCGGGCATATGCGATTCCGGCCAATGCGAATAGGAAAGCTGACGAACTAGTCGTATTTTCCGGGCGAGCAGGCAAGCCCTTGCTCGCCATCGGAGACACCCAAATGACGACTCTTTCGAGCGCCCCCGTGGCGCCTCTCCTCGCGCGCCTGTTCGCCGAGGCCGACGCCCATCCGCCGGCGCTGAGCCCTGCCTTTGCCGGCATGACCGGCGAGGAGCATCGCCGGCTGATGCGAAGCCGGACCGGCTATCGCGACTTCTACGCCCAGCTCGGCGATTTCGCCCTGCCCGTCTCGCGCGAGACCGGCAGCCTGCTCTACATGCTGGCGCGCGCGATCCGGGCGCGGTCGATCGTCGAGTTCGGCACGTCCTTCGGGCTGTCGACGCTGCACCTCGCGGCGGCGCTCCGCGACAATGGCGGCGGCCGCCTGATCACGAGCGAGTTCGAGTCGCGCAAGATCGCCCGCGCCGGGACCCATCTCGCCGAGGCCGGACTCGCCGATCTCGTCGAGCTGCGCGTGGGCGACGCGCTCGAGACGCTCGCGACCGACTTGCCGCAGACGATCGACCTGGTGCTGCTCGACGGCGCCAAGGCGCTCTATCCGGACATTCTCGACCGCGTCGAGAGCAGGCTGCGGCCCGGGGCGGTCCTCGTCGCCGACAATGCCGATCATTGCCCGGAATATCTGGAGCGCGTCGGTTCGGTGGCCAATGGCTATATGTCGATGCCGTTCACCGACGAAGTCGAGCTGTCGATCCGGCTCTGACCGCGAGGCGGGAGCGCGGGGCGTCGGCTCCGCGCTGCCCGCCGGTCAGCGCCCCAACGCCGCCACCCGTTGCCGCTCCTCCTCGGGCACCAGCCCCTCGAGCACCGCCCAGAAGCCGCCGACCGCGCCCTGGCCCGCGCTCGAATAGGCGGCGGACATCTTCTCGCGCAGCGCGTCGAACAATTCCGCCTCGAGCCTGGCGCCTGCGGGCGTGAGCCGCAGCAGCCGTTGGCGCCGGTCGCGCTCGCCCGTCCGCGTCTCGACGAAGCCGCGCTCCGAGAGCTCGGTGAGCACGCGGCCGAGCGATTGCTTGGTGATCGCGAGGATCGCGAGCAGCTCGCTCACGGTGAGATCGGGCTTGCGCGCGATGAAGTAGAGCGCGCGATGGTGCGCGCGGCCCAGCCCCTGCGCCGCCAGCCCCGCGTCGATCGACCGGGTGAGATGGGCATAGCCGAAATAGAGCAGCTCCACGCCGCGCCGGATCTCGGGCTCGCGCAGGAACAGGGGCGAAGCCATGGTCGGAGAGGCAATTGGGGCAGCCATGTTGACCGTTTCTGCCACCGCGCCTAACTCGCTGCAAGCCGGTCAGGCGAGAGTCGGGAACAGTAAGATGCAAGACACCGCGATCCTGGATTTCGAGTTCGAAGCGCACGCCAGTCCGGTCGCCGCGACCGATCGCGCCGCGCTCCTCGCCAATCCCGGCTTCGGCAAGGTGTTCACCGACCATATGGCCGTGATCAACTATTCGGCCGACAAGGGCTGGCACCGCGCCCGCATCGTGCCGCGTGGCCCGCTCTCGATCGACCCGGCGACGGCCGTGCTCCATTATGCGCAGGAGATCTTCGAGGGGCTCAAGGCCTATCGCCTGCCGGACGGCGGCGCGGCATTGTTCCGCGCGGGCGAGAATGCCCGGCGCTTTCGCGAATCGGCCGAGCGCATGGCGATGGCGCCGCTGCCGGACGAGCTCTTCCTGGATTCGATCCGCGAGCTGGTTCGCGTCGACAGGGACTGGATCCCCGAGATCGAGGGCGGCTCGCTCTATCTCAGGCCCTTCATGTTCGCGAGCGAGGTGTTCCTCGGCGTCAAGCCGGCGAGCGAATATCTCTACATGGTGATCGCTTCGCCGGCAGGCGCCTATTTCAAGGGCGGCGCGCCTTCGGTGACCCTGTGGGTATCGGAGCATTACACCCGCGCCGCGCCCGGCGGCACCGGCGCAGCCAAGTGCGGCGGCAACTATGCCGCGAGCCTGGTGGCGCAGAAGGAAGCGATCGCCGAGGGCTGCGACCAGGTCGTGTTTCTCGACGCGGTCGAGAACCGTTATGTCGAGGAGCTGGGCGGCATGAACGTGATGTTCGTGTTCGACGACGGCTCGATCGTCACGCCGCCGCTGGGCGGCACGATCCTGCCCGGCATCACGCGCGATTCGCTGCTCACGCTCGCGCGGGCGCAGGGAATCGCGGTGCGCGAGGAGCGCTACGGGATCGACCAGTGGAAGGCCGATGCCGAGAGCGGCAAGCTGCGCGAGGCGTTCGCCTGTGGCACGGCAGCGGTGCTCACGCCGATCGGCCGGGTGCGCGGACGCGGCTATGAATTCCAGATCGGCAATGGCGGCCCGGGCCTCGTCACCGAGAAGCTGCGCGGCGAGCTGAGCGCGATCCAGCGCGGCATCGCGCCCGATCCGCACGGCTGGGTTGAACGGCTGTTCTGAGGCCCTATAAGCCGCGGCTCCGCTGGGGCGTCGCCAAGTGGTAAGGCAGCGGACTTTGGATCCGCCATTCGGAGGTTCGAATCCTCCCGCCCCAGCCAGCGCTCTCCTCTGATTCGGCTCCAAGGTGCTGAATGAGATGGAGGGATTGGGAGTCGCCGCAGTCAGCCGATAGGACCGGGTTGGACCTGGTTGGACCGGATTTGGCGCCACTTTCCCCCGATTTCTTCCCCCTGATTTTATCGTTTTGACAGCCCCGAAGAGGTTGGCTGGTTCCTGAAAGGCGTCGCGCTGGAGCCATGGGCTTCCAGCGCGGCATGTTGCTTTGGCCGCTTGCGGCGGTGCGCATCTCGGAGCTGGTCTGGGTGCGTACGGACGGCCAACCTCCCTTCTCGACATCTAAAGGATATTGACTCGCAATAGCGATACTGTGCAAGGCCTCCTCCACGCCCGCATCGGGCGTGAACGGCGGCAGGAATCGCCCCGCCATTTCCAGATCGGGGGAGTTCATCGTGCATCATCTTCTGGCGACCGCGGCAATCATGCTGGCCGTGCCGACCGCCGCGCTCGCAACCGGACAGGATGACAGGAGCGGTGACGCGCAGCGCGGGGAAGAGCGCGAGGAGAAGGAGACGGAAATCGTCGTCTACGGCCGCGGCGAGGAGAAGAACGCGCTGGCCACCGGGCTCGCCCTGTCTCCGCGCGAAACGCCCCAATCGATCAGCGTCATCACGCGCGAGCAGATCGACGATCAGGCGGCCACCAACATCGCCGACATGCTCGCCTACACCACCGGCGTCTCGGTGAAGGCGGTCGATCGCGGCCGCAACACGCTGTCGGCGCGCGGCTTCGAAATCACCAACTTCCAGCTCGACGGTGCGCCCTTTGCCACCGGCAATATCGGGCTGGAGAAGAACAACAGCGCGGTCTACGAGCGGATCGAGGTCGTGCGCGGGGCCAATGGTCTCATGCAGGGTGCCGGCGAGCCCTCGGCGACGATCAATCTCGTGCGCAAGCACGCCGATAGGCGCGCGCTCGCCGGCAGCCTCGATCTCGAGGCAGGCTCGTGGGGGCGGATGGCGGTCACCGGCGACGTCAGCGCTCCGCTCGCTGCCGGCGGAGCGCTGCGCGGTCGTCTGGTCGCGCAATATTACACGCAGGATTCGTTCATCGATCTGGAGAAGACCGAGGGCTATCTTCTCTACGGCGTGATCGATGCCGATCTCGGCGCCGATACGCGCCTGAGCCTCGGCGCGAGCTATCAGCGGGACGATCGCGACGGCGTCCTGTGGGGACAATTGCCCTATTGGTACAGCGACGGCTCGCGTACCGCCTGGCCGCGTTCGAAGACCACTGCGGCGCGCTGGAATCGCTGGGACACGGTGGAGAAGACCGCGTTCGTGACGCTCGAGCAGCGCCTCGGGGGCGACTGGTCGCTGCGCGGCGACGTCAGCTATCATCGGCAGGACGAGGAATCGAAGCTGCTGTGGACGGCGGGCTATCCCGATCGCGTCACCGGTCTCGGCATGGATGCCTGGTCCTATTGGTACAAGTCCGCGCCCGAGCAGTGGAACGTCAGCGCGTCGGCCAAAGGCGGCTTCGACCTGTTCGGCCAGCGCCACGAGCTCACCCTCGGCGCGATGTACAGTCATTTGAAGACCGGCTGGACCAACCGCGATCCCGATCCTGCCACCGTCGCCGGCATCGGAAATTTCAACGTCTGGGACGGCAGCTATCCCGAACCCGCCTGGGGCGATCGCTATGACATGAGCGACCTCGGCGCGACCCAGCAATATGCCGCCTATGGTGCGACGCGACTGCATCTCGGCGACCGGCTGAAGCTGATCGCGGGCGGCCGGTTGAGCTGGTGGCGGCGCGACATGGAAGTGGCGCGCTATACGCCGGCGCCCTTCACCATCCGGCACGACGGCCGGTTCACGCCCTATGCGGGGCTGATCCTCGATCTCACGAGCAGCTTGTCCGCCTATGCGAGCTACACCAGCATCTTCAACCCGCAGGACAACAAGGATCGTGACGGCAACTATCTCCCGCCGGTCCAGGGCGCCAATTACGAGGCAGGGCTGAAGGGCGAATGGATGAACGGCCGGTTGCGCGCCTCCGCCGCCGTCTTCCGCATCGAGCAGGACAATTTCGCGGTGGTCGACGAGGGGCATTTCGTCCCCGGCACGACCAATCCGGCCTATCGCCCGGCCCGGGGGACCGTATCCGAGGGCTATGAGGCGGAGATCGCCGGCAAGGTCCTTGCCGGCTTGGACCTGAGCCTGGGGTGGAGCGACTTTTCGGCGAAGGATGCTGCCGGCCTGCCGGTGCAGGCCCATCATCCTCGCCGCGTGCTGCGCATGGCGACTCGCTACGATTTCGGCGGGGGGCTGGATGGATTGAGCCTTGGCGGCTCGCTGCGTTGGGAAAGCCAGCCGCCCAAGACGGCGCTCAATCCTGCGACCAATGTGCGGGAGAATGTCGGCCAGCCCGCCTATCTGCTGGTCAATGCGATGGCGCGCTATGCGCTCGACGAGCATGTCTCGCTCCAGCTCAACGTCAACAACCTGTTCGACAAGCGCTATTTCAACAACAATTTCTGGTTCGACGGCTTCGTCTATGGCGAGCCACGCAACGCGCGCGTCACATTGCGCTTTGACTTTTGACCCACACGGACCGGCCGGTCGCGGTCTGGGCTGGGGTTGTGTCCGGCGGAATCGAGGTGGACGCGGCCCCGCCGCCGTCTTTTTGCTGCCACACCCCGAGCCTAGTCACGGGCGAAACGATCTCACGAAAGAGACGTAGGGAAGAGCGTTGGAGAGGGGTCTTGGAAGGATGCCCCATGCGCCTCGCGCTCGCCTCGCCCGCCGCCTCGGCCGTCATTGATTCGGCGCGCATCTGGCGCGCCGCCCGCGACCTCGGCCAGCCCGTCCAGCCGATGCTCTACGCCCGGCTCGACCGCCTCGGCAGCGGTATTCTCGCGCCGGTGCTCGACGGGCTGCTGATCTTGTTCGAGGCCGTGTTCCGGCGGCGGTTCGATGCAGGCGCGCCGATGGATGCCGACCTCACCGCCGACGAGGAACGGCTGCTCCAACTGCTCGACCACGATAGCTGCCCACCGCCGACCGGGCAGGCCCAGCCCGCGCTCGCGCCGGCGCTGCGCACCGCGTTGCGCTCCACCCGGATCATGCTGCGCGCGGTGCTTGGCCGGACGCCGGACGAAACCGTGCCCTGAAACCTAAGAGCCTCGAACCCGAGCGCCAAGCCATGGCGGGGATGCGGGCGGGGCGCTAGGCGGGGCTCGCCGCCGCTTTGCTATCCTCGCGCTCGCCGCCGAGCGTGCGCTGGCCGAACGCGACGACCAGCAGCGCCAGCACCGCGGCGGCAACCGAGACCCAGAAGCCGTT
>CBIFVW010000182.1:0-7784 GCA_966186155.1 uncultured Sphingomonas sp.
CCGGTTGCATCCCTCGCAACCATGCCCCACGGGAACGCGATTGCAACATAACCGCTTTATGTTGCATTGCACAATGGAGATGGGGCTTGGCCCGGAAGTTCCTTTATGTCGTCGCAGGTCTGATCGTGCTCGCACTGGCCGCCACCTTTGCCTATCGCTTCTGGGGAGCCGAGCTGCTCCGCCAGGCGATGGTGCCGAGCGCCGACGTCGTCGCGCTGCCGCCGCCGGGCGACTATGCCCGCGCCGACATGTGGTTCGCCCGGCCGGACAAGCCGGGCAACCCCGCATTGTGGACGCCCGAGGGCTTCGAGCCGGCCGCGAACCCGCCCGCGGCGGTGTTCTTCATTCACCCGACTTCGTTCCTCGACCGCAGCCGCTGGAACGCGCCGCTCGACGACCGCGACGCCAACAACCGCGCCGAGCTCTTCCTGCGCGGCCAGGCGAGCGCGTTCAATTCGGTCGGCCAGGTCTGGGCGCCGCGCTACCGCCAGGCGACCTTCGGCGCGTTCCTCACGTCCAAGGCGCAGGCGCAGCAGGCGCTCGACTTCGCCTATCGCGACGTGCTCGCCGCGTTCGACGCGTTCCTCGGGGAAGCCGGCGACCGCCCGATCATCCTGGCCGGACACAGTCAGGGCGCGCTCCACCTCACCCGCCTGCTCGTCGACCGAGTCGCGGGCAAGCCGGTCGCGAAGCGGATCGTCGCGGCCTATGTCGTCGGCTGGCCGGTCTCGATCACCGCCGACCTGCCGAAAATGGGGCTTCCCGCATGCGCCGGGCCCGACCAGGCCGGGTGCATCCTCTCCTGGCAGAGCTTCGCCGAGCCCGCGGACCCCTCGCTGATCGTCGGCACCTTCGACCAAACCAAGGGCTTCACCGGCCAGCCCCGCGCGGGCACGCCGATGGTCTGCACCAACCCGATCACCGGCAAGCCCAACGATTCGGCCCCGGCCGAGGCCAATCTCGGATCGCTGATCCCCAGCGCCGATCTCGCCACCGCGGTGCTGCGCAAGGGCGGCGTCCCCGCGCGCTGCGATGGCCGCGGCTTTCTGATGATCGGCGCGAGCCCGCCCGAGCTCGGCCCCTATGTGCTGCCGGGGAACAATTATCACGTGTTCGACTACAGCCTGTTCTGGGCGAACGTTCGCGCCGATGCCGAGAGGCGGCTCAAGGCCAAGCGGCGGTTCTGGCCGTTCTGAGCCCGCCTGATCATTCGTGGAGTTAGGAACGGCGCCATGATCACCACCGCCCCCGCCGAGTTCCGCGCCGCCCTCCCCGCCGGCGGCCGGCTGCTCGGTCTCGACGTCGGCACCAAGACGATCGGCACGGCGCTGTGCGACGCCGGCTGGAGCTTCGCGAGCCCGGCCGAGCTGATCCGCCGCACCAAATTCTCGAAGGACAAGGCCACGCTCGCCGCGCTGGCCGCCGCCCAGCAAGTGAAGGGCCTGGTCATCGGCCTCCCCCTCAACCTCGACGGCACCGACAGCCCGCGCACCCAGTCCACCCGCGCCTTCGCCCGCAATATGGAGGATATGGCCCTCCCCATCCTGCTCTGGGACGAGCGCTGGTCGACCGTCGCGGTCGAGCGTACGCTGATCGAGCAGGATGCGAGCCGGGCGAAACGCGCCGAGCTGATCGACAAGATGGCCGCCGCCTATATCCTCCAGGGCGCGATCGACGGGCTGGTCAACGCCTGAACTTGGCGCTAGGCCGCAGCTTTAATGCAAGCTTCGGATCATCGCCCCGGTGCCCAGATCAAGGGCAGCGCCGTTTTCCCGCACCGGCACCTCACCGGCATTGCGGGACTCCAGCCGCACGAGATCATGTTCCTGCTCGACGAGGCCGAGCAGTGGATCGACGTCAACCGCAATCGCGTGAAGAGCGACAAGCGGCTCGAGGGCATCACGCAGATCAATGCGTTCTTCGAGAACTCCACCCGCACCCTGTTGTCGTTCGAGATCGCGGGGAAGCGGCTCGGCGCCGACGTCGTCAACATGCACGCCGCGCAGAGCTCGGTGAAGAAGGGCGAGACGCTGATCGACACCGCGGTGACGCTCAACGCGATGCGCGCCGACGTGATCGTGATCCGCCACATGAGCTCGGGCGCGGTGCAGCTCATCGCCGACAAGGTCGATTGCCCCGTGCTCAACGCCGGCGACGGCTGGCACGAGCATCCCACCCAGGCGCTGCTCGACGCGCTGACCATCCGCCGGCGCCGGGGCAGCGTCGCCGGGCAGCGCGTGGTGATCTGCGGCGACCTGCTCCACAGCCGCGTCGCGCGGTCGAACATGCTCGCGCTGACCGCCCTCGCCGCCGAGGTCCGCGTGGTCGCGCCTTCGACGCTGATGCCCCCCGCGATCGCGCAGCTCCAGGTGACGCCCTTCACCGATTTCGACGCAGCGCTCGACGGCGCCGACGTCGTGATGATGCTCCGCGTCCAGAACGAGCGCATGGCCGGCGGCTTCATCCCCTCCAGTCGCGAGTTCCACGCCCGCTACGGCCTCACGCCCGAGCGGCTCGCCCGCGCCAGGCCCGATGCTCTGGTCATGCACCCGGGGCCGATGAACCGCGGGGTCGAGATCGATTCGTCGATCGCCGACCACCCGGAGCGCAGCGCGATCACCGAGCAGGTCGAGATGGGCGTGGCGGTCCGTATGGCATGCCTCGACGTGCTGACACGAGCCGAGCGCGGCGTGGAGGGCTGGGCATGAAGCGCGCCTTTGTGAACGCCGATGTGGTTGGCGGCGGCAACGTGCTGATCGTGGACGGAGAGGTCGTCGGATCAGGCTTCTCCGGCGCCGAGCAGGTCGATTGCGCTGACCTCGCCCTCGCCCCCGGCATCGTCGACCTCGGCGTGTTCGCGGTCGATCGCGCCGCGTGCCGAGCGGGCGGCATCACCCGCGTCGGGCTGATGCCCGACCAGTCGCCGGTGCTCGACGATCCCGGCATCATCCGCCGCGCCGCGGTGATGGGCAAACCCGATCTCTGGGTCCATCCGCTCGCCGCGGCGACGCAGGGGCTCGAGGGCGAGGACCTCGCCGAGATGGCGATCAACGCCTCGGCCGGCGCCAGGGCCGTCGCCACCGGCCGGCGCTGGATCGCCGACGCGGGCGTGATGCGCAAGGTGCTCGCCTATGCGCGTGACTGCGGCCTCGCGGTGATCGCCCATGCCGAGGATGGGGGGCTCGCCGCGGGCGCGGTCGCCACCGAGGGCCTCACCGCGACCTTGCTCGGCCTCCCCGCCGCACCCGCCGTCGCCGAGGCGCTGGCGATCGCGCGCGACACCATGCTCGCGGAGGAGACCGGCGCGGCCATACATTTCCGCCAGGTCACCACCGCCGCCGGGCTCGACCTCGTCCGCCGCGCCAAGGATCGCGGCCTCGCCGTCACTTGCGGCGTCACGCCGGCGCACTGGCTGCTCTCGGACATCGACGTCAGCGACTATCGCACCTATGCCCGCCTCTCGCCGCCCTTGCGCGGCGACGCCGATCGCAAGGCGGTGCTGGCGGCGCTCGCCGACGGCACGATCGACGTGATCGCCTCGGGCCACGATCCGCGCGGCCCCGAGGGCAAGCGCCTCCCCTTCGCCGATGCCGAGGAAGGCATGTCGGGCGCCGAGACGCTGCTCGCGCTGTCGCTCGGGCTGGTGCGCGACGGCACGCTCGGCCTCGAACGCCTGTTCCAGCTGCTCGCGGCGAACCCCGCGCGCATCCTCGGCCTCGACGCCGGCACGCTCGCCCCCGGCAAGCCCGCCGACTTCATCCTGTTCAACCCCGACGCCCCCTGGGTGATCGATTCGACCCGGATGCGCGCCCGCGCCGGCAACACGCCGTTCGACGGCCTGCCCGTCCAGGGCAAGGTCCACCGCCTGTTCAAGGGCGGGCGCGAGATCGAGTGAACCGAAAAGGGCCGGAGCGTCGCCGCCCCGGCCCTTCGCTTTTCCCGATGGGAGGGGAAACTCAGCGCGAAGCGGTCTGTACCCGGCCGGGCTTGACCCAGCTCGCCATCGCGTCGCCGGCGGCGGCGCGGACGAAGCAGGTCTGGCCGCTCGCCTTGACCTGGCGGCACAGCGCATCGGCGTCGCCGCGCGCGAAGCCGCCGACCGACAGGCGGTAGAAATTGCCCGCGCGGGTCGAGACCTTGGCGCCGTGCGGCGTCTGGCCCTGCAGCGCCGGGACGCGGTTGCCGAAGCGGGTCCACGCATCGCGCGCCACAGCAGCGTTCACATAGGCGCCGAGCTGGACATAATAGCTGCCCTTGGAGGGGCGGAGCGTCTGCGCGGCCGGCACCGGCTTCGCCTCGCGCGACGCGGTGGCGACCGGCGCCGGAGCGCGGCGGACCGCCGCAGCGGGAACCGCCTGGACGATCTCCTCGCGCGGGCCGAACACGACCTGCGGGCCGGTGCCCGCCACTTGCTGCGGCTCGGGCTGCGCCGCCGCGGCGGCAACGGGCTCGGCCGGCGCCTCGGCGACGACCGCCTCGGCATGCGCGGGCACGCCCGGCATGTAGCTGTCGACCGGATCGGCGGCCGGCGCCACGGCGGCGACGGCGACGTTCGGCTGCTGCGCCAGCGCGAGCTGCGCGGGCTGGCCGGCATCCTGCACCGCAGTCACGCCGAGCAGCGAGGCGACCTGGTCATAGGCGTTGGTCGGGCGCGCGAACTGCACCCATTGCAGGATCCGCGGCCCCAACTGGTCGGGCGCGACGTCGACGGCGGCGACCGAGCGCGCCTCGGCCCAGCGGCCGGCGAGCGCGAGGCTGAGGGCGAGGTTCTGGCGGGTCTTGGCGGTGGCGTCTGCCGCGCGCGCGGCGGGCGTCAGGATCTCGACCGCGGCGACCGGATCGCCGGCGAGCGCGAAGGCGAGCCCGCGATCGCTCGCCGGGATCTGGTCGGCATGGGTCTGGAGCAGGGTGCGCGCGCCGGCCCAGTCGCCCTGGGCGACCTTGGCGAGCGCGAGGTTGAGCGCGACGCGCCCGTCCTCGGGGTTGAGCGTCAGCGAATCCTGCAGCGCCTGCGCGGCCGAAGTGAAGCGGCCCGCGAGCAGATAGGCCTGGCCCAGCAGCGCACGATATTCGGCGTTCTGCGGATCGTTGGCCACCGCGGCCTCGGCGGAGCGCACCGCCTGCCCGGCCTTGCGCTTCGCCAGCGCCTTGCGCGCGTTCTTGGCTTCCTCGGCGGCCTTCTTGGCATTGGGCGCGTCGGTCGCGAAGGCCGAGAGCGCGAAGCCCTGGGTCGCGATGCCGGCCGCGAGCGTGCCGCCGGCGGCGAGCGCCGAAAGGCCGATCAGGAGCTTGCTACGGGTGTTCATGCGTCAATCCTTGCGGTTTCCGGCCGGGCCGACCTGGCGCGCGAGCGCCTCGACCTCCGCCAGCGATTCGAGAAAGGCGTCGAGCGCCTCGGTCACGATCTGCTGCGCCGAACGATTGGTGACCGCAGATGCGAGGCGCAGGCGCAGGTGGCGGTCGTGATCGAGACGGAGCGTGAACGCCGCCTTGGATTTCTTCGCAGCCACTTCGCGCGCCACGCGCGCGGCGGCGGCGGGGCCCAGCGCGGGCGCGCGGGCTGCGGGCTGCGGGGCCGCAGGCTCCGGCTGGGGCTTCGGCGCGGAAAGCTTCTCGTCGAGCTCCTCGAGCTGGCGGAGGACCTGCGGCCGCGCCTCGGGCTGCGCGGGCTCGGGGGCGAACTGCTCCTCGCCCATGTCGTTCCAGCCGAGATCGTCCTGCGCGGTCGCGGGCGAGAGGCCGACGAACCCCTGGGGCCGCATCGCCGGCCGGGCATGGCCCTTGCGCGCGAGCAGGCTCGACGACAGCGAAGCGGTGGGCTTGGGCGTGCCGTACATCAGCTCACCACCCTGCGGCCGAAGCCGCCCGCCGGGCGCGCGGCGCCGAAATGACTGACCGACGCCGTCGGCGCGGCGAACACGGTGCGGCGGAAGTTCTTCTCGAGCCGGTCGTTGATATAGGTCCACAGCGCCTCGACCTCGGCGGCCGAGCGGCTGTTCGGATCGACTTCCATCACTGTCCGCCCGTCGATCATCGACGCGGCGAAATCGGTGCGGTGGTGGAGCGTGATCGGCGCGACCGTGCCGTGCTGCGACAGCGCGACCGCGGCCTCGGAGGTGATCCGGGCCTTGGGCGTCGCGGCGTTGACGACGAAGATCAGCGGCTTGCCCGCGCGGTCGCACAGGTCGACCGTCGCGCCCACGGCGCGCAGGTCGTGCGGCGAGGGCCGGGTGGGGATGACGATCAGCTCGGCGACGGCGATCACGCTCTGGATCGCCATGGTGATGGCGGGCGGCGTGTCGATCACGGCGAGCTTGAAGCCCTGCTGGCGCAGGATCTCGAGATCCGAGGCGAGCCGCGCCACCGTAGTCTGGGCGAAGGCCGGCAGGTGGGTCTCGCGCTCGTTCCACCAATCGGCGAGCGAGCCCTGCGGATCGATGTCGATCAGCACCACCGGCCCGCAGCCGGCCCTTTCCGCCTGAACGGCGAGATGGCCCGACAAGGTCGTCTTGCCGGATCCGCCCTTCTGCGACGCCATCGCGAGAACGCGCATGAACCCCCTCGGAATCTGAACTACCCGGCGTTCGGCATCGCACAGGCCCGGATAAGAAGAGGTTAACACCGTTTCGCCGCGGGACTCGCCACGCCGCCCCGCCGGTAAGGATTTCTTTCCCAGTCGATGGTTAACTGGCATTTATCCATTCTTGCGGGGGCTGGAGTCGGGGTCGCATGAGGTTTGTTGGGTTCGCTGCTGCTGCGGGGCTGGCGCTCGCCGTGCTTCCCGCGATCGCGCAGGACAATCCGGTCAAGGCGGGCGTCGACGCCTGGGAGCGCGGCGACTACAAGGGCGCGGTCGATCGCTGGCGCGGCCCGGCCGCGCGAGGCGACGCCGATGCGCAGTTCAACCTCGGCCAGGCCTATAAGCTCGGCCGCGGCGTCCCTGCCGATCTCGCCCAGGCCGAAGCCTGGTACGGCAAGGCCGCCGCGCAGGGCCATGAGCAGGCGGAGGCGAGCTACGGCCTCGCCCTCTTCGCCAACGGCAAGCGCGAGGCGGCTTCCCCCTGGCTCCAGCGCGCCGCCGGCCGGGGCGATCCCCGCGCCCAGTACGTCCTCGGCACGATGTACTTCAACGGCGACGTGGTCCAGAAGGACTGGGTGCGCGCCTATGCGCTGATCGTGCGGTCGTCCCAGTCGGGACTGACCGAGGCCTCGTCCGCGCTCGCGCAGATGGACAAGTACGTGTCGCTGCAGGACCGCCAGGCCGGCCTGGCGCTCGCCCGCAGGTACGAGACCGAAGCGAGCCGCGCGCCGCTGCCGGGCGCCGCGCCCGCCGCGCCGCCGGTCGACACCGCCGGCAGCCGCCCGGCCCGTCCCGCGACGACGCCGACGCCGAGGCCGCCCCGCGTCGCCGCGGCGCCCGCCCGCGACGGCGGCTGGCGCCTCCAGCTCGGCGCGTTCGGCGATCCGAACAATGCCCGCAAGCTCTGGAGCCAGGTCGGCGGACGCTTCCCGGGCCGACAGGTCTCCTATGTGAAGGCCGGCAGCCTCACCAAGGTCCTGGTCGGCCCCTTCGCCTCGCGCAGCGAGGCCGCGGGCGCCTGCGGCTCGGTTCGGCCCTGCGTGCCCGTCGAGCGGTAAAGACATATCGATTACGCAACGAATCGCCGGCCGCGGCGTTCGGTGGCCGATGATCCGGTTCCTGCTTCTCGCCCCCTTCGCGCTTGCCGCGCTCCCCGCCCATGCCCAGGACGAAGGCGGCGGCCCGCGGCGCTATCGCGTCACGC
>CBIFVW010000183.1:0-7777 GCA_966186155.1 uncultured Sphingomonas sp.
GGGATCGTAGTTCTGGCTCGACTTGTAGAAGCCGACCGTAGTGGTCAGCTTGCCGCCGCCAATGTCCCACACGCGGCTGGCGCGCAGGTCATTGGTCATATAGTCGAGGTCCCTGAGGTCGGTGTTGATGAACAGCGACTGGACCAGCAGGCCGTTGCCGTTCACCGTCATCGGATTGATCGCCTGGCCGGCGAGGGGGCCGTTGGCGTAGCGGAGGGTCGCGCCGAGGCCGCCATTGGCCATGGCGAGGCCGATCGCCGGAGCGACCGCGAGCGGCGTGTTCTGGAAGACGCTGCCCGAGACGTTGGAGAAGCGGAACTTCTCGCTGATCGTCCAGCCGGCGACGTCGAACTTCGCCTCTACGCCGATCGACTTCACGACCGCATGCATGCCGTCGCGCGGATCGTAGATCTTGAGGTTGTTGTTCTCGTCGAGCGAGGGCATGTTGTTGACGTAGCGCGAGACCAGCGAATCCCGGCCCATGTCGAAGCCGGCGACATTCTCGAATTCGGGCTTGTCGTTGGAACCGGTCACCTTCACCGGCACGGGCTGATACGAAGGCGCGCGGTCGTCGAGATACTTGCCGTAGATGCGGATGAGGCCGTCGCCCAGCTCCTTGGTGACGTTGAACTTGAACTGGCCGCCCTTGTAGGCGGTGTAGCCGAGCTCGCGCGGACCTTCGCCCTGGCGGTAGAAACCGCCGACATGATAGCGCAGCGTATCGCTGATCCGGCCGCCATAGTCGAAGTCGAGGCGGTACATGCCATAGTCGAGACCGGCGCTGGCCGTCACCGAGCCGCCCTCTTCCTCACCCGTCTTCGAGATGAGGTTGATCACGCCGCCGGGCGAGTTCGACGCGAAGGTCGAGGCCGACCCGCCGCGGATCGCCTCGATCTGGGCGAGGTTCGAATCGACGCGCAGGAACATGTCGGCCGACGCCCCGAGGAAGTCGCCGAACTCGAGCGCGGGGAGACCGTCTTCCTGGAACTGCAGGAACTTCGAGCCGCTCGAGGCGAGCGGGAGGCCGCGGATCGAGTAGCTCGCATTGCCCTCGCCGCCCTGATATTCGGCGCGGACGCCCGGGATGTTGCGCAGCACTTCGCCGAACGAGCGCGCGCCGAACTTCTCGATCTCCTCGTCCTTGAGCGAGCTCGTCGAGATCGCGCTGTCGAGGATGTCGCGGCCCTTGGCGACGCCCGTCGAGAAGACCTCCTTGGCGGGCGCCTTGTCCTGGCTCTTCTCGGCCGCCGGCTCGTTTTGCGCGGTCGCTTCCTGCGCGGCTACGGGCGTAGCCAGAGCGATCGGCGCGGCAGCCAGTAGAAGAAAATACTTGTTCATTATCTTACGCCCCCGGTTTTGACGTGTTGAGATTGGGTGGTGTCGTCTCGGGGAATTATAGGAGGAGACTCGCGCCGAAGGTTTCGGGGGCGAACTTTTCCGCCGCTTTCGTGTGTCGCGAAGATCACAGTGTGATCCCGAAGCCGCGATGCTTCGTTCTGGGCCGAAGCCTCCGCCGCTCGATCCCGGCTAGGCGCACGCCATGAAAGGCCCGCTGCTTCTCGCGCTCGCTCTCGTGCCAGCGCCGCCGCTCCACGCCCAGGCGATCGAGCATCATCTTCCGGGTGCCCCCGCACCCGATTGGCGGCCCGCGCTGCTCCTGCGCGAGCAGCCGCCAGCGAGCGGCGACCGGTCGCGGCCGATCCTATATGTCCATGGCGCGACCTTTCCGTCCGCCAGCTCGATGATGGCGCGCTTCCGGGGCCGATCCTGGGCGGATGCGCTCAACGCGGCGGGTTTCGACGTCTTCGCGCTCGACTTCGCCGGCTATGGCGGCTCCGAACGCCATCCCGCCATGCGGGGGGCCGATCCCAAGGGTCCGCCCGTCGGGCGCGCGCCGGAAGCGGCCGAGCAGATCGCCCGCGCCGTCGCGTGGATCCGCAGGGAGACCGGCGCCCGGCGCGTCTCGATCATCGCGCATTCCTGGGGGACCATGCCCGCCGCGCTCTTCACGATCGCCGACCCCCGCGCGGTCGATCGGCTCGTGCTCTTCGGCCCCATTCTGCGCCGCGACGGCGCCGCGGAGCGGATGGACGACAAATGGTCGCTCGTCACCATCGCCGCGCAGCACGCGCGGTTCGTCAAGGACGTGCCTCGGGGCCACGGCCCGGTGCTCGAGGAAGCCGAGTTCCCGCAATGGGCGGAGACCTATCTGGCCTCGGACCCGGAGAGCCTCGAGCGCGATCCGCCGGCCGTGAAGGTGCCCGCAGGCCCCTCCGCCGACGTCGCGGCCGCCTGGTCCGGGCATCTCGCCTATGATCCGGGCAAGCTGCGGCGCCCGGTGATGATCGTCCGCGGCGCCTGGGACAGCTCGTCGACGCTGGCCGATGCGGCCTGGTTCACCGCCGTCCTGCCGCGCGGCCTGAGGCGGCGCGTCGTCACCGTGCCCGAGGCCACCCACCTGATGCACCTCGAGACCGGCCGGCACGCCCTCTACGCGGCGGTGAACGCCTTCCTGGCCCAGCCCTAGCGCTCGGCGAGCTTGCGCTCCCAGGCGAGCGCGTCCTTCACGATCCCGTCGAGATCGTCGTGCTTCGGCCGCCAGGGCAACGCGGCAAGGATCGCGGCATTGTCTGCGACCAGCGCGTCGGGATCCCCGGCGCGGCGGCCCTCGAGGCGGCGGTCGATCTTGAGGTTGGTGACTCGGTCGACGGCGTCGAGCACCTGCAGCACCGAGAAGCCCCGGCCATAGCCTGCATTGAGCGTGTGGCTCTTCGCCGGCTCGGCGATCAGCAGGTCGAGCGCGTCGACATGCGCCGCGGCGAGATCGGTGACGTGGATATAGTCGCGCACGCCGGTGCCATCGGGGGTGGCGAAATCGGTGCCGAACACCGAGACGTGGCTGCGCTTGCCCGTCGCCGCCTCGACCGCGACCTTGATCAGATGCGTCGCGCCGGCTGTCGACTGGCCCGACCGCCCCTGCGGATCGGCGCCGGCGACGTTGAAGTAGCGCAGCGCCGCATAGTTGATCGGATGCGCGGCGGCGACGTCCCTCAGCATGAACTCGGTCATCAGCTTGGACATGCCATAGGGATTGATCGGCTGCTTGGGGCTGTCCTCGCGCACGGGCACGACTTCGGGGATGCCATAGGTCGCCGCGGTCGAGGAGAAGATGAAGTGCTTCACCCCGCACGCCACCGCGCTCTCGATCAGCGCGCGGCTCGCGGCGGTGTTGTTGCGGTAATATTTGAGCGGGTTCTCGACCGATTCGGGCACCACCACCGATCCGGCGAAGTGCATGACGGCGACCACGCCGTGCGCGCGCATCGCGGCGCGGACCTTGTCGTCGTCCTCGATGTCCGCGACGACCAGCGTGGCGCGCGGATCGACGGCCCAGTCGAAGCCGGTCACCAGATTGTCGACGACGACGACCTTCCAACCGGCGTCCAGCAATGCGAGCACCGCATGGCTGCCGATATAGCCAGCGCCGCCCGTGACCAGGACCGTGCCTTCACGCATACTCGCCTCCGCATTGTTCCCGGCGCGCTCAATCCTATCTTGGCGCCGTAAGCAAGGAGTTCGGCATGGGAATCGAGACCGCAACGCTCGCCGGGGGATGTTTCTGGTGCACCGAGGCCGTGTTCAACGACGTGATCGGAGTCCGGTCGGTCGAGAGCGGCTATATCGGCGGGACCAAGGCGAACCCGACCTACAAGGAAGTCTGCAGCGGCACGACCGGCCATGCCGAGGCGATCCGCGTCGAGTTCGACAATGACGTGATCAGCTATGGCGAGATCCTCGACATCTTCCTCGCCACGCACGACCCGACCCAGCTCAACCGGCAGGGCAACGACATCGGCACGCAGTACCGCTCGGCGATCTTCCCGCATTCGGCGGAGCAGGAAGCCGAGGCCCATGCCGCGATCGAGCGCGCGCGTCCCGACTGGCCCGAGCCGATCGTCACGGCGATCGAGACGCTCGGCGACTGGTGGCCGGCCGAGGACTATCACCAGGAATATTGGCAGGGTGAAGGCCAGCGTAATCCCTATTGCCTGGCGGTGATCCCGCCCAAGCTCCGGAAGCTGCGCAAGAGCTTCGCCAATCGGACCAAGGAAGGCGCGGCGGCCTGACGCCGCGCCTCCGCTGGGCTCATTCGGCCGGCAGCGCCTCGCCCTCGATCGGCGGGCGCTGCGTGGCTTCGGCGCCGAGCGCCTTGTAGACGAACCCGCCGAGCAGCCCCCCGACGATCGGCGCGACCCAGAACCAGAGCAGCTGCTGGAGCGCGATCCCGCCCTCGAGCAGCGCCGGTCCGGTCGAGCGCGCCGGATTGACCGAGGTATTGGTCACCGGGATCGAGATCAGGTGGATCAGCGTCAGCGCGAGTCCGATCGCGATCGGCGCGAAGCCGGCAGGCGCGCGGCTGTCGGTCGATCCCATGATCACCAGCAGGAACATGAAGGTCAGCACCACTTCGATCGCCATGCCCGCCCCGAAGGCATAATGGCCGGGCGAATGCTCGCCGAAGCCGTTCGAGGCGAGCCCGCCGGCATAGTTCGGCGCACCGCTCGCGATGTACCAGAGCAGCGCCGCCGCGATCACGGCGCCGATCACTTGCGCGATCACGTAGAGCGGAATGTCCCTGGCCGGGAAGCGGCCGCCGGCCCAGAGGCCGAAGGTGACCGCCGGGTTGAGATGGCAGCCCGAGATATGGCCGATCGAATAGGCCATGGTGAGCACGGTGAGGCCGAAGGCGAGGCTCACGCCCACCAGCCCGATGCCGACGTCCGGAAAAGCCGCGGCGAGCACCGCGCTGCCGCATCCGCCGAAGACGAGCCAGAAGGTGCCGATCAGCTCGGCGAGCCCCCGCTGCACATTGCTCATATTCTCTCTCCCTGTTGTTTCCGGTTCACCTCGAAACGCCTGCGAAACTGCGCAGAAGTCTATGGGTGTGCGGGAGAAAGTAAAGCTCAGCGCGGATGCGCGGCGCGGCGCAGCCGGTCGTTGATCGCGATGCCGATGCCGGCCGCGGGGATCGGCGCGACGGCGATCGCGGGCGCGGGCGAGGCGTCGGCGCGGTGAAGCGCGTCGAACAGATTGGCGGCGGCTTCGGCGAGATCGCCGATCGCGGAAAGCGTGTCGTCGCCGGAAACGGGGCCGAAGCCGATCAGATATTCTTCACCGCGGCGCTCGGTTGCATTCAGGCGAAGCGGCTTCGAGGGAGCATAATGGCTGGCAAGCTGCCCAGGGGCCGTAACCTCGCCGCTCCCCTGCGAAGGCAGGGGCCCAGTTGCAGTTCGGCTCGTCACCGGCCCCCGGCCTTCACCGGGGAACAGCTCTTCCGACGTGAGCGGTCCAGGCCTCAGGATCCGGTCCCCCATCACGATGGTCGACTCCACGCCCGCCGGCGTCGCGCCGTCGTCGATCACCAGCGGGATTCGCCCGGCGAGGCTCTTCGCGACATGGCTCGCGCGGGTCGGGCTGATCGAGCCGCTGGCATTGGCCGAAGGCGCCGCCAGCGGCCTGCCGCATGCCGCGAGCAGCGCCTGCATGGCCCGGTGACGCGGCACGCGCACTGCGACCGTGTCGAGCCCGGCGGTGACCAGCGAAGCGATCCCCGCATCGCCGCGCACCGGCAGCACCAGCGTCAGCGGCCCCGGCCAGAAGCGCCGCGCGAGATCGCGCGCGGCATCGTCGAACACCGCGATCCGCTCCGCCGCGGCGAGATCGGGCACGTGCACGATCAGCGGATTGAAGCTCGGCCGTCCCTTGGCCGCGTAGATTCCTGTCACCGCGCGCGAATCGGTGGCGTCCGCCGCGAGGCCGTAGACCGTCTCGGTCGGCACTGCGACGCATTGGCCGGCACGGATCAGCTCCGCTGCCTGGGCGATCGCGGCCGTGCCGTAGGGTAAGATGCGCGGATTTGTCGGGCTCACGAACGCGGGGCTATACGGCGGGAAACCAGACCACAAGAGAGGCCCCCGGAAGACCATGAGCTTCACCCCCGCCATCGCCGAGCAGCGCTTCGTGCTCGAGCATGTCGCCCGCATCGGCGAGATCAGCGCGGAAGCCGCCGAGATCACAGACGCGGTGCTCGAAGGCGCCGGCCAGTTCGCGGTGGGCGAATGGGCGCCGCTCGAGCGGCTCGGCGATACCGAGGGGCCGAAATGGACCGAGCAGGGGGTGAAGATGCCCGCCGGTTTCGCGGACGCCTATCGGGCCTATGTCGAGGGCGGCTGGGGCACGATCGGCTCGCCGGTCGAACATGGCGGCCAAGGCCTGCCGGTGAGCCTGTCGATCGCAGTGCTCGAGACGCTGGGCAGCGCGAACATGGGGCTGGCGCTCGCGCCGATCCTCACCGTCGGCGCGATCGAGGCGCTGACGCATCACGGCACGCCCGAGCAGCAGGCGGCCTATCTCCCGCATCTTTCGACTGGCGCCTGGACCGGCACGATGAACCTGACCGAGCCCCAGGCCGGCAGCGATGTCGGCGCGCTCAAGACTCGCGCCGAGCCGGCGGGCGACGGCACGTGGAAGATCAAGGGCACCAAGATCTTCATCTCGTTCGGCGACCACGACATGACCGACAACATCGTTCATCTCGTCCTCGCCCGAACGCCGGGCGCGCCGGCGGGGACCAGGGGGATCTCGCTGTTCCTCGTGCCCAAATACCGACTGAACGCCGACGGAACGCCGGGCGAATTCAACGACGTCCGGGTGGTCTCGATCGAGCACAAGATGGGCCTCCACGCCTCGCCGACCTGCGTTCTCTCCTTCGGCGATCATGACGACTGCATCGGCGAGCTGGTCGGCCCCGAGATGGGCGGCATGCGCGCGATGTTCACGATGATGAACAACGCCCGGCTCAATGTCGGGCTGCAGGGGGTGCAGGTCGCCGAGCGCGCGACGCAGCGTGCCGTCGCCTATGCCCGGGAGCGCGTCCAGGGGGCTCGGAGCGGCGCGCCGGCGGCGATCGTCGAGCACCCCGACGTCCGCCGCATGCTGCTTCGGATGAAGGCGCAGACCCAGGCGGCGCGCGCGCTAGTCTATTATGCCTTCGGCCAGCTCGACCGCGCCCGGGCCGGCGACGCCGCGGCGGCGAAGCGAGTCGAACTGCTCACGCCGCTCGCCAAGGCGCACGGCACCGATCTCGGCAACGAAGTCGCGAGCCTCGGGGTGCAGGTCCATGGCGGCATGGGCTATATCGAGGAGACCGGCGCCGCCCAGCATTTCCGCGACGCGCGGATCACGCCGATCTACGAAGGCACCAACGGCATCCAGGCGGCGGACCTAGTAGGCCGCAAGTTGAGCACGGACAATGGCGGCACGCTGCTGGCGTTGCTCGGCGAGATGCGCGGCGACGCCGAGGATGCCGAGCTCGTCCGGCTGGTCGACGCCTGCCAGGAAGTCGCACGCGACCTGCTCGCCAGCGAGACCGACGATCGGCTCGCGGCAAGCTATCCGTTCCTGACGATGCTGTCGGTCGCGGTGTGCGGCTGGCTGATGGAGGAAAGCGGCCGAATCGCGGCGCGCAGCGAAGGCGATCCCGTGTTCCTCGGCATGAAGCAGGCGGCGGCGCGCTTCTATGTCGAGCAGATCGTGCCCGAGGCGCTGGGCCTCAAGGCCGCGGCGATGGCCAAGGCTGAAATACTCTACGCGATAGACGCGGCGGCGTTCGCGGCCTGAACTTCAGGCGCGGATTCCGAACCAGCGCTCGAACGCCGCTTCCCCCGCCCGCGTGATCTCGAGCGATCGCGACCCTTCGCGCGGGCGGAGCCAGGCC
>CBIFVW010000184.1:0-7665 GCA_966186155.1 uncultured Sphingomonas sp.
GGCTCGCGCTCAGCCCGGGCCGGAACCGCCCCTGCGGGTCCTGGTCCAGGATCCGGCGGTAGAGGAGCGTGATCGACACGCGGCGGTTGCGCGGGTCGGCCGGCGCCTCGACGATCAGCGGCTCGCGGTCGGCGACGCCTTCGATCCGCTCGAAGCGCGTCTCGGGGACGCCGCCCGAGGCGAGCCGCCGGCGCGTCGCCTCGGCGCGGCCGCTCGACAGCATCCAGTTGTTCATCGCCAGCGGATCGCCATAGCCGAGGCTGTCGGTATGGCCGCGGATCATGATGGGGTTCTCCATGCCGCGGATCGATTCGGCGATCGTCCCGATCAGCGCGCTCGCCTCGGGCACCAGCGCGGTCGTGCCGAGGTCGAACATCGAATAATTGGCGTCGTCGAGCAGGTCGATCCGCATGCCGTCGCGCGTCGGCACGAAGCGGACATGGTTGGCGAGCTTGGCGAGCTGGGGAGTCGCGCGCATCCGCGCCTGGATGCGCCTGGCGGTCTCGTTGAAGTTCCTCTGGTCCTGCTCGGTCAGCGCGCGCTGGTCCTTGAGCGTGCCCTTGGCGCCGGTGCCGACATTGTTGCCGCCCGCGCCGCCCACCGGCACGGTGAGCGCGCGCGTGCCGGTCTGCGAGGCTTTGCCGGGATAATTGTCGCGCTGGTTGATCGCCTCGCCGCCGAACAGCCCGTTCGAGCCCGCGCTGTTCTGCTTGAGCTCGACCAGGGTCGGCGCGAAATAATCGGCGAGCGCCTTGCGCTGCTTCTCGGTGGTCGCGCCGAGCAGCCAGAGCAGCAGGAAGAAGGCCATCATCGCGGTCACGAAGTCGGCATAGGCGACCTTCCAGGCGCCGCCGTGATGGCCGCCATGCCCTTCGACGAAGATCTTCTTGACGATGATCCTCGGCGGCTGGTTGCTCCCGTGCGGAGCGCGGGCGGCCACTTACCTTCCCCTCAGCCCGTCGAACACCTCGCCGAAGCCCGGCTGGTTCGCATGGGCGATGCCCGATCGCGCCGCCTCGATCACCAGCGGCTGCGGATGGCCGTGGAGCGAGGCGATGATGATCTGCTTGACGACGTGGTAGATCGCCGCGTCGGCGTCGATCACCTGCTGGAGCCGGCTCGCGAGCGGGCCGACCAGGCCATAGGCGAGCAGCACGCCCATGAAGGTGCCGACCAGCGCCGATCCGATCATCGCGCCGAGGATCGCCGGGGGCTTGTCGATCGAGCCCATCGTCTTCACCACGCCGAGCACCGCGGCGACGATGCCGAGCGCGGGAAGCGCGTCGGCGAGCCCCTGCAGCGTCGATTGCGGGCCCTGAACCTCGTGGTGGTGGGTCTTGATGGCGTTGTCCATCACTTCCTCGACCGCGTGCACGTCGAGCGTGCCCGACGAGACGACGACGAGACGCAGCGTGTCGGTGATCAGGTTGACGAGGGTGTGATCGGCGAGCAGCCGCGGATATTCGGCGAAGATCGCGGAGGATCTGGGGTCCTCGACATGCGGCTCGAGCGCGATCGGGCCCTCGGTCCGGAGCATCTTCATCAGCTTGGAGACGAGGAAGATCGTGTCGAGATAGTCCTGCTTCTTGTACTTGGGGCCCTTGAACACCTTCGCCAGGCCGCCGCCGAGCGCCTTCAGCTCCTTCATCGAATTGCCGATGATGAGCGCGCCCATCGCCGCGCCGCCGATGATCAGCATCTCGTGCGGGATGGCCTCCATCACGGGGCCGAGCGCGCCGCCGGTGATCGTGAAGCCACCGAAGACCATCGCCAGCAGGACGACAAGGCCGATAACCGGATACATGGCGCTTTCGAATTCCCCCTGTTGCCGTTTCGGTTAACGACCGTTTCGCCGCGATGTTGAGCGGAAAAACGGTCAGCGCAGATAGTCGAACAGCGAGATGCTGGTGAGCTTGGTGAAGCTCGCCTGCGTCGCCTGGAGCACGGTCAGCGTCTTCTGGAGCTCGGCGATCGCGGTCGGGATGTCGGTGTCCTCGATTCCCGAGCGCGTCGTCTCGCGCGTCTCGCCGACTTCGGTCAGCCGGTCGGCCTCGAGGTCGAGCCGCGCCGCGCGTGCGCCGACCGAGGCGCGGCCGAGCGCGACCTGGTCGAGCGATGCCTTGATCCCGTCGAGCGCCGCACCGCCCGCCGCCTTGACGTCGCCGCCCGCGGAGAGCGCGGCGGCGAGATCGCCGATCACGGCGAACATGTCGGCATCGGCGGTGGTGAAGACGCGCGCGCCGCTGATCGTCGGCTGGATGCTCTCGCCGTCGCCGATCGGGATGCCCGCGGGCTCGCCGGCGCCGGCGAAGGCGATCGATCCGTCCGCGTTCCTCGCATAGGCCGCGTCGCCGGTCGCGCCGCCGAACAGCGGCTGGCCGCGAATGTCGTCCCTGGTGTTGGCGAGCGCGAACAGCGAATCGCGGATCGCGCTCAATTCCTCGCCGATCGCGGCGCGGTCCTGGTCCGAGAGCGTGTCGTTGGCCGCGCGGGTCGCCAGCTCCTGCGCGCGCTGGAGCTGCGACTGGACGCCGTCGAGCGCGGTGTCGGTCTGGGCGAGCAGGCCCTGGGCGATGTTGATGTTCGCCGAATAGGCGGCGTCGCCCGTGCTCGCGCGGCCGATCTGCTCGAGCCGGACATAGGCGGCCGCGTCGCTCGTCGCGGTGACACCGAGCTTGCCGGTGGCGACCTGGGTCTGGATCCTGTCGGCCTGGCCGCTGAGCTGCGTCATCAGCGACAGCGGGCGGTCGAACATCTGCGAAGTGGCGATGCGCATGGCGTTACCGGATCTCGAGGAGGGACTGGAGCGTCTCGCGCGCGATCTGGATCACGCGGGCGGAGGCCTGATAGGCCTGCTGGAAGCGCATCAGGTCGACGGCTTCCTCGTCGACATTGACGCCGCTGATCGAATCGCGCGCCGAGACCGCCGCGTCGTGGATCGCGCCTTGCGCCTCGGCGACGCTGTTGCGCCCCGAGAGCGCCGCGCCGTTCGACGCAGTGAGGTCGGTCACGCCGTCCTCGAACTTGCCCGTCGCGCGCAGCGTGTCCAGGCCGGCGAGGTTGGCGTTGTCGCGCGTGCCGCCACCATGCGCCGCGGCGGCGATGCCGCGCGGATCGGCGAGCGCGACGCTGAGCTTGTAGGGCGGGTCGCCCACCGCGAAGACCGGCTGGCCGGCGCCGCCGGCGAGATCGTCGCCCGCCGCCTGCACGGCGTTGACGCCGTCGGCGAAATCCTGCGCCATCTTGCCGATCTGGTCGCGCGCCGCAGCGATGCGCTGGCCGCTCTCGGCGATTCCCGCGAGCGCGCCGCCGCCGGGCGCCATCAGCGAGACCTGGCCGGCGCGGAGCACCGAGAAGGAGATCGCGCCCTCGCCGTTCATCGCATGGCTGACCATGCTCGCCTCGGCGCCCTCGACGAGCAGCGGCCCCCCGCCACTGCCGGCGCGCACCGCGGCGCGGCCCTTGTCGTCGAAGCGCACCGTCACGTCGGTGATCGCGCTCATCTGCTCGAGCAGCTGGTCGCGCTGGTCGAGCAGCGCCGCCTGGCCCGCGGTGCCGGGCGCCGCGCGGGCGAGGCCCGAATTGACCTGGGCGAGGCTCGCCGAGAGATTGTTGAGCTGGGCCGTCGCCGTCCCCGCCGAGCCGTCGAGATCGGCCATCGCGCCGTCCAGCGCCGCGCCGGTCGCCGAGAAGGCGGCCGCGACGCCCGACGCCGCCTCGAGCATCGCGGCGCGCGCCGGCAGCGCCGTGGGGTCGGCGGCGACCGCCTTGGCCGAGGTGAAGAAGGCGGTCAGCCGGTCGCCCAGCTTGTTGCCGGTCAGCGATTCGTCGATCCGCTGGAGCCAGGTCGCCCCGGCGAGCGTGCGCGCGAGGTCCGAGCCGGTGCTCCGCACCTCGCTCGCGCGGAACGGATCGCCCGCGCGAGTGACGCCGCCCACCGCGGCGCCGAGGCCCGACGCCGTGGCGACGCTGTTGCCCCCGGCCGCGACCACTTCGCGCACCGTCGCGGTGCGCTTCGAATAGCCGGGCGTCGCCGCATTGGCGATGTTGTCCGAAGTCGTCGCCAGCGCCGACTGATAGGCGCGCGCGCCCGAGGCGCCGATCGAGAGCAGGTCGGTCATCGGGCGGCTCCGTCAGTCGTTGGCGCGGCGTCCGGGGTTTCGGCCTTCATTCCCTTGGCGAGGAACTCGGTCATCGCCTTGCCGATGCCGATCGGCGCGTGCGCCGCCATGTTCTGCGCGAGCATCTGGTCCTGCATGTCCCGGAACTGCTCCTCGGCCTTGCTGTCGAACAGCCCGTCGCCGAGCTTCGCCGCCCGCATCGACTTGAGCATCATGCCCGTGAAGATCGCCTCGAAGCGCTGACCCGCGGCTTCGAGATTGTCCTTGGACGCCAGGCGCGACGTGTCGGTCGACACGCCGCCCGACGGGCTCCCGGCGAGGCGCGATACGTTGCTCACAGGATGATCAGCTCCGCCTTGAGCGCGCCCGCTTCCTTGAGCGCCTCGAGGATCGCGACGAGGTCGGCCGGCGACGCGCCGATCGCGTTGACCGCCTTGACCACGTCGGAGAGCTTGGGGCCGGGCTCCATCAGGAACATCGGCCGCTTCTCCTCCTCGACGCCGACCGCGCTGTGCTGCTCGGTGCGGGTCTCGCCCTTGCTGAACGGCGCGGGCTGGCTGGTCTGCTGGTTCTCGTCGATGCGGACGGTGAGCTTGCCGTGCGTCACCGCGGCGGGGCTGACGCGGACCGCCGAGTTGATCACCACGGTGCCGGTGCGCGCATTGACGATCACGCGGGCGGGCGCCTCGGCGGCCTCGACCTCGAGATTCTCGATCTCGCTCATCAGCTCGGCGCGGACGTCGCGGCCCTCGGGCGCCTGGATCGCGACCGACACTCCGTCGATCGCGCGGGCGCGGCCGGGGCCGAAGCGCAGGTTGATCGCGTCCTGGACGCGCTGCGCGGTGGTGAAGTCGGCGCGGGCGAGGTTGAAGGTGACGAAGGGCGAGCGATCGAAGCCCGTGTCCACGGTGCGCTCGACGGTCGCGCCCTCGGGGATGCGGCCCGAGCTCGGCGTGTTGACCACGATCTGCGACCCGTCCTTGCCCTCGGCGCCGAGCCCGCCCACGGCGAGGTTGCCCTGCGCCATCGCGTAGATCTGGCCGTCGGCGCCCTGGAGCGGCGTCAGGATCAGCGTGCCGCCGCGCAGGCTCTTGGCCTTGCCCATCGACGAGACGGTGATGTCGAGCTTCTGCCCCGGCTTGGCGAAAGGCGGCAGCTCGGCGGTGATCATCACCACCGCGGCGTTCTTGAGCCCCGGCGCGACTCCCGCGGGGAGCTGCAGCCCGAAGCGCGACGCGACGCCCTTCATCGACTGGACGGTGTACTCCAGATTGTCGTCGCCCGTGCCCGGCAGGCCGACGACGATGCCGTAGCCGGTCAGCTGGTTGGTGCGGATGCCCTGGAAGCCGCCCAGGTCCTTGACGCGCTGCGCCATGGCCGGCGTCGCGGCGACGAGCAGGGCGAGCAATGCGAGGAAGCCACGGATCATGGATCTGCTCCGGCTCAGAAGGGGCTGATGATCTGGAAGAAGCGGCTCAGCCAGCCCTGGCGGCTGGCGCGGGCGACGTCGCCCTTGCCGGTATAGGCGATGCGGGCGTCGGCGACGCGGGTCGAGGGCACGCGATTGTTCGCGTCGATGTCCGCGGGGCGGACGATCCCCTTGATCTGGACGAACTCGTCGCCGCGGTTGAGCGTCACGCGCTTCTGGCCCTGCACCAGCATCGTGCCGTTGGGATAGACCGCCGCCACGGTGACGCTGATCTCGCCCGACAGCGCGTTCGCCTGGTCGGCCGCGCCGGTGCCGGTGAAGTTGCGCTTGCCGCTCACCGACGCGTCGCTCTCCTTGAACAGCGACAGCGCGCCGGTGCTCGGCGGCGCCAGCGAGAAGCCGCCGCCGCTGTCGAGCTTCGAGCTCGCCGACTTGGAGGCCGAGGTGCGCTCGACCAGCACGATCGTCAGCGGATCGCCGACGCGCCGGGCGCGCGCGCCCTCGTAGAGCGCGGCATAGCCGTCCTCGGCCTGGAAGATGCCGCCGTTCGCCGGCCGCGGCGCCGGGGCGGCGGGCAGGGTCGCGGAGAAATCCTCCTTGGGCTGCTTCTTGCCGATCCCCAGGAACTGGGCGTGCGCGGGCGCCGGCGCGATCGACAGCAGGAGCGCGATCAGCGTGCCCACGGCGAGGCCGGCGATGAAGGGGAGCGAGCGCATGTCAGATGTTCTGGTTGACATATTTGAGCATCTCGTCGGTCGCCGAGATCATCTTCGAATTGACCTCATAGGCGCGCTGGGTCTCGATCATGTCGACGAGCTCCTCGACGACGTTGACGTTCGATCCCTCGAGCATGCCCTGGCGGATGTTGCCGCGCCCGTCCTGGCCGGCATTGCCCAGCGTGGCGGCGCCGCTCGCGGGCGTCTCGATCAGGTAATTGTCGCCGGTCGCCTGGAGGCCCGCCGGATTGGGGAAGGCCGCGACCTGGATCTGGCCGATCTGGGTCAGGTCGGTCTGGCCCGGCATCTGCGCCGATACGGTGCCGTCGGTACCGACGGTGACCGAGATCGCGCCCTCGGGGATGTTGACCCCCGGCATCACCTGATAGCCTTCCGAGGTGACCAGCTGGCCCTCGGGCGAGCGCGAGAAATTGCCGGCGCGGGTATAGCCGAGCTGGCCGCCCGGCAGCTGCACCTGGAAATAGCCATTGCCGTCCAGCGCCATGTCGAGCCCGTTGCCCGTGGTCTGGAGCGAGCCCTGGGTCTCGATCCGCTGCGTCCCCTGGACGCGCACGCCGGTGCCGAGGTTGAGCCCGGTGGCATAGCGCGTCTCGGCGGTCGAGGCCGCGCCCGGCGCCGTGACGACCTGGTAGGCGAGCGTCTGGAACGAGGCGCGGTCGCGCTTGAACGCGGTCGTGTTGACGTTGGCGAGGTTGTTCGAGATCACTCGCATGCGCGTGTCCTGGGCGTCGAGCCCGGTCCGCGCGATGTGCATTGCCGACGAACCCATCGTCTGTCTCCCTTTAGGCGGGCATCCGCATCAGCGATGCGGCGCTCTCGTCCATGTTCTTGGCTTCCTTGAGCAGGTTGGCCTGCACTTCGTAGCTGCGCTGGTTCTCGATCATGTCGACCAGCGCCTGGGTCAGGTTGACGTTCGACTGCTCGAGCGAGCCCGACTGGACCTTGGCGTCGAGATCGGCGGGCAGCACGCCGCCGCCCTTCACATGGAGCAGGTTGTCGAGCCCCTTGGCGGTCTGGCTGCCCTGGGTGCTGACCAGCCTGATCCGGTCGATCTCCTGCGGCTGGGTCGCGTCGCCGCCGCGCGGCACGATCGACAGCGTGCCGTCCGGCGCGATCAGGATCTTGTCGGCGGGCGGCACGGTGATGGGGCCCCCCGACCCCATCACCGGGAAACCGTCGCCGGTTTCCAACACGCCCGAGGGGGCGATCTGGAGATCGCCGCGCCTCGTATAGGCTTCGCTGCCATCGGCCGCCTGGACCGCGATCCAGCTGTCGGTGGTCACCGCGACGTCGAGCGGCCGCGCGGTCTGGATGATCGTGCCCGCGCTGCGATCGAAGTCGTCGACCTGCTCCGCGGCCATCTGCCGCGTCTCCATTC
>CBIFVW010000185.1:0-7663 GCA_966186155.1 uncultured Sphingomonas sp.
GGCCGGCCGCGTCGGCGGCGGCAGCGGTCACGGACGGGCACCCCGGCGGCGGGCCTCCTCGTGCTCGATCCGCTCGCGGTCGCCGCGCGCCGAGCGGGTGTCGACCGTCACCTCCACCGACATGCCCGGCAGCAGCAGCTGGCGCGCCGCCGGCCCCGCGTCGATCGAGATGCGCACCGGCACGCGCTGGACGATCTTGGTGAAGTTGCCGGTCGCGTTCTGCGGCGGCAGCAGCGAGAATTGCGCCCCGGTGCCGGGCGAGAAGCTCTCGACCCTGCCGTGCAGCTCGACGCCGTCGAGCGCATCGACTTCGATCGTAACCGGCTGCCCGACGCGCATCAGCGCGAGCTGGGTCTCCTTGAAATTGGCTTCCACATAGAGCTTCTGCACCGGCACGATCGACATCGTGCGCACGCCCGGCTGCAGGAACTGGCCCGGCTGCACCGTCTTGTCGCCGACCCGACCGTCGATGCTGGCGCGGATGATCGTTGATCCAAGATCGGCATTTGCGGCGGCGAGTTGGGCCGTCGCCGCCCGGCCCTGCGACAGCGCCTGGCCGACCTGGGCCTGCAGCGTACCCACGCGGCGCTCGGCGGTGAGGAGCGCGGCGCGGGCGTTGGCCACCTGCGTCGCCGCGTCGCGCGCGTCGCTGCGCAGCTGCGCCAGCCGCTCTCCCGTCTCGGCGCCGGTCGCGGCGAGGGGGGCGTAGCGGGCGACCTGCTCGCGCGCGAAGCGCAGGCGGGTCTCGGCGGTGGCGAGCTGGGCACGTGCCTGCTCGATCGCGGCCTGCTGCTCGCGGATCTGGGCACGCACGCCCTCGGCATTGGCCTCGGCGACGCCGATCTGCGCCTGGAACTGGTCGGCGCGGGCGCGATAGTCGCGCGGATCGATCCGCATCAGCGGCTGGCCGGCGCGGACCTGCTGATTGTCGGCGACGAATACGGCGTCGACATAGCCGCTGACCTTCGGCGCCACGACGACCGCGTCGCTCTGGATATAGGCGTCGTTGGTGCCCTGCTGGTATCGGCCGTAGCTCTCGTAGCGCCAGTACCACAGACCGCCGCCGATCAGCACGGCCGCCAGCACGACGGTCAGGATCACACGAACGCGGGCGCTTCCGCCGCTTTTCGCCGCCGCTTCTCCGCCCGCGCCCTTGCCGTCGCTCCCTTGGGCGTCTGGCTGAGATTGCTGTTCCGACATCGCTCGTCCATCCTCCACGCGACTTCGGCGGCTGCCCATGCTCGCACTTGCAACATATGGCAATACCATTTATTGAGGGTCCTCACTAAATATGTGCAACAACCAACTCGATCCGCTTGCGACGGCCTTCGGCAAGCTGTTCCTGCGGATGCACCGCTTGCTCGATCAGCGCATGGCGCAGAACGGGGCTTCGCTGGCGCGCACCAAGATGCTGATGCACATCGATCGGGAAGGGCCGGTGCGCGCAGTCGATATCGCCGAGATGTTCGGGTTCGCGCCGCGCACGGTGACCGATGCGCTCGACGCGCTGGAACGTGACGGGCTGGTCCGGCGCGATCCCGATGCGCACGACCGGCGCGTGAAACGCGTCTCCATCACATCGGCGGGCAGGCAGGCGATCGCCGCGACCGAGCCGCTGCGTCTGCAGCTGGTCGAGAGGATCTTCGGAATTCTCGGCCAGGAAGAGCGCGCTCAGCTCGACCGGATCGTCGACAAGCTGTCCGCCGCGGTCGCCGTGGAGGAAGAGCGGTAGCCGTTCCTGTCGGAATGGGAGTCCGCACGCACGATTTGACCTGGTTTCCGGGGCTGCCCAAAAGCCTCAACGAGGGAAACGTTCATGAACCGCTTCGTCGCCCTGATACGCGCGATCGGCCCCGCGACGCATGCGAGGATGTCGATGCGCGACTTGACCGAGGCGTGCCGGCGCGTCGGCTTTGCCGATGCGAGAAGCTGGATCACGACCGGCAATCTCGTGCTGGAAACCGAGGGGGCCGAGGAAACCGCGGAGGCGATGGTGCGCGAGGCGCTGCGGAGCTTCGGCCTCGCCAACGAGGTCGTGATCCGCACGCCGGACGGGCTTGCCGCGATCGTCGCGGCCAACCCGTTTCCTGGAGCCGCTCGTGACCGCCCGAGCGAGCTGGCGGTGTGCTTCGTCAAGGATCCCGGTCGCGGCTTCGACGGTCTGGACCTGCACCCCGGCCCCGAACGGATCGTGCGCATCGGCAGCGACCTGGTGGTGGACTATGCCGGACAGGTCTCGAAATCGAAGCTGCTGCCCGCGGCGATCGAACGCCGCACCGGCGCCCGCCTCACCTTCCGCAACTGGAACACCCTGACTCGTCTCGCCGGGATGGCCGCCGAACCGGCAAGCTGAAAGGCGACGCAAGCCGAAGAGCTGGGGCGACGGCACGCTTGCGCGCAATGTCGAATGTTTCGTCTGCTGTCGCACACACGCCGGGATGTCGCCCTTTCGCCCTTCGACGCTCGCGTTCAGTCGATGGCCTGGTAGATCAGCGCCCGCAGCTTGCCATGGTCGTCTATGTCTCCGGCAGGCAGCAGCTGGGTCATATAGACGACCGTGAGCCCCTCCTCGGGATCGACCCAATATTCGCTGTGATAGGCGCCGCCCCAGCCGAACTCGCCCACGGAACCTGGCTCGCCTGCGGCTCCCAGGTCCATGCGGATGGAGAAGCCGAGCCCGAAGCCCATGCCGGGGTTATAGTCGATCTTTCCGAGGTGGTTGGACACCATCAGCTCCACCGACTTGCGGCTGAGATAGCGCCGCCCGTCGAGCTCGCCGCCGCGCCGCATCATCTCGAGGAAACGGCTATAGTCCGCCGCAGTCGACAACAGGCCCGCGCCGCCCGAATAGGCGATGCGCGGGCCGTCCAGATAATGCCCCTGCCCGAAATGGTCCCCACCCTTCCACGCGCTCGCGTCCAGCGCCCGCTTCAGGCCGCCTTGCTCGCCATCATAAACGACGGCAAGACGGCCGGCCTTCTCGCGGGGCAGATAGAAGGAGGTGTCCTTCATGCCGAGCGGCTTTATCAGCCGCTCGTCGAGGAAAGCCTGCAGCGACTTGCCGCTGAGCTTCTCCACGATCACGCCCAGGATGTCGGTGTCGTCGATGGACTACTGACGAGCAAGGGGCGGGTCGGCCATCAGGCGGGCCCGCCCTCCTTGATTGGTTCGCAGCCCCGAGCCTACCAGGTAGCGCGTGCAGCGAGCAGCAAGTCCGCCACGCGGGCGCCAAAGGCTTCGAGTTCCCCAGTCGACACCTCGCGGTGCGACCGTTCCTCGAGCTGCCAGCCGGTGATCGACGACACCAGCAGCTGCGCGATGCTGAGCGCATCGTGTACGGGCACGCCGTCGCGCTCGGCCGCCGCCTCGATGTCGCTCGTGATGAGCCTGACGATGTGGAGGTAGCCCACGTCGTACATGATCTTCGACAGTTCGGGAAAGCGGTCGCGGGTCGAGAGCAGCAGCCGCTGGAACGCCTGGGCGTCGGGCAGCAGCACCGCGCGCGCGGTCACGCGCGCGCGGTGGTGGAGCCTCTCGCCGATATCATCCCCGAGAAGCTGCTCCTCCCGGGTGGACAAGGCCGCCCAGTCGCGCACGCTGGCCTCGACGACGGCCGTGAACAGCGCCTCCTTGGATTTGTAGCGCGAGTAGAGCGTGCCCTTCGACACGCCGGTGGCGGCTGCGACCCCTTCCATCGCCACCGCGTCGTAACCCTCCTCCAGGAACCGGGCACGCGCGGTGGCGATGATCGCGCGATCGATCGCCGCGAGCTGTTTCGCGTCCGGGCGACCCCGCTTGGGTGTGAACTTGACCGCTGTCCGTGGCACGTCGGTCCTTCTGGCAAGGCGGGGGACATCACGCAATGTCCTCCGGGGAGATGGTTCATCGGCCCGTCGCGGCGTCCGCCCGAGAGCGGTGGCGGCATTTTCCCTACCGCCCCCAAGCTGGCATTGTCATCGGCTCCATGCCCGTTCGTCGCAGTACGTCCTTCCGGCCATGGGTTGCCAATCGACCGAAATTGGGGCGCTTGCCGTCGCTCTCCCGTGGGCACGCTTCGGAATAGCCTCGGAGGCTGAGGGCCCGATCGGCCCGTCAGCCGCCCGGCAACATGTGCCGCCGGTCGATGCGCGCTCGGCCGTTGCGGGGCGCGGTCAGTTCGCTGGCTGCGCGATGGGGAAGCGCCAGCGGCCTTCGAGCACGTCCGCACGCGGGCGGAACAGGCGCACCGTGTAGTTCCAGCCGTCCATGACCGGAAGGCAGTTGGGCGTCCTGCCATCGCATCCGCCGAACTGGATGGTCACCGAGCCGTCCGCCGCCTTCTTCGCAGTGAGGCTGTTCACCGAATAGGCGTTGTCGGGATTAGGGTCGAAATAGCCGTCGCGGTTGTAGACGGTGACCGACCAGAAGCCGTCGACCGGCACCTCCCCGACCGTCAGCCTGTAGACGGTGCCGCCGTCGTTCCGCGCAGGCGTGACCGGATAGTAGAGCGCGTCCCGGTCGCGGTTTCCGCCCCAGAGCAGGGCGCTCGCGATCAGGTGCTTCACCGGATCGACGTCGCGGGCATGCGCACCATAGGCGCCGCGCGTGTCGGTGAGCGTGGTGCCGAGCACGAGCAGCGCCGCCCTGACCTTCTGCAGGCTGTCCTCGTCCCAGTCGGGAACCGCGAACGTGCCGGAGCTGCGCTGGCTGACCCTGATCGCGTCCTGCAGGGCATGGACCTGCCGGACCTCCTCCGGATCCGAGAAATCGACGAGGAAGCGGACGACCACCGTGGCATAGCGGGTGCCCGCCGTCTCCCTGGTCAGGGTGTAGGTGCCGGGCTCGTCATGGGCGATCGGCGTGAGCTGGTCTTGGTTGACGACCTGCATTCCCATGAAGCGCTTCGCGCCGCGCGGCAGCGTGATCGTCACCGGGCCGGCGTCGAGGTCGAACACCCCGAACGAATAGAGCGTGTCGCGGTTGGGGCGGATGATCCCCCGCTGCCCCGGCGCGGTGAGCGCGCGCCCATGCTGGAGCTTGCCGAAGGCGCCGGCCTTCACCGTGTGCGCGAAATAGATGTCGCTCTGCGCGCGGCTGTAGTTCTCGACGGTGACCGGCTCGCGCGCCGGTCGGGCCTGCTGGGCCGAGGCGCCCGGCCCTGCGACGGCCGCGGACGCCGCGGCGAGGATGACGGCACTGGTCTTTCGCATGATGCTCTCCGTTTTGGACGGGACATGGGTCCGCGCCTGCCCGCCAGACTGCCGATGCAGCTGGACGCCGCGCCATCCCGGCGGGTGGCCGGTCACGAACGATTTCCTTCGCCTCCGCATCTATACCGCCAGATATGGAAGTGAAGACGCATTGATGGCAGTCATCCTCTCGAATATGGTAGGGACCGCCATGGATCTGAACGCCGCCCGGATGTTCGTCGCCGTCGTGCAGGCGGGAAGCCTGTCGGCTGCGGCCGCCCGCCTCGACATCCCCTTGCCGACGCTGAGCCGCCGCATCCGCGCGCTCGAGCGCGAGCTGGACGTGCAGCTGCTCGAGCGCTCCGCGCGCGGCACCAGGCTCACCGACGCCGGGAACCGGCTCTACGAGCATGCGGGCCGCGGCGTCGAAGCGCTGCTCGAGGCCGAGCAGGCAGTGGTGAGCGACCAGGCGCAGCTGAAGGGACGCCTGCGGCTCTCGCTGCCCCAGTCGTTCGAGCCGTGGTGGGACCTGCTCGCCGCCTTCCAGCACCGCTATCCCGACATCCAGGTGCATGTTCATTCGACCGAGCGGCGCGTGGACCTGACCGAGGACGGCATCGACGTCGCCCTGCGCGTCGGCGCGATCGTCCATGAGACGATGGTCGCCCGGCACATGCTGTCCTACCGGCATGTGCTCGTCGCCAGCCCCGAGCTGGTCGGGCGCCTGGGCATGCCCGCGGAACCCGACGCGCTCGACCGCTTCCCCTGCGCCGCCTGGGCGTCGCGCGTCGACGTTCCGCCCCGCTGGGAGCTCGGCGGGCACCGGGTCGAGCCGCGCCCAATCCTCTCGACCAACGATTATCATCATCTGCGCCGCCGCGCGCTCGACGGCGATGTGGTCACCGAGCTTCCGCCGTTCCTCGCCGCGCCGGCGATCCGCGCGCAGCGCCTGGTGCCGCTCCTGCCCGGGCACCCGCTGCCCGAACAGGCGATCCACCTTCTCTATCCGGCCCATCGCCACCCCTCGACCATCGTCCGGACCTATCTCGACTTCTGCCGCGGCTATCTCCCGCGGATCGTCGCAGCCTGTGCGGTCGCCGGCCCCGATGACCGCGCCGCATCGTCCGCGCCTCCTTCCCGCCTCTGAGCGGAGCGTCAGGCCCCTTCGAGCAGCAGCGCGAGGATGTCCGGCGCGGCGCGCATCCTGCGCCGGTGATATTGCGCCAGCGCCCGGTTGAGGCGGGTGCGGTCGCCGGCGCCGAGCAGCGCCGCAATCGCCGCATGCTCTTCGTGCATGCCCGACAGCGCGCGCGCCTCGACCTGCCGATAGGGCGCCAGCCGGTCGTTGAGCCGCGCCACCGCGCGCGCATGCTCGCCGCTGCCCGTCGCCTGCGCGATCGCCAGGAACAGGCCGGGCGCGTCCGGCTCTCCCGGCCGGAGCGGAGGGGAACCGATGCGCCCGGACGCCGCCCGGCCGACGGCAAGGCCGAGGATGCTGCCGTTCCACGCATAGAGGTCGCGCAGCGCCGCCTCGCTCGGCAGCGGCACGCGGAACCCGTCATGCGCGGGCGCCTCGACGAGCTGCTCCCCGACCAGCCGGTGGAGCGCGTCGCGCACCGGCGTGATGCTCGCGCCCAGCCCGGCGCCGACCGCGACCGGGTCGATCGGCATCGCCGGACGGAGCAGCCCCTCGCCCAGCTGCCGCTTCAGCTCGCGATAGACGCGCTCGAAGACGACCCCCGGACTCACTGCCGCGCGCCGCCTCCATGCTGGCGTGCGACATAGGCCTCGACCAGCGCCTGCTGGTCCGGGCGCAGCGCGTCGACCGCCCCGAGCCGCCCCGGCTCCCCGCCGCGGAGCAGCACCGACGGGCACTGGCCTTCGTAATTGCCGAGATTGGGGCGGTGCTGGCGGTAGCCGGCCAGCGCCGCGAGCTCGGGCGCGAAACCCCGGGCGACCGCGGGCGGATAGGCGAGCCACTGATTCTCATAAGGCTTGAGCCAGCCCAGGCAGTAGCTGACGATCATCCCGCGCCGGGTCGAGCTGGTCGTGTTGCCGCCCGCGCCGTGCAGGGTCGAGCCGAGGAACAGCAGCGCCGCGCCGGGGTCGAGCTCGATGGCGATCGGCTCGCCCCTCGGCTCGGGCTCGAGCGCCGCGCGGCCATGGCTGTGCGGCCAGACCAGGGTCGCGCCGTTCGCGCGGCGGTACGGCGTGAACGGCCACATGACGTTGACCAGATATTCGACCTCGCCGACCGCCCCGCGCCACATGTCCTGGTCGCGGTGCGGCAGCTGCGGCGGCGCGCCCGGATGGAGCGCGATCGCCTGGGTCAGGTTGAGCTGGATCCGGTCGCACCAGGGCGCCAGCACCCGCTCGGCGACGCCGAGGACGAGCGGATGCATCACGAACGCCGCGGCGCGCGGCGACCGGGCGAGCAGCCGGCCGAACCGCCTGGTGCGCGCGCCGTAGAAGCCGCCGGTGCAGAACGGCGTCTC
>CBIFVW010000186.1:0-7599 GCA_966186155.1 uncultured Sphingomonas sp.
ACCGACGAGCGACGCCCGCCATGCGCCAAAAGCCGCCCGCCCCGAAGGGGTCGCCCTGGGAAGCCCGCTGGCTGCGTCGCGTCTCTTGCGCGTGGCGTCGCCACGCGACTGCGAGCCGCTCCTTGCCAGCGGGCTTCCCAGGGCGATCACGGCCATCGCGAGTATCGAGCACGGGCCCTAGGCACTGTCGCGCCGGTCCCGCTCTTCCTGGCGCTCGGCGAGGACCGCGTCGAGCCGCTTGCGCATCGCTTCGAGCTCGCAGCGCAGGATCTCGAGCTTCTGGGTCTGCGGATCGAACAGCTCGCTGCACGGCGTGCCATAGGGCACGAAGTCCTTCTGCCACGTCGCGGCCTCGACCAGGGTCGGCTTGGCGGGGATGCCGACCATCACCGCACCCTCGGGCACTTCCTTGGTGACCACCGCATTGGCGCCGATCCGCGCGCGCGCGCCGACGGTGATCGGCCCCAGCACCTGGGCGCCCGAGCCGATGATCACGCCGTCCTCGATCGTCGGATGGCGCTTGCCCGCCAGGCCATTGTCCGGGCTGGTGCCGCCCAGCGTCACGCACTGGTAGATGGTGACGTCGTCACCGATCTCGGCGGTCTCGCCGATCACGACGAAGCCATGGTCGATGAAGAAGTTGCGGCCGATCCTGGCGCCCGGATGGATGTCGATCGCAGTGACGAAGCGCGACCAGTGATTGATCCAGCGCGCGAGGAAGAACCAGCCATGCTTGTAGAGCCGGTGGGCGACGCGATGATAGCCGAGCGCCCAGACGCCGGGATAGAGCAGGATCTCGGCACGGCTGCGCGGCGCAGGGTCGCGCGCGCGGATCGAGTCGAGATAGGCGTTCAGACGCTGGAACATGGCCGGCTCCCCTTTGCCGCGTCCATTTAGTGCATGGGCCGGCCGATTTCCAGAACACCCCGGCCCGGGCTTGTCCCGTCTAAACACTATGTATCTTGTGGGATTTGACGGCCGGCGGCATCTCAGACGGCCTTGGCCAAGCGAGAAGGGCGCGGATGATCTTCGGTATCGACCTGGCGTTGCTGCTCCCCTTCATCGCCGTGGGCTTCGCCGCGCAGATGGTGGACGGCGCGCTCGGGATGGCGTTCGGCGTCATCTCCAACACGCTGCTGCTGAGCCTGGGCGTCCCCCCGGCCATGGCCTCGGCAGGCGTGCACACGGTGGAGACCTTCACCACCGCCGTCTCCGGCATCAGCCACGCGGCGCACAAGAACGTCAACTGGAAGCTGTTCCTGCGCATCGCGGTGCCCGGCGTGATCGGCGGTGCGCTCGGCGCCTATGTGCTCTCGAACATCCATGCGTCGACCGCCAAGCCCTTCATCCTCGTCTACCTGACCGGCATCGGCCTCTATCTGCTCTGGCGCGCGCAGCATTATCCGCCGCACGAGAAGTCGCCCAGGATCGTCGAGCCGCTCGGCCTGGTCGGCGGATTCCTCGACGCGGCGGGCGGCGGCGGCTGGGGACCGGTGGTGACGAGCAACCTGCTCGTCCAGGGCGCGAGCCCCCGCCAGACCATCGGCACGGTCAACACCGCCGAGTTCTTCGTCACCACGACGATCTCGGCGACCTTCATCACCCAGCTCGGCTGGGAAGCGTTCACGCTGGCCACCGTGGGCCTGCTGATCGGCGGCGTGATCGCGGCGCCCTTCGGCGCGATGCTCGCCAAGCGCGTGCCCGCCAAGACGCTGATGCTGCTCGTCGGCGTGGTGCTGACGCTGACCAGCCTCTACAATCTCTACCTCGCGTTGCGCTGAGTCTCGCTCGATCGATCACGCCCTTTTGATCGATTAATCCGATCAGCGCGAACGGAGCTTCCCATTTCCCGTTGCGGTGCAGCACACCTATATGCGGCATCGCAACATCCACCCCCGCTCTGGAGGAAAACACAGCAATGGCTCTCATCGGCAGCACCATCAAGCCGTTCACCGCGCAGGCCTATAAGGAAGGCAAGTTCGTGACCGTCACCGACGCGGACGTGAAGGGCAAGTGGGCGGTCTTCTTCTTCTATCCGGCGGATTTCACCTTCGTGTGCCCGACCGAGCTCGAGGACCTGGCCGACATCTATCCGCAGCTGCAGAAGATGGGCGTCGAGGTCTATTCGGTGTCGACCGACACGCACTTCAGCCACAAGGCCTGGCACGACACGTCGCCGGCGATCGGCAAGATCAACTATTACATGCTGGGCGACCAGAACCACGTCCTGTCGACCAACTTCGACGTGCTCCGCGCGGGCCAGGGCCTGGCCGACCGCGGCACCTTCGTGGTCGATCCCGAGGGCGTGATCCAGCTCGTCGAGATCACTTCGGAGGGCGTGGGCCGCAACGCGGCCGAGCTGCTCCGCAAGATCAAGGCTGCCCAGTACATCGCGGCGCACCCGGGCGAGGTCTGCCCGGCCAAGTGGGAAGAGGGCGAAGAGACCCTGGCCCCCTCGCTCGACCTGGTCGGCAAGATCTAAAGGCACTCGTCAGCCCCCTTCGAGTGCCCCACGCGGCCCGGGACGGATTCCCCCTCCCCGTCCCGGGCCGTTTCGTCTCTGGATTAGTTGGAGTTTTCCATGCTCGACGCCAATCTGACGCAGCAGCTCAAAACCTATCTCGTGAACATCCGCGAGCCCGTGGAGCTCGTCGCTTCGCTGGGCGACGACGCCAAGTCGCGCGAGCTCGGGACGCTGCTGGACGAGATCGCCGCGCTTTCGGACAAGATCGCGGTCAGCTCCGGCGACGATGCGCGCAAGCCGAGCTTCCTGATCCGCCGCGCCGGCACCGATATCGGCGTGCGCTTCGCCGGCCTGCCGATGGGGCACGAGTTCACTTCGCTGGTGCTCGCGCTTCTCCAGGTCGGCGGCCATCCGAGCAAGGCGGCGCAGGAGCTGATCGAGCGGATCCGGAACCTCGAGGGCGACTATGCCTTCGAGACCTATTTCTCGCTCTCGTGCCAGAACTGCCCCGACGTCGTGCAGGCATTGAACCTGATGGCGGTGCTCAACCCGCGCATCACGCACACCGCGATCGACGGCGCGCTGTTCCAGGCCGAGGTCGAGGAACGCAAGGTGATGGCGGTGCCGACCGTGTTCCTCAACGGCGAGCCCTTCGCCTCGGGCCGGATGGAGCTCGAGCAGATCGTCGCGAAGATCGACACCGGGGCGCAAGCGCGCACCGCCGAGAAGATCAGCGCCAGGGAGCCGTTCGACGTGCTCGTGGTCGGCGGCGGCCCCGCGGGCGCGGCGGCGGCGATCTATGCCGCGCGCAAGGGCATCCGCACCGGCATCGCCGCCGAGCGCTTCGGCGGCCAGGTGCTCGACACGATGGCGATCGAGAACTTCATCTCGGTGCCGCACACCGAGGGGCCGAGGCTCGCCGCGCATCTCGAGCAGCACGTCAAGGACTATGACGTCGACATCATGAACCACCAGCTCGCGAGCAGGCTGGTTCCGGCCAAGCACGAGGGCGGGCTGCACGAAGTCGTGCTGGCCAACGGCGCCAGCCTCAGGGCACGCACCGTGATTCTTTCCACCGGCGCGCGCTGGCGGGCGATGGGCGTCCCCGGCGATGAGGAATATCGCAACAAGGGCGTGACCTATTGCCCGCATTGCGACGGCCCGCTGTTCAAGGGCAAGCGCGTCGCGGTGATCGGCGGGGGCAATTCGGGCGTCGAGGCGGCGATCGACCTGGCCGGCCTCGTCGCGCACGTCACGCTGATCGAATATGACAGCCAGCTCCGCGCCGACGCGGTGCTCCAGCGCAAGCTCGGCAGCCTGCCCAACGTCAAGGTGATCACCTCGGCGCTCACCAACGAAGTCTTCGGCGACGGCGAGAAGCTGACCGGCCTCACCTACAAGGACCGCAATCACGGCACCGAGCACCAGATCGAGCTCGAAGGCATCTTCGTCCAGATCGGGCTGGTGCCCAACACCGAGTGGCTGAAGGACGTGATCGCGCTGTCGAGCCGGGGCGAGATCGAGATCGACGCTCGCGGCGAGACGTCGCAGCCGGGGATCTTCGCGGCCGGCGACTGCACCACCGTGCCCTACAAGCAGATCGTGATCGCGATGGGCGCAGGCTCGACCGCGGCGCTCTCGGCGTTCGACTACATGATCCGGCTGCCCGAGGAGCTGAGCGAGGCGGCGTGACGCCTTCTGGTCTGCGCGGTTGAAGAAAGGGCCGGGGTTCGATCCCCGGCCCTTTTCCTTTTTCCGTCTGCGGTGCAGGATTGGCGCATGGCGGGCCTGCTTTCCCTGCTGCTGGCAGTCGCCGCGTGGAGCGGGACGGTCGAGCATCGCACCGGCTTCGGATCGATGACGCTGATCCAGGAGGAATGGACGCGCGATCCGAGCCAGCCGCCGATGATCCATGCGCCCAATGCATGGAAGAAGCTTCATCTGCGCTGGCAGGCGCCGGACGGCGATCTGACAGTGGCGCTGGTCGACAATGGCCGGATCCTCCAGATCGATACCAGCGGTCACGGCTGCCTGCGCTCGGCCTATTATTATGGGTATGGCCGCAAGACGGGCGAACCGTTGCTGTGGCGGGCAATGACGGGAGAGCTGCGCGCCTTCGCCACGGCTTGCCCGCGCGTGCCGGCCATGCGCGCCGCGGCCTATGCGAAGGCGTTCGCGGGCACGCGGGACGACTTCGTCGCTGGCGTCGAAGCGCTCAAGAAGCGGGCCGTGACCGTCGTGGCGACGAACCTTGCCCGCTGCAGCCCACCGAAGGAGCCGTTCCTCATCAGTCCCGATCCTTATGCCGATCGCTGCGGACCGATGCGATGACCGGGTGACGGGGTGACGTAATCGCCCAACCCACTATATAGAGCGCCAATCATCGACACAGGCGATCAATGGCGCAAACCTATCTCCCCACGCTCAAGCAGCTCCAATATCTGGTCGCGCTCAAGGACCATGGCCATTTCGGCCGCGCGGCGGAGAGCTGCTTCGTGACGCAATCGACGCTCTCGGCAGGCATCCGCGAGCTCGAGACGCTGATCGGCGTGGTGCTGGTCGAGCGCACCCGGCGAGTGGTGCGCTTCACGCCGCTCGGCGAGCGGATCGTCGACAAGGCGCGGCGGGTGCTGCGCGAGGCGGACGAGCTCGGCGACCTCGCCCGCGCCGCGGGGCGGCCGCTCTCGGGCGAGATGCGGATGAGCGTGATTCCGACGATCGCGCCCTTCCTGCTCCCGCGCATCCTTCCCCAGCTCCGCCGCGACTATCCCGACCTCAAGCTCTACCTGCGCGAGGAGACCAGCGGCCTCGCCTGCGAGGGCCTTCACCATGGCCGCACCGATTGCGTGCTGCTCGCCTTGCCCTATGCCTGTGGCGACGTCGAAGTGGCGCCGCTGTTCGACGATCGGCTGTTCGTCGCGTTCCGCGAGGGCGAGATGACGCCCAATCCCTCGATCACTCCCGCCGAGATCGACGAGACTCGCCTGCTGATGCTCGAGGACGGGCATTGCCTCAAGGACCATGCGCTCGCCGCCTGCAACCGGCCGGAGCTTCGCGCCGAGGCGACGATGATGGGGACTTCGCTCCACACCATGGTGCAGATGGTCGACAATGGCCTCGGCGTGACGATGCTGCCCGAGATGGCGGTCGATGCCGGGATCCTCGACCATACCCGCGTCGCCGCCCGCCCGCTCGCAGCCGAGAACGCCGCCCGGCACATCGCGCTGGTGTGGCGCAAGGCCTCCCCGCGCGAGCGCGACTTCCGGTTGCTGGCGGACGTGCTGGCTGAGGCGCAGCCGTGAGCAGGTCAGACCTCGAACGCTTCGCGTAACAAATCCGCATGCGACATCCGCTCGTGAAGAACGGTGACGATACCGACGACATTGTCCTCAAGCATGCGCCAATAGATCAAGTGCCTTTCGTAGCGATAGAAATAGCCCGAAAGGCCTAGTTCGGCGGGAAGTTGGCGCCATTGCGCGTTCCGGCTGGCAATGGCTTCGAACGCATCGAAGAGTCCTTGATAGTAACGGTCAGCCTGATCCTCGCCCCAACGATCGAAGGTATAATGATAGATTTCGGCGATGCGGTGCTCCGCATCACGCAAAAGGCGATAGCCCTTCACCCGCGCTGACGCTTGATCCGGGCGAGCAGTTCCTCACGATCGACCTTGACGAATTGGTCGTCAGGCGCAGCGAAGGCCCGCTGTAGCTCCGCCTTCAACGTCTCGAAACGCTCCTTCTCGACGATTTGCTTGTGCTCGCGGATGAGATGACGGACATATTCGCTGACACTCTCGAAATCGCCGTGCTCGCCGATGTTGTCGGCGACGAATTCGCTCAGGCCACCGCTGATGCGCACATTGATATTCATCGGCTTGGTCATAGCGGATAGATAAACTGGAATATTCTGTACGTCTACTGCCAGCGCTCCGCCGCCTCGGCATCGCTCTCGCGCGCCTCGATCCAGTCCGCCGCTTCCCCGCGCCATTCGCGCTTCCAGAACGGAGCGTCGGTCTTCAAACGGTCGATCAGATAGGCGCAGGCGTCGAGCGCTTCGCGGCGATGATGCGCGGCGGTGCCGATGAATACGATCCGCTCGCCGGGCTCCATCCGGCCGACGCGGTGGACGATCGTGACGCCGAGCAGGTCCCAGCGCTCGGTCGCCGCCTCGGCGAGCGCGCAGAGCGCGTCTTCGGTCATGCCGGGATAATGTTCGAGTTCGAGCGCGGTCACGCCGTCCCGCCCGCGCACCACGCCGGTGAAGCTGGCGACCCCGCCCGCCCCGCGTTCCTCGAGCGCGGCGAGCTCGACCGCCAGCTCGATCGGCGCGGAATCGACCGAGACCCGGATCATCCGCCCGTCACCGGCGGGAAGAGCGCGACTTCCTTCGCCTCGCCGAGGAGCGCGTCGAGCGGGACGAAGCGCTGGTCGATCGCGGCGCGCAGCCTCGCGGGCTCGGCAAGGGCTTCGGCATGGCCGGGGCCGCGCTCCGCCAGCCAGGCGATCAGGTCGGCGACGTTGCGCACCGCCTCGGGCGGATCGACTCGCTCCTGCCCCGTGCCGATGCGCTCGCGCACCCAGGCGAAGTAGAGCACCTCCATCACGTGTCCATGTGCTTGAGGCCGACGCGCAGATAATCCCAGCCGGTGATCAGCGTGAGCGCGGCCGCCGCCCAGAAACCGGCCATGGCGACACGCTCCAGCCACCAGATCTGGGGCAGCGCGCCCGCCAGGATCAGCCCGCCGAGCGCGACGAGCTGGAGCGCCGTCTTCCATTTGGCGAGGCGCGAGACGGGAAGCGAGACCTGGATGCCGCCCAGGAACTCGCGGAGCCCCGAGACCGCGATCTCGCGCACCAGGATGACGAGCGCGGGGATCAGATGCACCTCGGCGATCACGCCTCGTCCCGCGAGGATCAGCAGCACCGCCGCGACCATGATCTTGTCCGCGATGGGATCGAGGAACACGCCGAGCTTCGACACCGTCCCCTGCGCGCGGGCGAGATAGCCGTCGAAATAGTCGGTCACGCCCATCAGGCAGTAGAGAGCGAAGGCGATGGCGTAGCCCAATCGCCATTCGGGCCACCACAGGAACGCCGCGAGCAGCGGCACCGCGAGGATGCGCGACAGCGTGAGGA
>CBIFVW010000187.1:0-7546 GCA_966186155.1 uncultured Sphingomonas sp.
TCCTCGCCGACATAGCCGGCTTCGGTGAGCGTCGTGGCGTCCGCCATGGTGAACGGCACGTCGAGGATGCGGGCCAGCGTCTGCGCGAGCAAGGTCTTGCCGCAGCCGGTGGGGCCGACGAGCAGGATGTTCGACTTGGCGAGCTCGACGTCCGCGCCCTTGGCGCCGTGGTTCAGCCGCTTGTAGTGGTTGTGCACCGCCACCGAGAGCACGCGCTTGGCCTGCTTCTGCCCGATGACATAGTCGTCGAGCACGTCGCAGATCTCCTGCGGCGTCGGGACGCCGCCGTCCTTCTTCGACACCAGCGAGGACTTGGTCTCCTCGCGGATGATGTCGTTGCACAGCTCGACGCACTCGTCGCAGATGAACACGGTCGGGCCCGCGATGAGCTTCCTCACCTCGTGCTGCGACTTCCCGCAGAACGAGCAATAAAGCGTGCTCTTCGAGTCACCGCCGCTGAGCTTGGTCATTCAATTCCATCCTTCGTGCGTCGCGCGCACGTTACGCCACCCGCCATCCTACACGCGGGCGATTATCCGGCAATCCGGAATCTGGCTTTTACGCCAGACTCCTTAAGCAGCTGCTGACGCGTCGTCCGCCGGCTGCGGCCGCTTCTCGTACACTTCGTCGACGATGCCGAACGCCTTGGCTTCGTCCGCCGAGAGGAAGGTGTCGCGATCCATCGCGCGCTCGATCTTGTCCAGCGGCTGGCCCGTATACTTCGCATACAGGTCATTCATCCGCTGGCGAATACGGAGAATCTCCTTAGCCTGGATCTCGATGTCCGAGGCCATGCCCTGGGCGCCGCCCGAGGGCTGGTGGACCATGATCCGCGCGTTGGTGAGCGCGACGCGCAGGCCGGGCTCGCCCGAAGCGAGCAGGAACGAGCCCATCGACGCCGCCTGGCCGATGCACACCGTGCCGACGCGCGGACGGATATATTGCATCGTGTCGTGGATCGCCATGCCGGCCGTCACCACGCCGCCCGGCGAGTTGATGTACATCCAGATGTCCTTCTTCGGATTCTCCGATTCGAGGAAGAGCAGCTGCGCGGTGATCAGCGAGGCCATGTGGTCCTCGACCGGACCGGTCACGAAGACGATCCGCTCCCGGAGCAGGCGCGAATAGATGTCGAAGCTGCGCTCGCCGCGGCTCGACTGCTCGATGACGATCGGAACGAGGCCGCCGGTTACGGGATCGATGGTCATCTGACCGGAAAGCGGATGCATGGGAAATGATCTCATTGTGTCTGTTTTTGCCCGCCGCCAACATCGGCGCTCGGCGGACGGAGTTCAAGCCTCGGTTATGGTTGCCAGCATCCTGATGTGGCGACAGGATCGCCGACGATGCGCGAAAGGGGAGCGATCAGGGTGGAAAAGCGACGCGGCGCCCTGCTGACGGCGGCGCTGCTCGCGCTCGGATTGGCACTGCGAATCTGGTGGATCGACCTGTCGGAGACCGGCACGCGCTTTCTCGATCTCGGGGAGGCCGCCCGCGCCGCGGTGGCGCTCGCCGATCGCGGCGTGATCGCCGACGCCTTCTTCCCCGGCCAGGGACCGACCGCGCACCTGATGCCCGTGATGGTCGTGATCGCGGCAAGCGTCTTCCGACTGTTCGGCAGCGAATCGGCGGCCGCCAGCCTGATCCTCACCGGCTGGGCGCTTCTCCAGGTCTTCGCGAGCTACCTGCTCGCCCGCCGCCTGTTCGCCGCCATCGGCGCCTCCCGATCGGTACTGGCGGGAGGCCTGGCGATCCTCTGCCTCCTCCCCGCCTATGTCGTGCAGGAATGCGCCGACTTCCGCTATTGGGAGGGTGCGCTCGCCACCTGCCTCGCAATGCTCAACCTGCTGCTGATCGCCGATCTCGACACGCGCGAGGACATCGCCTGGCAGCCGCTGATCCTCGCCGCGGCGCTGGCGGCCGCCGTCTTCTTCGTGAGCCCGACCACCGGATTCGCGATCGGCGCCTGCTGGGCATGGTTCGCGCTGCGCCGGCTCGACTTCGCCCGGACGTTGCGATTCGCCGGCATCGCCGGCGCGGCGCTCGCGCTGGTCGTCGGACCCTGGATGCTCCGCAACCACGCGGTGCTGGGCGAGCCGATCGCGCTCCGCAGCAATTTCGGGCTCGAGCTCGCCATCGCCAACCATCCCGCCGCCGCGACCGCCGCGCCGCCGCTCGAAGTGCTCCGCGCCCGCATGGACGCCGTCCACCCCTATGCCAATCCGCCCGGCGAGGCGCGCCTCCGGGCCGCGGGCGGCGAAATCGCCTATGCCCGCCGGCTCGGCGCCGAGACGCGGGCCTGGATCGCCGCGCACCCGCTCGACTTCCTCGGGTTGTTGCTGCGCCACTATCGCCAATTCTATGTGCCCGAGCGGTGGCAGGGCGCGCTCACCAACTGGCCGGTCTGGGAAACCGAGCGGATCGACGCGATCCGCTTCGTCTCGATCCTCGGGCTGATCGGCCTCGCGGTCGGTCTCGTCCGGCGGCGGCGCCATTACGGCCTGATCGCGCTCTATGTCGCCGCGGCGGGGCTCCCCTATGCGCTGGTGCAGCCGATCCCGCGCTATTCCTATGGCCTCTGGGCGCTGTTCGCCTTCCTCGCCGCGCAGCTCCTGGCGGACCTCATGGCCGCCATCGCCCGGAGGTTGCGGCGGGGCGCCTCCTATCCCACATCGTTACGATGACGGCACATCGGGTCCTGGTCACCGGCGGCTCCGGCTTCGTGGGCAGCCATGTCATCCTCCAGCTGCTCGCCGCGGGCCACAATGTCCGCGCCACGGTGCGCGACCTCGCCCGCGAGCCTCAGGTGCGCGCGACGCTCGAAAAGGCCGGCGCCGATAACAGCCGGCTGAGTTTCGCGGTCGCCGATCTCGGCAAGGACGCGGGCTGGGCCGAGGCGGTGGCCGGCATGGACCATGTCCAGCATGTCGCCTCCCCCTTCCCGCTCCACCAGCCCAAGGACGAGCAGGCGCTGATCCGCCCCGCGGTCGACGGCACGCTGCGCGTGCTGCGCGCCTCGCGCGACGCGGGCGTCGAGCGCGTGGTGCTCACTTCGTCCTTCGCGGCGATCGGCTACGGCCATGGCGAGCGGCCCGCGCCCTATACCGAATCCGACTGGACCAATGTCGACGGCCCCGCCGTCCAGCCTTATATGAAGTCCAAGACACTCGCCGAACGCGCCGCCTGGGAGTTCATCCGGACCGAGGGCAACGGCCTCCAGCTCGCCGTGGTCAATCCGGTCGGCATCTTCGGGCCGGCGCTCAACGACGATCTCTCCACCTCGATCGAGATGGTCCGCCAGATGATGGCCGGCGTGCTCCCGGGCACGCCCGATCTCTGGTTCGGCGTGGTCGACGTGCGCGACGTCGCCGCGCTCCAGGTCCAGGCGATGACCGATCCCCGCGCCGCGAACGAGCGTTTCCTCGCGGTGGCGGGCGAGCCGATGTCGCTCGGCCAGATGGCGAAGCTGCTCCACGAGCGGGTAGGCACGCGGCTGCCCCGGCCGCTCCCGAGCTGGCTCGTCCGGTTTCTCGCGATCTTCAACCCGCTGGCGCGCGAGGCGGTGCCCCGCCTCGGCATCCGGGGCCGCGCGAGCAACGCCAAGGCGCGGGCGCTGGGCTGGACACCGCGCTCGAACGACGAGGCGGTGCTGGCGACGGCGGAGAGTCTGATGGCGCTGGGGCTGGTGCGGCCTAAGGCCTGAGGGGCCCCGGCAACGCCAGATAGGCCAGCCGCCGCATCTCGCGCCGGCCGCGCACCACCGTGTCGAGGATCAGCCCGGTGAACAGGTTCAAGAAGGCGAGGATCATCAGGCCGGTCGCGAGGATCGCGGTCGGGAAGCGCGGCACCAGCCCGGTCTCGAACCAGGTCAGGACCAGCGGGAAGCTCAGCCCGATCGCCGCCGCGGCGAAGAAGGCCGCGATCCAGCCGAAGAACAGCAGGGGCCGCTCGATCCGGTAGAGCGTCACGATCGTCCGCGCGATGCGGAAGCCGTCGCGATAGGTGCTGAGCTTCGATTCGGACCCCTCGGGCCGCGCGAAATAGCGCGTCTCGAGCTCGCCCACCGGCATCTTGAGCTCGAGCGCATGGACGCTGATCTCGGTCTCGATCTCGAACCCGGCCGAGAGCACCGGGAAGCTCTTGACGAAGCGGCGCGAGAAGACGCGATAGCCCGAGAAGATGTCGGTGAAGCTCCGCCCGAAGAGCCGCGCGAGGATCCCGGTCATCATCCGGTTGCCGAGGACATGGCCGCGCCGATAGGCCTCGGCGGCCTCGTGGACGCGGGTGCCGACGACCATGTCGAGCCCCTCCTCGGCGACGCGCGCGACCATCGCGGCGGCGGAGGCCGGATCATAGGTCGCGTCGCCGTCGGCCATCACATAGATGTCGGCGTCGACATCGGCGAACATGCGGCGCACGACATTGCCCTTGCCCTGCATCCGCTCGCTGCGGACCACGGCCCCGGCCGAGCGCGCGACTTCGATCGTCCGGTCGCGGCTGTTGTTGTCGTAGACATAGATCGCCGCACCCGGCAGCGCGGCGCGGAATCCCGCGACCGTCTGCGCGATCGCGGCTTCCTCGTTGTAGCAGGGCAGAAGGACTGCGATGCGCGGTTCGGTCACCCCACCCCCACTTCGTCACCCCGGCCTCGTGCCGGGGTCCACTGCGACACCAAGCGAGACGCTGGAGCCTCTTGTCCATAGTTTGCGGCACCGTGGACCCCGGCACAAGGCCGGGGTGACGGCTTCCCGCAAGACTATTCGCCCTTCTTCTTCGCCGGCGCCTTCTTCGCGGGCTTGGCCGGAGCCTCCTCCGCCGCGGCCTCGGCCTTCTTCGCCGGGGCCTTCTTGGTCGCCGCCTTCTTCACCGGCTCGGCCTCGACGAGCGCGTCGCCCGGCGCGGCCGGCTCGACATCGGCCTTCTCGGCTTTCTTCGCCTTGGCCGCCGGCTTCTTCGCGGGAGCTTCCTCGGCCTTGGCCTTGGCGGCCCCCTTCTTGCGCGGCTTGTGATTGTCGTGATCGTGGGTGTGCGTGCCGGTATCGAAGCCCTCGTCGCTCTCGATCGCGGCCTCGAGCTCCTCGCGCGTCACTTCGCGATCGGTGATCTCGGCCTTGTCGAACAGGAAGTCGACGACCTTGTCCTCGAACAGCGGCGCGCGGAGCTGCGCGGCCGCCATCGGCTCCTGCCGGACATATTGATAGAAGCGCTCGCGGTCGTTCGGGCTGTACTGCGCCGCCGCCTGGGCGATGAGCTGGTTCATCTCCTGCGGCGTCACCTCGACGCCGTTGGCGGTACCGATCTCCGAGAGGAGCAGGCCGAGGCGCACGCGGCGCTCGGCGATCTTGAGATAGTCCGCGCGCTCGGCCTCGAGCTCGGCCTTGGCCGCGGCGGGATCGGCCTCGTGCTCGGCTTCGTGCTGGAGCTGGTGCCAGATCTGCTCGAACTCGGCATCGACCATCGACGGCGGGACCGGGAAATCGTGGCCGGCGGCGAGCTGGTCGAGCAGCTTGCGCTTCATATAGGTGCGGGTGAGGCCATTGAGCTGCTGCTCGATCTGGCCCTTGAGCAGCCCGGTGAGCTGCTCGAGGCTCTGCAGGCCCAATGTCTTGGCGAAATCGTCGTTGATCTCGGTCTCGCCGGCGGTCTTCACCGCAGTGATCTTGAGCGCGAACTGCGCCGGCTTGCCGGCCAGCTCCTTGGAGCCGTAATCCGCGGGGAAAGTGACGTCGATCGTCTTCTCGTCGCCCGCCTTCACGCCGACCAGCTGGTCCTCGAACCCGGGAATCAGCCGGCCTGAGCCGATCTCGACCGCCATGCCCTCGCCGGTCCCGCCCTCGAAGGCGACGCCGTCGACGGTGCCGACAAAGTCCATCGTGACCTGGTCGCCCACGGCCGCCTTGTGCTTGGCCGGCGCGTCGGTCCAGGCCTTTTGCTGGCCGGCGAGCTGCTTGAGCTGCGCCTCGACCGCAGCATCGTCGGCCGGGACGGTCAGCCGCTCGAGCTTCAGCCCCTCGATCGACGGCGTCGGCACGTCGGGGAGCACTTCGAGCTCGACCTTGATCTCGGCGTCCTTGCCGGCGGCATACTCGCCTTCGAGGCTCACCGACGGCGCCACGGCGGGGCGCAGCTTGTTGTCGGCGATCAGCTTCTGGACGCCTTCCTGGATCGTGTTGTTGAGCGCGTCCTGCGCCAGCGCCTCGCCATGCATCTTGCGGATGAGGTTGGCGGGCACCTTGCCCGGACGGAAGCCCGGCATACGGATCTGCGGGGCGACCCGCTTCACTTCCGCATCGACCTTCGAGTCGATGTCCTTCGCCGTGATCTTCAGCGTGTAGGCGCGCTTCAGGCCCTCGTTCAACGTCTCGACAGTCTGCATCTCGTTCAGGCTTCCAAATCGATAAAAGGAGTCGCGGCGTCCGGTGACGCGGGTCACGAGCGGCGATGCTGGTGCGGGCGGAGGGACTCGAACCCACACACCTTGCGATACCAGAACCTAAATCTGGCGCGTCTACCAGTTCCGCCACGCCCGCAGGGGCACCGCCGGTCGGCGGGCTCTATAGCAGTCAGGGGTCCGGGGGCAAGGGCGAGAGGCAACTTCATTCCGGGACGGGACGTTGGAGGGGGACAAGGAGAGTCCCGTGCCCGTGGAACCGCCCGTCAAGCCGGTGACGCCGCCGCCCGAGCAGCCCCCCGCGCCGCAGCCGGGGCAGCCGGCGGCGCCCCCGCCGGAGCTCACGCCGCCCGTCCCCGACATCGACGTGCCGGCGCCGCAGCCCGGCGGCGATCCCGCCACCGCGCCCGGCCAGCCGCTGGCTCGAAGCTGAGGGGATGCCTCCACATGATCGACCGGCACCTCATGAAGCTCCGGCGGCGCGACGAGATCAGCGCGGCCGAGGAGGAGGCGCTCCGCGACGCGATCGGCGACCCGGCCGACCACCCGGCGCGACGGATGATAACGCGCCGAGGAACTGCACCAGTCCACCCTACTGCTGGACGGCCTGCTCGTGCGCTACAGGGACTTGAGCGACGGCCAGCGCCAGATCACGCATATCCATGTGCCGGGCGATTTCGCCGATCTGCACGGATTCACCCTCAAATATCTCGACCATGACGTGATGGCGCTCACCTCCTGCCGAGTCGCTTATGCGCCCCACTCCAGGATCGCCGCGATCACCGAGCGCTTCCCGCATCTCGCGCGCCTCTTCTGGCTCTCGACCAATATCGACGCTGCCATTCACCGCGAGTGGGAAGTCTCGCTCGGCCGCCGCAATGCGATCGAGCGCACGGCGCATCTGTTCTGCGAACTGCGGCTCCGGCTGCTCGCCGTCGGACTGGGGGACGAACGCCGCTATCGCCTGCCGATCACCCAGAACGAGCTCGCCGAATGCCTGGGCCTCACCAGCGTCCATGTGAACCGCGTGCTGCGCCAACTGCGCGAAAGGCAGGCGGTCGAATTTCGATCCGGCGAGGTGACGATCCGGGACCTGCCCAGCCTCGAGGCGATCGCCGAGTTCGACCCGCTGTATCTCTATCTCGACCGGCGGCC
>CBIFVW010000188.1:0-7481 GCA_966186155.1 uncultured Sphingomonas sp.
GGAGGGGTATTCTCCACTTGCGATGTCGCCTGCTGAAACTACCCCTCCACCACCGCTTCGCGGCGGTCCCCCTCCCCCTCCGGGGGAGGAATTGAAGCAAAGGGCGCCGCGGCCAAGCCGCAGCGCCCTTTTCCGATCCGACACGAAACGATCAGAACGAAGCCCAGTCCTCGCTCCCACCTTCATTGGCCACGGCCGCGGCAGGCAGTGCCTTGACCGGGGAGACATAGGCCCTGGCCTTGCCGGGCTTCGGCGTCGCGGCGACCTTCGGCGCAGCCGGGCGTCCCGCGTGGCCGGTGTTGAACTTCATCGCCTGCTCGGCAAGCGTCGTCACTTCCGAGCTGAGGTTGCGCGCGGCCGCCGAAGTCTGCTCGACCATCGCCGCGTTCTGCTGCGTGGTCTGGTCCATGTTGCCGATCGCAATGCTGATCTGCGTGATCGCCGTCGATTGCGCCTGGTTGTCGGCGGCCATGTCGGCGAGCAGCTTATGGACCTCCCCGACGTCCGCGGAGATGTTCGCGAGCGCCCCGTCGACTTTCTCGACCATCTCCACGGCAGTGACGATGTCGGCCTGGGTGGCGGCGAGCTGGGCGCCCGCGCCGCCCGCCTCCTCCTCGGCGCGCATCGCGAGCGCGGAGACCAGGGCGGCCACCACCGCGAAGCCGCGGCCCGCCTCGCCGGCGCGGCCTGCCTCGACGGCGGCGTTCATCGCCAGGACGCGGGTCTGGAAGGCGATCTTGTCGAGCCCTTCGATCACGTTGTCGATACCCTTGGCGCTCTCCGACACGCGAGTCATCGCCTGTACCGCCTCGTCGGCGACCGCGCGGCCGCCGGAGACGGTCGCGATGGCGCCGTCGGCCCGCGCGACCGTGCGGCCCGCCGCCCCTGCGGTCGCCTTGAGCCGCTCATCCATCTCGGTGACCGCTGCCGAGGTCTCCTCGAGGCTCGCGGCATTGGCTTCGGTGCGCCGCGCGAGATCCTCCGAGGCCTGGGCGATCTCGCCCGATCCGGTCCGGATCGTCGCAGTGGTTTCCGTCACCGATCCGATCAGCGCGCGCAGGCTCGTGATCGCGTCGTTGAAGTTGGTCTTGACCGTCGCATAGTCGCTCGGGAAATCGCGGGCGATCTCGGCAGTGAGATCGCCTCCGGCAAGAGCCCCGAGGCTGTCGGCGAGCGTATCGACCACCATCTTCTGGTCGGCATCGGCCGCTGCCTTGGCGGCGGCGGCGACTTCCTGTGCCTGGGCCGCATCGCGGAAGACGAGCACGGTCTTGGCCATGGCGCCGACCTCGTCGCCGCGCTCGATGCCGGGAACGTCGATCCGGTTGTTGCCGTTCGCGAGGGCCTGCATCGTGTCCTGCAAGCGGCGCAGCGGCGCCGTGATGCCTGCGCGCGCGATATAGATGCTGAGCCCGATCGCGCCCAGGATCGCGACGAGGCTGAAGACGAGCATCGTCCACGCCGTTCCGGAGCTCTGCACGCCGAGCCGATCGGATTCGGCGCCGGCTTCCTTGATCAGCTTGTCGTTGTAGGTGGCGATGTCGGTGCCGACCGATTGCACCATCGGATCCGCCTGTTCGAGCACGCGCTTCGCGGCGTCCTTGTCGTTGGCCTGGCCCAGCACGATCGCGCGCGCGGTGAGCGCATGGACGCTCGCCACGCGAGCGCGGAATGCGGCGATGTCGCCTTGAAGCGCGGGCGCGAGCTTCTCGGCTTCCTCCAGCAGCTGGTTCGCCGAATCGAAATTGGTCTTTTCGACGTCGTCGGCTTCCTGCGCCTGCTTCGACGCGCCGTCATAGGCGAGCGCGCGATAGGCGGCATAGGCCAGCTCGGTCGTGCGCCGATTGACGCGCGCGAGCTTGATGGTGACCGGCAGCTCGTCCGCCACGAGATGCGTGTATCGGCTGTTGACCTGGCCCAAGGTCGTCGAGCCGTACCAGGTCACGCCCAAGGTAAGGACCGCGAGCATCAGCACGAGCGCTACGATCTTGGTGGAAATCTTGAACTTGCTGAGCAAATGCATGGTGCGTTCCTTGTTGCCATGCGATGCGCGCCGGCCTTTGAAACCATTGTAGGCGCGAACTCGGGAGGCCGGGGTCCAAGGCGAATAGGAATATCCCGTACCCTTGCGAGGTATTCGTGAAATGTGCCGTGCAATAACGTGAACCAGAACGAAAAAAGGGCACCGCGACTTTTTCGCGGCGCCCTTCGATTTTCTTGCGTTTCACCGATCAGAAAGACGTCCAGTCCTCGTGATCGCCGCTGCCATTGGCTATCGCGGCGGCCGGCAGCGCCTTGACCGGAGAGACATAGGCGGTCGCCTTCTTGGACTTCGCGCGCGGTGCGGGGATGGAAATCGCCGCAGGCTGATGCACTCCCTGGCCGGTGTTGAACCTGGCGGCCTGGTCGGCGAGGCCGGCGACTTCGCTCGACAGGTTGCGCGCGGCCGCCGAGGTCTGCTCGACCATCGCGGCGTTCTGCTGGGTGCTCTGGTCCATCGTGCCGATCGCGGTGCTGACCTGGGTGATCGCAGTCGATTGGATCTGGTTGTCCTCGGCGATCTTGCCGAGCAGGGCATGGACCTCGCTCACGTCGTTCGAGATGTCGGCGAGCGCGCCGTCGACCTTCTGCACCATCTCGACTGCGGCGACGATGTCGGTCTGGGTGGTCGTGAGCTGCTCGCGGGCGCGGCCGGCCTCCTCTTCGGCGCGCATCGCGAGCGCCGACACGAGGTCGGCGACCACCGCGAAGCCGCGGCCCGCCTCGCCGGCGCGGCCGGCTTCGACCGCGGCGTTCATCGCGAGCACGCGGGTCTGGAAGGCAATCTTGTCGAGGCCCTCGATCACGCTGTCGATGCCTTGCGCGCTGTCGGCGACGCGGGTCATCGCGCGCACCGCCTCGTCGGCGATGCTGCGGCCGCCGGTGACCGTCGCGATCGCGCCGTCGGCGCGATCGACCGTGCGGCCGGCCGCGGCGGCCGTCTCGCGGAGGCGGCCGTCCATCTGCGTGACCGCTGCCGAGGTCTCCTCGAGGCTCGCGGCATTGGCTTCGGTGCGTCGTGCGAGGTCCTCCGAGGCCTGGGCGATCTCGCCCGCGCCGACGCGGATCGTGGCGGTCGATTCCATCACCGAGCCGATCAGCGTGCGCAGGCTGGCCAGCGCCTCGTTGAAGTTGGTCCTGAGCTCGGCATAGGCGGGCGGATAGTCGGCGGTGATCGTCGTGGTCAGGTCGCCCCGGCTCAGCGCCGCGAGGCTGTCGCGCAGCGTCGAGGTGACGACCTGCTGTTCGGCGGCGCTGCGCGCATCGGCTTCGGAGCGCTGTACCGCGGCGATGCGGAACTGCTCCACGGCGACGGCGATCCGGCCGATCTCGTCCTGGCGGGCGCGGTGCGGCACCTCGGCCGCGCCGCCCTCAGCGAGGACCGTCGTGGCGCGGGTGAGGTCGCCCATCGGCTTCGCGACGGTGCGGTTGATCAGCAGCCAGATGCCGCCGAGGCCGGCGAACGACAGCAGCGAGAGGATGAGGGTGAAGGCGAGCGCGAACGCCGAATCCGCGGCGCCGCGTGCGTTCGCGGCGGCCGAGCGCTCGCGCGACATGTCGAGCAGCTTCTGGGTCTGCTCGATCGCGTCGTGCGACCGCTCCTTGCCGTCGCTCTTGATCAGCGCGAGCGTGCCCGGGAGATCGCCCGCGCTGCGGAGCGCGAAGATGCGTTCGTTGACTTCGCCGAGCGCGCTTGCGGCCTGCTTGAGCTTCTCGAACTCCGGCTGGAAATCGTCGCCGGCGATCTTCCCATAGCCGTCCACGTCCGCGGTCAGCTTCTCGGTGCCCTTGGCCAGGCGCTCGCGGAGCTTGGCTTCCTCCTTCGCGTCGATCGCGTTGTAGAAGCTGTAGACGATGATCCGTAGCTCCTTGATGTCGCTCATCACGTCGGCGAGGCTCGACATGCTGGCGACGCCTTGCTCGACATGGCTCGTCGCGATCCCGGTCAGCGCGCGATTGGAGACATAGCCGTTCACGGCAAGCGCGCCGGTGAGCAGCGCGAGCGAGGCGAAAGCGACCAGCATCTTCTTTGCGAGCCGCCAATTGTCGACGAAAGCGAACATGGAAATCCCATTTGGTCGAAGGCGCATCGCGCCAGATTGAAGCCGGCCGAAACCGCCCGGACATGGATATTATAGGATCGTCGGCGACGCGGAGGATGCGACCTAACGTTTTGATGTTCCTGGGCGCGGGTACGGCACAATTTCGGCCGCCACCTGAGCGCCGGTCCCGGATGCTTCCTATAAGAAGCCAAGTCTTTCCACGCCGGAGTTCTTCCGTTGACCTTGACCTCGCGTTCCCGCTCGGCGCGCCACCTGTCCGCGTTCACGTTCCTTTCCCTGGCCGCGATACCGGCCAATGCGCAGGACTCGGTGCCCAAGCTCAGCGTCGACGGCAATTTCCGCGTCCGCGCCGAAGCGATCGGCGGCCAGTTCCGTCCCGGCGCGCCGGCGGAGGACGCGTTCGTCTCGTTCCGCACCGGCATCGCGGCCAGGCTCGACCTCGGCGCGGTGACGCTGGGCGGCGAAGTGATCGATGCGCGCGGCTATGGCGAGAACGACCACAGCTCGGTCCGCACCAGCGAGATCAACGACATCGAGCCGGTCCAGGCCTATCTCGCGGTGCGCACCGGCGCGGTGGGCACGGTGACGCTCGGCAAGTTCTCGATGGACATCGGCTCGAGCCGCCTCGTCGGGCGCACCGACTTCCCCAACGGCGTCCCCACCTATGCCGGCGCGATGCTCGACTGGCGCAGCAAGGGCAAGGACCGGATCGTGCTCTTCTGGACGCGCCCCTTCACCGCGCTGCCCGACACGCCGGCGGACATCTACCACAACAAGGTCCAGCTCGACCGCGCGGGCAACAACATCCAGTTCTTCGGCGGCAGCGGCACGCTGGCCAAGGCGTTCGGGAAGACCAGCCTCGAAGCCTATGCGTATCGGCTGCTCGAGCGCGACCGGACCACCCATCCGACGCGCAACCGCCGCCTCCTCACCATCGGGACCAGGCTGCGCCGGGCCCCGGCCAAGGGCGCGATCGATTATGAGGTCGAGGGCGCCTATCAGACGGGCCTCGCACGCGTGACCGCGGCGGCGAGCGACGTGCGCGACCTCGAGGTCCGCGCCGGCTTCGTCCATGCCGAGGCCGGCTGGACGTTCGCGGCCGGCTGGACTCCGCGGGTCGCGGCGCTGTTCGACTATGCCTCGGGCGACGGACCCGATGCGGGCACCTATGGCCGTTTCGACACGCTCTACGGCGCACGGCGCGCCGATTTCGGGCCGCTCTCGCTGTTCGGGCCGCTGGGGCGCGCCAACCTCGTCTCGCCGGGCGTGCGGATCGAGGCGAAGCCTTCGAAGCGGCTCGACCTGATGGCCTCGATCCGCGGCGCCTGGCTCGCCACGGCGGGCGACAGCTTCGCCTCGACCGGGGTGCGCGACCGCAACGGCGCATCCGGGCGGTTCGGCGGCACGCAATTCGAGCTGCGCGCGCGCCGCTGGCTGCGGCCGGACACGCTGCGGCTCGAGATCGGCGCCGGCTATCTCGCCAAGGGCGAATTTCTCCGCCACGCGCCCAACGCTCCCCGCACCGGGGACACGCGTTACGTGCATAGCGACCTTTCTCTCAACTTCTGAAGCTAAATGCCAAAATAACTCTAGGTAGAAGCCACGGATCGTGATTCGTGCCGATCCGGCATAGATTGCGGCAATCAGGACATCGCGGTTCGCAACACGAAGGAGGGGCACGTGCCCCCGAAAACCTTGATTCTGGTGTTGATCGTACGCGAAGCCGGGCTTCGCAGCACGCTCGCCGCGCGCTTGTCGATGGCGGGCGTCGACGTGATCACCGCCGACAATTTCGATGATCCCCGACTCGATCGGCTGCGCGAGCCACCGGTATTGGTGGTGGACATGCCGAGCGTCGCGGGAAGGGCGGGCGGTCTTGCCGGGCTGCTGGCCGATCCGCGCTGGCATTCGCTGGTGCTGGTCGGCGAGCACGGGACCGGCGAGGACGCGGACGAGCCGCGCCTGCTCCGGATCGACCGCGCGAACGTCGGCGCCGCGATCGACGCGAAACTGCCCTGCTGGCAGGCCTGACGACGTTTGGAAATGCGCGAACGCGCATTTTGAGACGGTGCCCCAACGCGCCGAATGGCGCATTCCAAACGCCCCTTCAACTCTTGGGAAACAGCCCCGCGGCGAAGGCGATGCGCAGCGCTTCCGACAGGCTGCGCACCTCGAGCTTGTCCATCAGATTGGCGCGATAGATCTCCACCGTGCGCGGGCTGATGTCGAGCTCATAGGCGATGATCTTGTTCGATCGCCCCTCGATCAATCCCTTGAGCACGTCCTTTTCCCGCGGCGAGAGCCGCCCGATCTTGGTCTCCGCCGCGTTGACCCGGGCGGCGGCTTCGTTGCCCTCCTCCAGGCGCGAGAAGGCGAGGTCGATCGCGTGCATCAGGAACTCGGCCTCATAGGGCTTCTCGATGAAGTCGAGCGCGCCCGCCTTCATCGCCTGCACGGCGAGCGAGACATTGCCCTGGCCGGTGAGGATGATCGCGACGAAGCGCGGGTCGGAGCCCACCGCGTTGAGCACGTCCAGCCCGGTCGACCCCGGCATGTGGAAGTCGAGAAGCAGGATGCCCGGGTCCAGATCGGGGAGCGATTCGAGGAATGCGTCTCCCGATCGGAATCCCCGGATCACCAGATCGGAGCGGACGGAGAGAAGGCTGTGCAGCGATGCGCGGACGGCGTCGTCGTCGTCGACAATATAGATTGCTCTGGTCATCTACACTCCATCCTGTTCCACGACGGGAAGCGTGAAGCGGAAGACGGCCCCTCCTTCGGGCCGGTTTTCCGCGCTCAAGGTTCCACCGTGCGCCTCAATGATACGCTTACTGATCGAAAGTCCAATCCCCATTCCGCTGCTCGCGCGCTTGGTTGTGGTGAAGCGAGAAAAAAGTTGATTCAGAATGGTTTCGGGAATGCCGGGGCCATTGTCGACGATCTCGATTTCCACCATCTCCTCGCTTACCTTCGTCGATCTGATGATAATTCGCCGATCCGGGCCGCCCACCTGCCGCAGGATTTCCACCGAATTGCGCAGAAGGTTGACCAAGACTTGCTGTATCTGGACCCGATCGGCGAAGATCACTGGTGCTTCCGAGTCGAGCTCATAGGTCAAACGGATATGGAACTGGCTGGTGCCCACGAGCACGAGCTCGACCGCGTCGCGGATCGTCGCGGCGAGCGGTTCCTCGCGCATGTCGACATCGCCGCGGATCGTGAAGCTGCGCAGGCGGCGGATGATCTCGCCGGCGCGCAGCGTCTGCTCGGCGGCCATGCGGAGCAGGTCGGTCACCCGTGAGCGGTCTTCGCCCTTCTCGATCAGCATCCGCGCGGCGGCCAGGAAGTTGGTGCTCGCACTCAGCGGCTGGTTGAGCT
>CBIFVW010000189.1:0-7423 GCA_966186155.1 uncultured Sphingomonas sp.
GCGCCGCGCCTCGGGCAGCGCCACCGGCTCGAGCCATTTCGGCACTTCGCCCTTCGCGAGCTGGGCATAGAAGCCCTTGGGGCCGCGCGCGCGATAGAGCGTGGTCTCGGACATGTCGGGGCAGACCAGCAGATATTGCGCGTCATGCGCCGCCGCGATCGCGCGGAAGCCGCTCGGCGGGCCGGTGAAGGCGTGATGCACGTCGAGGATCGCGCGGCCGTTGCGGTGATAGGGCCCGGCGACGCCGTTGTGATGCGTGGTGACGATCAGCCGCGGTCCCAGGTCGACATGAGTGAACAGCGTCGCCGCGGGAATCGCGTTCAGGACGCGCAAATTGCTCAGCCGCGCGCAGGCCGCGTTGGCGGCGGCGACCTTGTCGGGCGTGCCGCCCTTGCCCTTCTCGGCCGGCCAATATTGCAGGATCAGACCGGCGAAGAGCCCCGAGACGATCAGGAAGGCCGCGACCGATCCGAGCACGCGCACCAGCATCGACGCGCGGCCGAGGAACCAGGGCACGAGCAGGCAGACCAGGGCCGCCGATCCCGGCACCGCGAGCAGCTGCGCCGCCGGCCCCGCGCGGATCTGCCAGAGCAGCATCGCGGCGGCGAAGGCAGTGAACAGCGTGATCGCCGCCCAGCCGACCGCCGCCTCGCTCCGCCGCGCGCGCCAGGTGGCGATCGCGGCGCCGAGGATGCCGATCACCGGCAGCACTGCGATCGGGAAGCCCGTCTTGAACGGGTGGCGGTAGATCGGCCGCGCCTCGCGGACATTGTTGAGCCAGACCCGCGCGAGCTCGTCCGAGACCTGTTCGGGCCGGCCCAGGCATTGCGGGAAGAGCCAGGCGAAGCCGCCCGCGATCACCGCGCCGGCCACGCCCGCGAGCGCCAGACGCACCCAGCGCTTGTCCGGATTGAGCAGCGACAGGCCGAAGAGCAGCGCGCCCGCCGCGACCATCACGGTCAGCCAGACCGGCGTCAGTGCGTCGCAGCGCATGACCTGGTTGGCGTTCGACGCGAACAACGCGAAGCCCAGCGCCGATCCGCCGCCCAAGGTGAGGCCATAGGCCTGCATCCGCCGGACGTCGCTTCGGTCCCAGACCCAGCGCAGGCCGATGATCGCCCCCGCCATCGCGCAATAGGGCAGCATCTCGAGCCCGATCGTCAGCGACGCGGCGCTCGAGATGCCGACGGTCGCCCCGCCGCGCGCGCGCCGGGGGTCGGCGAGGCCCGCGACGGTCATCGCGAGGCAGGCGAGCTGCCAGCCATGATGGTCGATCCGCATCGGCGCGTACATCGACATGGTCGAGGTGCAGCCGAGCAGGATGACGAGCGCGACCGGCCAGGCCCAGGGCGCGATCAGCCGGCGGACGGTGAGGGTGAGGCCGGCCATCGCGATCGACAGCGGCAGGAGCGGCGCGATGCCGCACGCCCATCGCTCCGCCGCCGCGGTGCCGATGAAGGGCTTCAGCGCCAGGATCAGTCCGGCGATCGGCAAGTCGACGAGGCGCGACCAGTGGATGTCGAACCCGCCCAGCGCAGGATCGAGCCGATATTGGCGGAGGTCGTACCAGCCCTGGCCCGCGAGCAAGGCGCGGACCTGCATCAGCCGCATATTGTCGTCGGTGTCGCCGAGCGCGAGCCAGTAGATGTTGCCCTGGCGCTGCCACAGGAACCAGGTCAGGACGCAGACCCAGAAGACCAGCATCCAGCGCAGCCAGTGGCGGTCGAGTTCCTGGTCGAGGCGGAAACCGCCGATGCCGATGCGCTGCAAAATAGCTTCCCTAGCGTGACGTGCCGCATTAGGGCGAGCGCCGGGCCTGGGGCAAGCGATTGTGGCGGTGGTAGTTCAGCGGTTCGAGATGATGCGGCAGAGCGGCGTGCTCGGCCAGCTGGTGCGCTTCGCGATCGTCGGCGGGCTTTCGACATTGGTGTACGCCATCGTCTATTGGCCGCTCGCCACCTATGTGATCCCGCCCGTGCTCGCCTCGGTCGCCGGTTTCCTCGTCGCGGTCGTGTTCGGCTATGTCTTCCACAGCCGCTGGAGCTTCAAGGGACATGAGGCGGAGGGTGGGGTCGGTACCCAGTCCAAGTTCGTAGCGGTCCAGTCGGTCGGCATGGCGATGAACGCGGGCTTCACCTGGGTCTGCACCGGCCCGCTCCACCAGGCGACCTGGGTCCCGCTGCTTCCGGTGATCTTCGTGACGCCGCTCGTCACCTTCGCGCTCAACCGCTATCTGGTGTTCAAATAAGATGGACCGCATCGTCTACGAGCGCATGGCCGCGCACGACACCACCCACTGGTGGTACCGCGCCCGCCGCGAGATCCTCTCCGACTATCTGGAGCGCTACGGCGCGCTTCCGAAGGACGCGCGCATCCTCGAGATCGGCTGCGGCACCGGGCACAACCTGCCGATGCTCGCCCGCTTCGGCGAAGTCGACGCGATCGAGATCGACGAGACGGCCGCCGCCAAGGCGAGCGAGCGGCTGGGCAAGCGGGTGGGCTCCGCGCCGCTGCCCGAGCTCCAGGGCGTCGCGCCGGCGAGCTATGACCTGGTCGCGGTGCTCGACGTGATCGAGCATGTCGAGGACGACGTCGCCGCGCTCAAGGCGATCGCGTCGGTGCTGAAGCCCGGCGGCAAGATCCTGATCACCGTGCCCGCGCACCAATGGATGTGGAGCGCGCACGACGTGGTGAACCATCACAAGAGGCGCTATTCCAAGGCGACGCTGACGGCCTCGCTCGAAAGGGCGGGCCTCGGCTGGCGCAAGCTCCGCTGGTTCAACTCGCTGCTCTTTCCGGTCGCGGTGGCGGCGCGCTTCGCGGGCAAGCTGATGGGCAAGGACGACAGCGACGATTCGCCGCCCCCCAAGCCGCTCAATGCGATCTTCGAGGCCGTGTTCGGCCTCGAGCGTCACTTGGTCGGGCGCTTGCCCTTGCCGCCGGGGCTGTCGATCATCACGCTCGCCTCGCCCGTCTCCTGACGATGCGTCACCGGTGACACGGTGACCTCGCCCGAATCGGCATAGCGATAGCCGAGCGAGGCATGGCCCTGCACCGGACCCGCGACGTCGGCGACGAGATAGAGCGGGCGCCGCTTGGATTCGACATAGAGCCGGCCGAGATATTCGCCGATCATGCCGAGCACGAACATCTGCACCGCGCCGAGCACCACGACGACCAGCATCAGCGAGGTCCAGCCGGGGATCGCGCTGCCCATCAGCCAGCCGAACAGGATGTAGAGCACGAGCAGCGCCGAGACGCCGGTGAGCAGCAGCCCGACATGGCTGGCGAAGCGCAGGGGCGCGGTCGAGAAGCCGGTGATCGCGTCCAGCGCGAAGCGGATCATCTTGGCGAGCGGGTATTTGCTCTCGCCGGCATGGCGCTCGTGCCGGTCATAGGGGAAGGGCACCTGCTTGAAGCCGATCCACGCCACCATGCCGCGGATGAAGCGCGCCTGCTCGGGCAGCGACAGGAAGGCGTCGAGCGCGCGCCGCGTCATCAGGCGGAAGTCGCCGGTGTCGAGCGGGATCGGCGTGTCGGTGATCCGGTCGAGCATGCGGTAGAAGAAGGCGGCGGTGATCTTCTTGAAGATCGTCTCGCCGTCGCGCTTGCGGCGCACCGCATAGACGACGTCGGCGCCCTGGCTCTTCATCGCCGCGCGCATGTCGGTGAGCAGCTCGGGCGGGTCCTGGAGATCGGCGTCGATGATCAGGATCTCGTCGCCCGCGCAGAGGTCGAGCCCGGCGGTGAGCGCGAGCTGATGGCCGTGGTTGCGCGACAGGTTGATCGCGACGAGCCGCGGGTCGCCCGCGGAAAGCTGCTGCATCACCTGCCAGCTCTTGTCGCGCGAGCCGTCGTTGATCAGGACGATCTCGTAATCCTCGCCCACCGCCGCCTTCGCCGCCGCCGAGACGCGCGCGTGCAGCATCTCGAGGCACGCCTCTTCATTGTAGCAGGGAATGACGACGGAGAGCTTGGGCCGCTTTTGCATGGCCGGACGCTCTAGCGCCCCCGCGCGCCGCAGTCGAGCGAGGTGTGCCACATCCTCCCCCGGCTTGCTGGGGAGGGAGCACAGTCGCGCCACCGAGTGGTGGAAGGGCGACGTCGCCCCTCCACCACCGCCTTCGGCGGCGGTCCCCCTCCCTGAGGCAGGCTCGGGGAGGATCTGCTCAGCCCCGCTTCGTTACGGGGTTGACGCTTCCTTCCCCCGCCCCTAACGCGCTCGCTAATGAGAATCACTATCAATCGCAGAAAGGGGTTTCGGGGATGAAGCGGTCGCGGCTCGCATGGGGGATCGGCCTTTGGGCGCTGGGGGCGGCGATGCCCGTCGCGGCGCAGGAGACGGCGCGGGCGGAGGAGGGCGACCAGACGATCACCGTCACGGCCACGCGCATCCCCGTCCAGGTCAAGGAGGCGCCGGCCACCGTCACCGTGATCGACGAGAAGCGGATCGCCGACGAGCTCGCCACCGACATCAAGGACCTCGTCCGCTTCGAGCCCGGCATCAGCGTGCCGCGCCAGCCGACGCGCTTCGGCGCCGCGCTCGGCGTCACCGGCCGGGCGGGCAATGAAGGCTTCGTCGTCCGCGGCATCGGCGGCAACCGCGTGCTGATCCAGGTCGACGGCGTGCGGGTGCCCGACGGCTTCACCTTCGGCGCGCAGTCGGCGGGGCGGGGCGACTATGTCGATCTCGGCCTGGTCAAGTCGGTCGAGATCCTGCGCGGGCCGGCCTCGGCGCTCTACGGCAGCGACGGGCTGTCGGGCGCGGTGAGCTTCGTGACCAGCGATCCGGCCGATTTCCTCATCGGCGGCAAGACGATCGGCGGCCTCGTCCGCGCGGCGTACAGCTCGTCGGACAATGAGTTCGCCGAGACCGGCATCGTCGCGGGCCGCTCCGGCAATTGGTCGGCGATGCTCTCCTATACCCGCCGCGACTTCCACGAGCTCGACAATCAGGGGACGGTCGGCGGCACCGGTGCCGCGCGCACCGAGCCCAATCCGCAGGACGGCCGCTCGAACGCGCTGCTCGGCCGCATCGTCTTCGAGCCCGACGCCGCCAACCGCTTCCGCCTCACCGGCGAATATATCGACACCCACGTCTTCACCGAGGTGCTGACCGGGCGCAGCGCCACCGTCGACTTGCTCGAGGCGCGCGACACCAGCAAGCGCGGCCGCGTCGCCGCCGACTGGACCTGGCAGGGCGAGGGGCTGGTCGACCATGTCCGGATCAGCGCCTATTGGCAGGACGCCGAGGATCGCCAGTTCACCGACGAGGACCGCACCCCGGCCGCGGACCGCGAGCGGCTCAACACCTTCGAGAACAGCGTCTACGGCGCCTCGACCGAGCTGCGCGGCGGCTTCGCGACCGGCGCGCTCGCGCACCGCGTCGTGATCGGCGGCGACATCAGCCGGACGCACCAGGAGGGGCTGCGCGACGGCGTCGTGCCGCCGGCGGGCGAAGTCTTCCCCACTCGCGCCTTTCCCGAGACCGACTATGTGCTCGCCGGCCTGTTCGTCGCCGACGAGATCACCGCGGGGCCGCTGACGCTCTATCCGGCGCTGCGCTTCGACGCTTACGACCTTTCGCCCAAGGACGACCCGCTGCTGCCGAGCTTCCGCGGCGCCGGCCAGTCGGATTCGCGCCTGTCGCCGAAGATCGGCGCGGTGCTGCGGCTCGGCGACGAGGTCCGGCTGTTCGCCAACTACGCCCAGGGCTTCAAGGCGCCCGAGCCCAGCCAGGTCAACCAGTTCTTCGAGAACCTCGCCTTCGGCTATACCTCGCGGCCCAATCCGAACCTCAAGCCCGAGACCAGCGAGAGCGTCGAGGGCGGCCTCCGGATCGACAGCGGTGCGGTGAGCCTGCACCTCACCGGCTTCCTCGCCGATTATGACGACTTCATCTCGCAGGAAGTGGTGAGCGGCGGCTTCACGCCCGCCGATCCCGCCATCTACCAGTTCGTCAATCTCGACCGCGTCGAAGTGAAGGGAGCCGAGGCGCGGCTCGAGGGACGGACGGCCAACGGCCTCTCCGGAACGCTCGCCCTGTCCTATGCCCAGGGCGACGTGATCGAGCCCCATGGCGCGCGCACGCCGCTCTCGACGGTCGATCCGCTGAAGCTGGTGATCGGCGCAGGCTGGCGCGATCCGGGCGGACGCTTCGGCGGCAACCTGATCGCGACGCACAGCGCGCAAAAGGCGCTGGACGCCACCACCGGCCTGTGCGCCGGCCCCTGCTACCGGCCCGGCGCCTTCACCATCCTCGACGCGACTGCCTTCGTCCGGCTGACCCAGGGGCTGACGCTGCGCGCCGGCGTGTTCAACATCTTCGACGCCAAATATGCCTGGTGGAACGATGTCCGCGGCCTCGCCGACAGCTCGACCGTCAAGGACGCCTATACCCAGCCGGGACGCAATGGCAGCGTCTCGCTGAGCTTCCGCTTCTGAGAGGAGAGGGGACCATGAACAAGCTCGTCCTGACCGCCGCCCTGCTGCTCGCGCCCATGCCGGCGCTCGCCCAGGCCGCCGCGCCCGCCCCCGCCGCGCGATCGGCCTTCGAGGCGGACCGCGCCGACATCCTCGCCATGGCGGGGACCTTCAAAGTCAGGTTCGACATGCAGGAAGCGACGCCCTGGCGCGCCGACTACACGCCGATCCCGGCCAAGGTGTCGGGTGGGCACGAAGTGGTGCGCGTGATCGAGGATACGGGCCGCACGATCCGGCTCCAGCACCTGCTCGTCGTCGATGCAGGCGAGGGCAAGCCGATGGTGATCAAGCATTGGCGGCAGGACTGGCAGTACGAGCCCGCGCGCGTGCTCGTCTATTCGGGTCCCGACGCCTGGACCTGGCAGGACGTGCCCGAGGCCGAGCGCAGGGGCGCCTGGTCGCAGACGGTCTACCAGGTCGACGATTCGCCCCGTTACGGCGGCTGGGGCCGCTGGGCCGATGTCGGCGGCGTCCGCCGCTGGGAATCGAACAAGAGCTGGCGTCCGCTCGCGCGGCGCGACGCGATCCGCGGGCCGGTCTATGACCGCTATCTCGGCGTCAACCGCCATTCGGCGGCGCCGGCCGGCTGGATCCACTGGCAGGACAATATCAAGCTCGGCGAGTTCGACGGGAAGCTCCAGCCGGTCGTCCAGGAATATGTCCTCAACAGCTATTCTCGCTTCGACGGCTTCGACGTGAAGGCGGCCGACGCCTATTGGGCGGCGACCAAGGGCTATTGGGCCGCGATCCGCGCCGAATGGGACCGGATCGCCGCGGCCAAGGGCGGCATCCGGATCACCGAGGAAGCCGATCACGGCACCGTGATCAGCGGCCGCGTGCTCGAGATCGCCGACGAGATCCAGGCGGGCAAGACCAGCGAGGCCGATGCGATCAAGACGGCCAAGGCGCTGATGGACCAGGCGACCAGGGCGGCGGGGGG
>CBIFVW010000190.1:0-7379 GCA_966186155.1 uncultured Sphingomonas sp.
GTCGCTCGCGGCGATGCAGGCGGTGGCGAGCTCGCTCGGCGGCGAGGCGGCGCGCGCGCATTATCTCACCGAGGCGCGGCGCGGTCAGCTCGCCTTCCTCGCCGACGACAACGGGCTGTTCCCGGGCGAGGACGGGCTGAGCAACCTCTCCGCGGTCACCAACCTCATGACCATGGCCCCCAACGACTATGTCTTCACCGGCAAGACGACAAAGCTCGCGAAGCTGCTTCCGGGCGTCGCGATCGACGTGCTCGGCCCGCCCACCATCGCCCAGACCGACACGATCAGGAAGCAGCGCGCGCGCGACGCCGACGAGTTCTGGCAGCTGCGCGCCGATACCGGCACGCTCCGCAACGCGCCCGAAGGCGGCCGCCCCGCCCCGCTCTTCCCCGGCTTCGTCGCGGCGCGGCATCCCGAGGACCGCTATCCGATCGAGGCGCGCTGGCTGATCTATCGCATCCAGAATGTCCGCTCGGACCAGATGCTGCAGCTGGTGCGGATGCTCGATAAGGCGCTGAACAACACGAGCCTGATCCTGCTCCTCCGGATCGGCGGCAGGAGCCTGCTCTTCCCCGGCGACGCGCAGATCGAGAACTGGCGGTACGCGCTCGACCAGGCGCGCTACCTCAAGCTGCTCAAGGACGTGGACGTCTACAAGGTCGGCCATCACGGCAGCCTCAACGCGACGCCCCGGTCGCTGTGGAAGCTGTTCGCGCGCAGGAACGCCGACGCCTCCTCCCCCCGCCGGCTGCGCTCGCTAATGTCGACGATGCACGGCAAGCACGGCAGCGACGACAAGAAGACCGAAGTACCGCGGCGCACGCTGGTCGACGCGCTCAAGGCGGAGAGCCATCTCCACTCGACCGAGGACTATGCCGCGGGCGAGCTGTTCCGCGACGTGGTGATCGATCTGTGAGGATTGGAAGCAAACGCCCTCCCCCTTGAGGGGGTTGGTTTGGGTGGGGTGGGCCTATCCAGGAGCCATTGCGCTTGAGGAGAGGTCACCCTCACCCTCCCCCCGCCTTCGGCGGCGGGTCCCTCCCTCTCCCATCCAGGGAGAGGGGGATTCAAGACCAGAGACCGGCCCCTACCCCTTCGGCGCCGGCCCCGTCGTCGCGCGCACCATCAGCTTGTGCTCGAGCGTCACGCGCGGCGCCGGGGCATTCCCCGCGAGCAGCAGCTCGGCCGCGGCGGACGCCAGCTCGTGCACCGGCTGGCGGATCGTGGTGAGCGGCGGCCAGACCGCGCGGGCGAGGTCCGAATCGTCGAACCCGGCGATCGACAGCTCGCCGGGAACGTCGATGTCGTTCTCGTGTGCCGTCGCCAGCGCGCCCGCGGCCATGTCGTCATTGCCGGCGAAGATCGCGGTCGGCCGGTCGGCGCGCAGCAGCAGCGCCTTCGCGGCCTCGTGGCCCGAGGCGAAGCTGTAGTCGCCCGGCACGACCAGCGCGGGATCGAAGGCGATGCCATGCGCCTCGAGCTCCTTGCGATAGCCCTTGAGACGGTCCGACGAGGAGACGTGGCTGGCGGGCCCCGAGATGAAGGCGATCCGGCGGTGGCCGAGATCGATCAGGTGGCGCACCAGCTCGCGCGCGGCGGCGACGTCGTTCATCGACGCGGCCAGGCCGCTCTGCTGGCGCACGCCCGGCGCGATCCGGACATAGGGCAGCCCCCGCCGGTCGAGCTCGTCGAGCAGCGCGGTCGCCTCGGTGACCGGCGGCGAGAGGATCAGCCCGTCGAGATGCGTCTCGTCGATCAGCGCGAGCACGTTCGAGACGAGATCGGGCGACTGGCTGTCGATCGGCTGGAGCAGCAGGCGATAGCCGAGTTCGGTGCAGCGCTGCTGCGCGCCGGTCTGGACGTGATAGATGTAATAGGGGCTCGGATTGTCGTAGAGCAGCCCGACCTGGAAGGACTTGCGCCCCGCGAGCGTGCGGGCGGCATGGCTCGGACGGAAGTTGAGCCTGGCGACGACTTCCTCGACGCGGCGCCGGGTTTCCTCGCTGACGTGCTTCTCGTTGTTGAGCACGCGGCTGACGGTCTTGAACGAGACCCCTGCGATCTTCGACACTTCCTTGATCGTCGGACGGCTGGACATGGCATTCCCCGCCGGAACCAAGCGTTCCGGCCTTCGACAGCCATATTTGACAGCGCTGGCATCGCGCAAGCGCCGAAGCGATCGTCACGGGCCTACGCACAAGGGCCCGAGGCGGGCGATCACGCGGGAACCGGACCTGTGCGCGGCGGTTTTCTGGATGCGGGGGACAGAGGAGAGGTTCCATGAACGGCTCCAATCCGCGATCGACGCTGAAGATTGCAGGCCACCCCATCCACCCGATGCTGATCCCGTTCCCGATCGCCTTCTTCGTCGGCACGCTCGCCGTCGACATCGCGTACAGCCAGTCGGGCGATCTCTTCTGGGCCACCGCCGGCCGCTGGCTGCTGGGCGCAGGCCTGGTGATGGCGGCGCTGGCGGCGCTCGCGGGCCTCACGGACTTCCTGGGCGATCGCCGCATCCGCGCGCTCAATGCCGCCTGGCATCACATGATCGGCAACGTCGCCGCAGTGCTGCTCGAGCTGTTCAACCTGTGGCAGCGGCTGACCGTGGGCGACGGCTTCATCCTGCCCACCGGACTGGTCCTGTCCGCGGCGGTCACGCTGCTGCTGCTCTACAATGGCTGGCGCGGCTGGGAGATGGTCTATCGCGGCCGCGTCGGCGTCGCGGAAGGGCCATCGGGCTGAAACGCGCCAAATCTAACCCTGCTTGTCACGCTCTTCGCATGGATTGTCATTTGAGCTGAACCGCCGCGTCCCCGCATCTTCGCGTGCGTAAACGAAGAAGGGGGACATCATGTTACGGCGGAGCTTCCGGCGCGCACTGGCGCCGACGCTGTTGTTCGGCATCGCGGCGGCGGCACTCGCGGCGCCCTTGCCCGCGGCGGCGCAGACCGATCCGGTGGCGCAGGCGGCCGCGCTGCAAGAGGCCGGCAAGGCAGAGGAAGCGTACAAGCTGCTCAAGCCGATCGAAGGTACGCGTGCGGGGGATCCCGCGTTCGACTATGCGCTCGGCCTCGCCGCGGCGGACACCAACCGGCTCGGCGAAGCGCTGATCGCGCTCCAGCGCGTGCTCGCGGTCCAGCCGCAGAACGGGCCCGCGCGCGCCGAGCTCGCCCGGGTCTATGCGCTGATGGGCGACATCGACACCGCGCGGCAGGAATTCGACACCGTCGTCGGCGACCCGAGCGTCCCCGATCCGGTGCGCCAGCGCTTCACGCGGCTGGTCCGCAACTTCGACCGGCAGATCGCGGGCGGATCGGACGAGATCGGCGGCTTCCTCGACCTCGAAGGCGGCTGGGACAGCAACGTCAATGCCGCGACCGACCAGAGCTCGATCGTGCTCCCGATCTTCGCCTTTCTGGGCCCGGCGACGCTGAGCGGCGCCGCGGTCGCGCGCGAAGAACCCTATGTCCAGGTCCAGGGCGGCGTCTCGGCGTCGACGCCGCTCGACCGGCAGACGCGGCTGTTCGGATCGGTGCTGGCAAGCTGGCGCGACAATCTCGAATCGACCTTTGTCGACCAGGGATCGTTCGTCGGCTCCGCCGGCGTGGCGCACACGCTGGGCAACCGCGACGTCATCTCCTTCGCGGTCCAGGCGCAGGAGTTCCTGCTCGACGGCAAGGGCTATCGCACGACGCTGGGCGCGATCGCGCGCTACACCATGGCGATGCCGGGCAACGCCGCGCTGTCGTTCAGCGGCGAGTATTTCCGGCTCAACTACGACAACAATCCCTTCGCCGACGCCAATCGCTACGGCGGCAGCATCGCCTATGCCGGGCGGACGCTGTTCGCCGGCATCGGCGGCGGCCGCGAGGAGACGCGCCGCGCCTTCTCGGATCACCTCGGCTACAGCTTTGCGAACGCCCAGGCCGGCGGCGAATTCCCGGTGCTCGACAAGCTGTCGGTGATCGGCGGCCTCGGCCTCGAATATCGCAACCATGACGGCGCCGATCCGCTGTTCCTGAAGGGCCGCGAAGACCTGCGTGTCGATGCGAGCCTCGGCCTGCGCGTGCTGATCACCGATCGCCTGAGCCTGCGCCCGCGCGTCACCTACACGCGCAACGAAAGCAACCTCGCCCTTTACGACTATGACCGCTGGACGCTCTCTGCGGCCCTGCGGCTCGAATTCTGACGGGAGCCCCGACGATGAAGACCTTCCCCAAATTCGCGATGCTCGCCGCGACGAGCGCCTTCGCGCTCCAGCCGCTGCCCGCCCAGGCAGACGGCGTCCTGCTCTTCTCGACGGCGAACGGCGTCGCGAGCGGCCCGATCCCGGCCGGCGAGCAGCGGATCGGCGCGGGGCTGGTGCAGCTCCGCCTCGACGACGGCACCACGGTGAGCATCGTCGGGCCGGCCGTGTTCGAGATGGCCGGCGGGCAGCTCGCGATCCGCAGCGGCGCCTTCACCGTGCTCTCCGCGCCGGGCAGCCAGACTTCGATCCTGGCGGGCAATGGCGTGCAGCTGCAGTTCCACCAGAACAGCACCGGCAATTTCCAGATCGACGGCAATGGCGAGGTCCGCGGCTTCGCGGGGGTCGGGCAGGTCGCCGTCTCGAGTGGCGGCGGCGCACCGCGCATCTTCACCTCGGGCATGGCCTTCAGCGCCAATGGCGGCGGCGGCACCAACCAGATCGTGAGCGCGGGCGCCCAGCCGACCCCGCCGCAGATCCTAAACCAGGGGACATTGGGCGCCGGCCAGTATCTGAGCAATCCCGGCCTCACCAATCCCGCTCTGTCGGGTTTCTCCGGTCTTCCGCTCGGGCAGAATCCCGCGCCGGGCGCGATCCAGAACGCGCTCAATCCGGTGCAGGCGGCAGGATTGCTGGGCGGCGTACCGAATCTCGGTGCGCTTTCCGGCCTGATCGACCGGCTCCTGCACTATGGCGGCACGGGCCCCTTCCCGCTCACGCCCGCGGAAGCGCAGCTGCTGATCGACGCGCTGCAGACCTACGGCCTCCCGCCGGGCCTCGACGCGGCGTTCGCGCAGCAGATCGTCGAGTGGCTCCGCCTCGCCGGCTATAATGTGAGCGGCATTCCGGTGAATCCGACACCGACACCGACGCCGACGCCGACGCCGGCTCCGACCCCCACGCCGAGCCCGTCGCCGACTCCGACGCCCACTCCGACCCCTACTCCGACTCCGACGCCCACTCCCACTCCGACTCCGACTCCAACGCCAACGCCAACGCCAACCCCGACGCCGACGCCCACTCCAACGCCTCCCCCCAGTTATACCGTCGACGGCGTGCGGCCCCCGGAATCGAACAAGGATCAGATGATCGCCTATGCGATCCTGACCGAGACCGGCGGCTCCAATGATGCCTCACCGGTATATGATGCCCAGGGTCATTTTGTCGGCTGGGACACCAACTACAGCAACGGCACGAGCTTCCGGCACGGCTTTGCCGGCCGCACCGAAGTGGACGCCGGCGGCGACAAGGGCGTGATCGGCTGGTCGCGGCTGGTCGGCGGCACCAAGGCGCTCGGCCTCGCCCGCGGACCCGAGAGCGGCGACCATTTCGTCTGGGGCGTCCCCGCCACCCAGCTGCCGACCAGCGGGGTCGCGCTCTATCAGCTGATCGGCGCCACGCATCCGACGATGCGCGACGACAGCGTCGCGGCCGGCACCTTCACCGGCCAGCTCTCGATCGGCTTTTCGGGGAGCGGCCGCACCATGGGGCTCGACGGAACGGTCACCATCGGCGGCTACACCTATACGGTGATCTCGCCCGGCGGCCTCGCCAAGCCGTACCTGCCGATCGCGAGCGGATCGATCGACCTGCCCGAAGCGGGCCCGGTCTGCACGAAAGGCGACTGCGTCTTCGTCTATCGCGGCTTCCTGGCGGGCGTGGGGGGCGCCTATTACGGCCTGGCCTACACGCTGCGCGACAACGCGCCGAACGTCTACAAATGGGTCGACGGCGTCGCTGCGTTCGGCAATCCGCGAACCGACGTGCCGATCCCGGCCGAGCCGCTGCTCCCCAATGAGCGCGACGGCCAGGTCGTGGTGTCGACCGGGCGTCCCTATTTCGCGAACCCGCAGTTCAAGACCGCGGCCGATGTCCGCGCGGCGATCCTGCCCGACGGCACGCTCGACTATTTCGAGCCGACGCCGGTCAGCCGGATCGGCCATGGCACGACCCGGAGCGAGGAAGTGGGCCATATCGGCGACACCATCGCCTGGTCGCGCTGGACCGAGGGCACGACCAGCAACTACAAGGGCAACACCAACGGCAACGACGGCGAGGTCTTCGCCTATCCCGCCGGCCAGAGCGTCCATCTGGTCTATGGCACTGCGGCGACCGAGCTGCCGACCAGCGGCACCGCCACCTACGCGATCGTCGGCGGAACGACGCCCCGAGTGGACAATGTCGTCAACGGGGCGACCGGCACCGTGTCCGGGTCCGCGGCCGTGCTGTTCGGCGCCACGCCCAAGGTGGGGCTCGACCTCACCGTGGCGATCGACGGCAAATCGATGGGGCTCGCCACCAAGGGCGGGCTCGCCAATCTCGCGAGCAGCGAGCTCTCGGTGGGCAAGAACATGGCCTTCGGCGCGGAAGTCGGCTGCACCGGCTGCTACGGCAAGACGGGACGGGTCGACGGCTTTCTCGCCGGGCGGGGCGCGAGCCATATGGGGCTGACCTTCGCCATGGCGACCGGCGCGGTCGTCACCGATCCCGTCGTTCGCGGCAGCGTGGTGTTCGCCAAGCAGCCCTGACCCGCGCGATCTCCGATCGGGGCAACAACGATCCCTTTGCCCCGTAGCCCCGCCGGAGCCCCCTCCGGCGGGGCATCCTTTCCGGGCAAATCCTAACCGAATTGCTCAGCAAGCTAACAGCGCTTGTCACTGGAGAGGCGGCCGCCGCGAGCGCACTCTTTGCGCACCAGACATAGGGGGAAAATCCATGGTCAAGTTCGCCACCACCGCGGCGGTCGCGGCGCTGCCGCTCGCCATGCTCGCCGCCGCGCCGGCCATTGCCGGCGACAAGGACAAGGACGTCCAGCTCGCCAAGTGCGAGCAATCCTTCGGCACCGTCGCCATCACCGACGGCGACCAGCAGGGCTGGACGCAGATGAAGCTTGCGAGCCCGCGCCCGATGCTCGCCACGCTGATCCGGCAATCGGGCTGCTTCACGCTCCACGATCCCGCCAGCGGCAAGCCCGCCGACTTCCTGCTCTTCGCGGTCGCGGGATCGAAGGAGGAGATCGACAAGTCGATGGACCTCGCCAAGGGCGCGCTCACCGAGGGGCTGGTCCGTTCGGGGGCGGCCGGCCAGGTGCTTTCCAAGGTGCCGATGGGCGGCGCGCTGTTCGGCATGTTCG
>CBIFVW010000191.1:0-7318 GCA_966186155.1 uncultured Sphingomonas sp.
AGATCACCATGCGCAACCTCAACATCCAGCCGACGATCACGATCCGGCCGGGCGCTCCGGTGCGCCTGGTCGTGCACCGGGATCTCGTGCTGGCGCCCTGGCACGAAAGGAACCGCTGAGATGGCCGACCTCAAGCTTGCCAAGCTCCCCGACCGCACGCCGGTCAAGCTGACGATCAGCGTCTCGCCGGACCTCCACGGCGCGCTGACCGCTTACGCGGCGCTGTACGCAGAGACTTACGGCCGCGAGGAACCGGTCGCCGAGCTCGTGCCAGCAATGCTGGCCGCCTTCCTCGAGAGCGACCGCGCCTTCGCGCGCGCACGGGTGAAGTCATGACCCGCGGCCCGTCCCCCGAGGAGCGACGTGCGGAAGCCGCCGCCGCTCTAACCGAACTCGACGCGCTGCCGGCCGACCCGATCAGCGTGCGCGTGAGCATGGCGGTCAGGCTCACCGGCATCGGTCGATCGACGCTCTACGAGTTGATCAAGTCGGGCGAGATCGAGACGGTGAAGATCGGCCGGTCGACGCTGATACCGTATCGCTGTCTCAAGAAGCTGGTCCGCGGCTAGGCCGCTGGAGCGGCACAGGGCCTTAGCTGCCACGGGTCAGAATCTTCTCGAACAACCGCTACCACCGCTCGCTCCGACAGCGACAGGCAATAGACAGCCACATTGAGCCATTTCCGATGATGCAGCGACTACGGCCGGATCGGGCCGATTGCGGATAGACCGGTTTCGGCCGACCAGCCGTGAGAAGCGGACCTTGGTCCGCGCAGTGACCATCCCGACAGTCGAGGACAATCCGCTCCAACCGCAGCATCGGCTCCGGGGTCACGGCGAGCGTGTCACCCCTTGTTGTCCTGCTTTCGGACTAGGCCGTAATTGCCTCGCCCAGCGCTCGAAATCGTCGACGAACGTGAACGTCACCGGCACCACGAGCAGGCTCAGAAAGGTAGAAGTCAGCAGCCCGCCGATCACCGCCGTCGCCATCGGTTGCCGGAAGCTGGCGTCGGCGCCGAAACCGAGCGCGATCGGGGTCATGCCCGCGATCATCGCGACCGTCGTCATGACGATCGGTCGCGCGCGCTTGTGACACGCATCGAGCAATGCATCCCGTCGGCACAATCCCCGCTCGCGCATGCCGAGGATCGCATATTCGACGAGCAGGATGGAGTTCTTGGTCACCCCGCCCATGAGCATGACCAGGCCGATCATGGCAGGCATGCTGAGCGAGCTTCCCGCCAGCAGCAACGCCACGAAGGCACCGCCGACCGAGAGCGGGACCGCCGACAGGATCGTGACCGGCTGCAGGAAGTCCCTGAACAGCAGCACCAGCACGCAGTAGATGCAGATCAGGCCCGCGACGAGCGCCGTGACGAAGCCGCTCGCAAGCTCGTCGCCGATCTCGGCGCCGCCCGCGGTGGTCAACCGCACGCTCGACGGCAGGTCACGGATCGCGGGCAGCGCCTCGACGCGCGACATAGCCTCGCCCTGGGCCATGCCGTTGAGGTCGGCCGTAATCATGATGTTGCGGTCGCGGTCGTAGCGATTGATCTGGGCGGGGCCGCTGCCGATGCCGATCTCGGCGACGCTGGCCAGCGGCACCGGGCCGTCGCGCCCAGCTACCCGCATATTGGCCAGCGTATCGATGTCGCGTCGCGCTTCATCCGAAACCCGGGTGCGGATGAAGACCTGGCGATTGTCGAGGTTCAGGCGCGGCAGTTGCGCGTCGAAATCGCCGCTGGTCGCGACATGCGCGACTTCGCCGATCGCTTCGGCCGTCACGCCGCGCTCCGCCGCCCGCGGCAGATCGGGCCGTATCGCAATTTCCGCGCGCTCGAGGCTCGCTGTCGAGCTGATATTCGACAATTGCCCGATCCCGCGCAGCTCGTGCACTAGGCGTTGCGCCGACTCGGCCAGCGCGCGCGGATCGCTCCCCGCCAGCACAAGCTGGAGTTGGCTGGTTCCACCGTCGCCGATGGTGAACCTGGCACCAGGCACGGCGGCAAGCCTGGAATGTACCGCAGCCTCGATCTCGGTTTTGAGCGGCCGCGATCCGCGATCCGCCAGAATCAGGGTGAGCGTTGCACGCCGCACCTCGCCGGTGGTGAGCTCGCCCGGATCGCCCCCGTCCCCACTGCCGCCAACCTCGGTGAAGGTGTGCTCGATACCCGCGATGCCCGAAACAGCCGCGCGAGCTTCCTCCGCGACCTGCGCGGTGGTGCCGATCGCCGTCCCTGGTGGGAGCTCGATCGAGAGGGTAGTCAGGCTCCGGTTGTCGGGCGGAAGGAAGCCGACGGGTATCAGCGGCACCAGCGCGAGGGAGGCAGCAAGGAAAATGACGGTCGCTGCCACAGTGCTCCGGCGGTGCGACAGACACCATCGCACGGCGCGGAGATAATGCTTCATGACGGGCCCGTCCTCGCTTTCGGGCTGGACGTCGTCCCTCAGGAAATAAGACGCGAGCATCGGCGTCAGCAGCCGCGCGACGAGCAGCGAAGCGAGCACCGCGATCACCGCGGTCCAGCCGAACGGCTTGAAGATGAGACCTGCGAACCCGGACATCATCGCCGTCGGCAGGAACACGACGACCAGGCTCATCGTGGTCGCGATCACCGGCTTGGCGATCTCGGTGACCGCCTCCTCGGTCGCCTTCCGGATCGACTTGCCCATCCGGCGGTGGCGCTCGATATTTTCGACCTCGACGATCGCGTCGTCGACGAGAATGCCGACGACGGCCGCCAGTGCGAGCAAGGTCAGCGTGTTGAGCGTGTAGCCGAGCCACGCCATCACCGCGAAGGTCGGCAGGATCGAGAGCGGCAGCGCCGTCGCGGCAATCAGCGTCGCACGCCAGTCGCGCAGGAACAGCCACACGACGATGATCGCAAGGATCGCTCCCTCGTAGAGCATCGCCATTGAGCCTTCATATTGCTCGACAGTGTAGTCGACCGACCCGCCGACAGGCGTGAGCGCGAGTCCCGGATGTTCACGCTTCAGCTTTTCGAGCGCTGCGCGGACACCGTCTGCGACTTCCGTCTCACCCGATCCACGGGCGCGAGACACTCTGAACCCAATGACGGGCTCGCCGTCGAGCAGCGCCAATTGCGTCCGGTCGGCGGCGGTGTCTTCGACCGTGGCGACCTGGTCGAGGCGCACCTGCCGGCCACCGGCAACGACGACGGGGAAAGCGGCAAGCTCGGCGGCCTGACCGGCGATCGCGATCGTCCGGATCGACTGCTCCTCGCCGCCGAGCTGGCCTCGGCCGCCCGACGATTGCTGCTGCACCTCGCGCAGGGCGCGGGAGATATCTGCCACGGTGACGCCCAAGCCGGCGAGACGAACCGGGTCGACCGTCACGCGGACTTCGCGCTCGACGCCGCCCAGCCGCTCGACTTTGCCCACTCCGGGCACCGCGCGAATTGCCTTCGTCAGCGTGTCGTCGATGAACCAGGACAGCTCGGATTCATTCCTCCGGCCGGAGGTGACGGCGTAATCCAGCACCGGCGCATTCGCGAATGTGGCGGCGCTGATCGTGGGCTGGAGCATGTCGGCGGGCAGGTTCGAGCGAATGCCGTCGACCGCGTCCTTGCTCTGGATGAGGGCGTCGGAAAGCGGCTTCTCGAGGTTGAAGGCCACCTCGATCTGGACCGTGCCGTCGGTGATCGAGGTGTTGAGGTGACGAACCCCATCGAGTGCGGCGAGTACGTCCTCGACCGGGCGTGCGATCTCGGTCTCGAGTTGCGAGGGCGTCGCGCCCGGGAGCGCGGCGACGATCGACACCGACGGGAAGGTCATGTCGGGCAGGTCCTGGACGTCCAGCAGCATGAACCCGCGAATGCCGGCAACGGTCAGCAGGAGGAACAGGAGGATCGAAGGGATCGGATTGCGGATCGACCAGATGGCGAAGTTCATCGTTTCGCTCCTTCAGGCGCAACGATCCGGACGACATCGCCATCGTTGAGGAATGCGCCGCCCCGACGGACGAGGCGCTCGCCGCCGTCGAGCCCGCGCAGGATCTCGATTAAGCCGCCGTCCCGCCGGCCGGGCTCGACGACGCGGAACGTGGCCCGAGGCGTCGCGCCAGCGGCAACCACCTCGGCCACATAATTGCGGCCGTCCCGCACGATCACGCACTCGGCGGGGACGACGACCGCCGGCCGCTCGCCGACCGCAATCCTGCCGGCGACGTACATGCCCGCACGGGCGCGGCTCCCGGGCGTCAGGTCCGCATAGACGATGGCGACGCGCGACTGGGCATCGAACGACGGCGCGGTCTCCCGTACGACGCCGCTCGCCCCGGTACCATCGGCCAACCGCAATGCGACCTGCTGCCCCTTGGCGATCGAGGCGAGCTGCGTAGCAGTCAGTTCCCCGCGCCACTCGAGCCGATTCTTCCGGATAAGGCGGAACAGTTCCTGACCGGCCGGTACGACCGCTCCAACGGTCGCGGTTCGCGCGGTGATCACGCCGTCGTCGGGCGCACGGATCGCGGTATATTCGAGCTCGAGACGCTTCGCGGCGAGCAGGGCGGCGGCCGTCTTCGCCTCGGTCGCGAACTGTAGTGCCTCCTGTTCGCTGATGCCGCCGACCGATTGCAGTCCCCGGGCCCGCGCGTCGTTTGCGCGAGCTTGCGCATCGCGCGCGGCCAGTTGCGCTTCCTCGGCGCGAAGCAGGGCCGGATTGAGCCGCGCCAGGACCTGGCCGCGACGGACCTGGTCGCCCACGTTCACGCGCACGTCGATCAGCTGGTAGCTGCCGATTTGCGTGCCGACGCTCGCCTCTTCCCAGGGAGCCACGGCTCCGGACGCCTCGATGGTAACCGGCCAGGTCACGCGTTCGGGCTTTGCCACGGTGACATTCAGGGCGGGCCGCGGCTGCTTCGCCGACTTTCCGCCTGTGCCTCGCGGCCAGAACATATAGGCAGCAACCGCAAGGAGGATGGCCACCCCGACGGCGATCGCCCATCGCAGGCGACGCCCCCCAACCGCCGCCGGCTCACGCGTACCGGCCTCACTGATCCTCATTTGATTATTCACCCGAAATTGCCCCAGAGATATCTCGTCCGGCAGCTGACACCTCCTTCGCCGTCCCCGTCCGGCGGACGAGTGCCACCCAGGCCCGGGCGCGATCCGCGGCTACGTTGACGGCGCTTTCCTGCGCACCGCGATACTGGCGCCGCGTTTCCTCGAGCTCGTACTGGGCGATCGATCCCGCGTGCCAGCGCGCCTCGTTCGCGCGGAGCGTGAAGCGCGCCGCGGTGAGCGCCACGCGTACCGTTTCGATGCGCGCCAGGGCTGATTGCTGGCCGGCGAGGCCGTCCTCGATATCCCGCACTGCCGTCCGGACAGCTACTCTGAGCTGTGCCGCGGCCTCGCGATATGCCGCCTCCGCCCCGCTGACGTTCGCGGCACCAGCCCCTCCGTCGAACAACGGCCCGGTCAGCCCCAGCCCGGCCGAGTTGCTGCTATAGGTGCTGCTTGAATCCAGGGCCCGGATCCACTGTCCCGTCAGGGCTGCGGCGAGGTCGAGCCGCGGCAGGCGCTCGGCGCGCGCGACGGCGATCTCCGACCACCGAGCCGCGACCTCCCGCTCCGCCGCGACCACATCGGGGTTGGCGAGCAGGATCGTCGCAGGCAGCGCGGGCATGAACGGCGGCGGCGCGGGCAGTGGCGGGTCCAAGGCGAAATCATCGCCCCTGGCTCCCGCATTTTGCGGCATCAGCTGTCGGATCGCATCGGCGCCGAGCCCGCTGAGCGCGACCAGCGAGTCCAGCAGGCGCTGGCAGGCCTCCGCCTGGAGAATGCGATCGGTGCGGGTCGCGGCGAGATTGCTTTCGGACGCAGCCACCGTCACCGGAGCGATGTTGCCGAACGACAGGCGCGCGCGACTGATGCGAAGCTCGGTCTCGCGCGACGCGATGTCATGATCGCGGATCGCGAGCGTCATGTCGCAGGCGCGCAGCGCGAGCACCGTGTCCGCAATGTCGCCGACGACCGAAAGCCGCGCGCCCTCCGCATCGGCGGTGCGCGCGGCGAGACGGCCGCGGGCCGCCAATCTGCTTTCGCGCACGCGCCCCCAGAGATCGATCTCCCAGGAAAGGCTCGCGCCCAGGCTCGCGGAGGTCTGGCGGACCGCGGCGGCCCCCGCTCCCATGCTGTCCCGGGAGGTACCGGCGTTTGCGACCACCCCGACGTTCGGGAGCCGCTGCGCACCCCGCGCGGCCAGAACCGCCCGCGCCTGATCGACCCGTGCGGCCGCTTCTTCAAGCGTCGGATTGTCGCGCAGTGCCGCTTCGACCAGCCTATCGACCACGGGATCGCGCAAGGCCTTCCACCACCCGTCGCGGTCGACCATCGTGGCGCTCGCGCCGTCAGACGCGGGGCCGGGTGCGTTAGTCCAGGCGGACGGCGCCGCGATCGGTGGGCGTTGGTAGGCCGGCTGTGTGGCGCAGGCACCGAGCAGAAGAAGGGCGAGGACTGGTCCAGTCGCATGCCGCGAAACAGATAGCCTCATTTACCGGTCGGCCTTGGCCGGCTTCCCGTCTGCAGCGACGCTCGGCTTACGCGATCCCTTGTCGGTCCAGCCAGGCGGGGCGCCGAAATTATCGGCGACCATCCCGAGGACGCCCGCGTCCTTGCCGAACGGCTTGCACTGCTCGTCCTTCTTCCCCTTGAGCTTGGGCAGTTTGATACCGCTGCCCTTGTAAGGGGACTTGCCGGTCGCGACGAGCTGGCTGAATTTCCCCCCGAACTCGTTCGAGAGCTGGTAGGCGTCACCGACGCGGGAGACCGATGGGTTCGACATGAGCCCGATGGTCTGCGCCTTGCTCGTCCAGAGCATCGCTGCCCTCTGCTCGCCCGATGCGTCGAGCGCCTCGGCTTCCACGCCGAGACTGCCCAGCCCAAAGGGCACGCGGGGGCTGATTACCGGGATGATACTCACGAAGCTCGTGACAACCGACGCGCCGGCGGCAACCTTGCTGGTCTTGCCGATGTGGGTGATGGTGGTCTGGATACTGAGATCGGCTGCCTCGTCCGGGCCGACGATGTCGAGACGCTTGGCAAGACCGCGGCACAGCGCCCGGTCGACGCGGTTGGCGACGAGCATGCGCTCCCTGGCGGAAAGATCCGAACCGACGCCATCGGCAAATCGAGCCGGCACGATACGTACCGACTTGGCGGCCATGACCTGCTCTTGATCGACGCGAAATTCAGCCCGCGATTGCCGGCCCTTGTGCGCGCTGAGCTCCTCATAGGAGGTCAGCGCGCCGCCCCGCTTGATGGGAACTGATGCGCAGGCGGCAACGGCGAGCATCGGGA
>CBIFVW010000192.1:0-7313 GCA_966186155.1 uncultured Sphingomonas sp.
GCTGTCGAGCGGCGAGCCGTCGAGCAGCATCCGGTCGAACGTCACGCGATCGGCGCGATAGCCGATGGTCGAGGCGTTCGCGATGTTGTTCGCGATCGTCGCCTGCGCCGACATCTGGCTGCGGAGCCCCGACATCGCAGTGTAGACAAGACGGTCCATGCCCTGATCCTCCTCAGCCGATCAGCTCAGCTGCGGATGTTGAAGATGGTCTGGGACATCTGGCTGGCGGTATCGAGCGCCTTGGCATTCGCCTGGAAGTTGCGCTGCGCCGCGATCAGCGAGACGAGCTCCTCGGTGATGTCGACGTTCGAGCGCTCGATCGCGCCCGACATCAGCCCGCCGAAGCCGTTGGTGCCCGGCTCGCCGAGGCGCGCGTCGCCCGAGAAGCCGGTCGCCGCCCAGGTCGAGCTGCCGAGCTGGCGGAGGCCCGCCGTGTTGGCGAAGCTCGCCAGCACGACCTTGCCCAGCGCCTGGGTGTCGCCGTTCGAGAAGCTGGCGTTGACGGTGCCGTCGTCGGCGATCGTCACGCCCTCGATCTGGCCCACCGGCGATCCGTCCTGCTTGGTGGTGTTGAGGCTGAAGGGCGAGCTCACCTGGGTGGTGCCGGTGGTGAGGTCGAGCTTGACCACCTGCTCCGACGTCGCGCCCGGGGCGAGGAAGCCCATGAAGGTGATCGGCGTCGCAGGGGCGGAGAGCTTGCCGGTGCTGTCGAAGGTCAGCTCGATCTGCTGGATCGTGTCGGGATCCTCGCCAGCGTTGAGCTGCTGGTCGCCGACGAACGAATAGACCTTCCACTTGCTGGTCGCATCGCTCTCGGTCGGCTTGGTCTCGCGGACGAAATAGTTGGTCAGCGTCAGCGCGTTGCCGTTCGCGTCGTAGATCGTCGTCTGGACCGACTGGTTGTAGGTGTCGGGATCGAAGCGGTCGAAATGATATTCCTCGTCCTCGAAGCGCTGCGCCTCGGACGGGATCGGCGAGCCGGCGTTCAAGTTGAGGCCGAGCTTGACGTTCTCGGTCGCCTGGGGCGTGCCGCTGGTCTGGGGCAGGCGCAGGCTCACCGTCGAGGAAAGGCCGGTGGCGACCACCGCGCCCGAGCCGTCGACCGGGTAGACCTGCAGCTTGTTGCCCTGCGCGTCGACCACATAGCGGTCGGCGGTGACCTGGAAGCTGCCGTTGCGCGTGAAGGCGACGCCGTTGCCGCTCTTCTCGTCGCCCTTGACGATGAAGAAGCCGTCGCCCGAGATCGCGACGTCGAGCGCCGACGAGCTCTGCGTGAAGCCGCCCTGGCCGAACTGCTGGCGCACCGCCTTCACGACCACGCCCGAGCCGACCATCTGGGTCGGGTTCGAATTGGCGGTCGACGCGATGACGTCGGCGAACTGCGTCGCGCTTTTCTTGAAGCCGTTGGTCTGCACGTTCGCGAGATTGTGCGAGATCGTCGACATGTCGGTCTGGGCCGCCTGCAGCCCCGAGAGCGAAGTGAAGAAGGACATTTTCCGTTACTCCTTGGAAAAGCGGGTCAGCCGACTTGCCAGACGGCGGAGACGGGCACGTTGCCGATGCCCGGAAGCGTGAGGACGGGCTTGCCGTCCGAACCCATCGAGACGGTGGAGACCGGGGCCCAGACGAGCGGCGCGGACTTGACCATGCCTTCGCCGTTGCTCGCGGTGACCTTGACGGTGAACGGCCCGTCGCCGGCGGGATCGCCGCTGTCGGTCGTGCCGTCCCAGTCCCAGGCGACCGCGCCCTTGTCCTCAGCGCCCATCTCGATCGTGTGGAGCGTCTTGCCCGCGGCGTCGGTGATGGTGACGGTGACGTTGGTCGCGTCGTCCTCGAGGCTCACCGCGCCGGCCAGGCCGCCCGCGGTCCGCGGATAGGCGGTCGAGCCTTCGACCAGCACGGTCTTGCCGACATAGCCCAGCGCATCGTTGAGGCTGGTGCCATTGAGCTTGTCGGCGATCGCCTTCAGCGTGGTGTTCATCTCGCTGATGCCGGCCAGGCTCGAGAACTGCGCCATCTGGGCGACCATCTGGGTGTTGTCGACCGGCGCGAACGGGTCCTGGTTCTTGAGCTGCGCCGTCATCAGCGCGAGGAAGTCGGACTGGTCCATCTCGGTCTTGCCGAGGCGCGACGTGTCGGTGTTGCCGAGCACGCCGCCGCTGGCGGTCTGGCCCGCGCCGTAGCGCGAGATGCCGAGGCCTGCGAGGGTATCGTCGAAACTGCTCATGATCAGCGGCCCAGCTTGAGGGTGTCGACGATCAGCGACTTGGCGGTCTGCATCACTTCGACATTGTTCTGATAGGTGCGCGCGCTCTCGAGCATGTCGACGAGCTCGCGCGTCTCGTCCACCGCGGCTTCCCAGACGTTTCCGTCCTTGTCGGCCATCGGGTTGCCCGGGTCGTAGCGCTTGGTCGGCTCGCTGCCGGCGGTCACGACCTGCTCGACATCGACCGTCGCCATGCCGCTCGCCTGGTCGAAGGCGGTGCGGAACACCGGCTTGATCGTGCGATAGGCGGCGTCGGCGCTCGAGGCGACGGTGCCGACATTGGCGAGGTTCGACGCGGTGGTGTTCATCCGCACCAGCTGCGCGCTCATCGCGCGGCCGGAGACCTGGAAGATCGAAAGCGGCTGGTCGCCCATGCTCATTCTCCCTTCAGCGCGCGGGTGATCTGGCCGATGCGGCCGTTGAGGAACGACAAGGTCGTCTGATAGGCGACGGCGTTCTCGGCGAAGGCGGTCTGCTCGGTGGCGAGCTCGACGGTGTTGCCGTCGGCCGAGGGCTGGAGCGGCACGCGGTAGAGCGTCGCGTCCTCGACCGCCGCGTCGATCGAGCCGCCCGGCGCCGCGGCCGAGGCGAGCGCGGCGCGGAAGTCCACGTCCTTCGCCTTGTAGCCCGGGGTCGAGGCGTTCGCGATGTTCGACGCGAGCAGCCCCATGCGCTGCGAGCGCACGGCGAGCGCTGCGCCATGAACGCCGAAAAGGCTGTCGTTGGGCATTGCACGTCTCCCGCACAAAAGTTCGCGGGTGATGTCGCAAAGGCCGTGCCAATTCGCGCCGGCAGGGTGGAGAGGCGTGGTTTGCCGGGGAAGGCGGCAAGCTTTTGCCGGTCGGGCGGCAATCGGCTGCCGCCGTGCCGCCACCGCCTTGCCGCGCTCCACACGGCGCGGACTTGGCCCACCTCTTGCACCCGCGAGCGCATGGACATGACCGCCCTTCCCGCCCTCGGGACCTTCCTCGATCCGGTCGCACTCGCCATCGTCGGCGGGGGCACGCTGCTCGCGACCGTGCTGCGCACCGCGTCGGGTGACCTCGCCCGCGGCGTCGGCGCGCTCCGCGTGCTGCCGCGCCGCCGCTTCGACGCCGAGCCGCTGCTCGCGCAGGTCGCCGCGCTCACGCGGATCGCGCGGCGCCACGGCGTGATCGCGCTCGATCGCTCGGTGATCGCCGACGCCGACGTCGCCGCCGCGGTCGAGGCGATCGTCGACGGCGCCGCGCCCGAACAGGTGACGACATTGCTCGAGCAGCGCCGCTGCGCGCGCTTCGAGCGGCATCGGGCGGCATGGGAGCTCTGGTCGGGCGCGGCCGAGGTGGCGCCCGCCATGGGCATGGTCGGCACGCTGGTCGGGCTCGTCCAGATGTTCGCCTCGATGCGCGATCCCCAGGCGATCGGCGGGGCGATGGCAGTGGCGCTGCTCGCGACGCTCTACGGCGCGCTCGTCGCCAGCCTGGTCGCACTGCCCGTCGCCGCGCGGCTCAAGCGCCGGGCGCGGCACGAGGCGCAGGAGCGCCTCCGCCTCCAGCCGCCGCTCGCCGCGATCGCCGCGATCGAGCCGAATTCGGGCCGGATCCGGGAGATCGCGGCGTGACCGGCTTCGACGAGGACGAGCCCGGGCGCGCGGTGTGGCTGGTGACGCTGGCCGATCTGTCGCTGCTGCTCGTCGGCTTCTTCGTCTTCCTCCAGGCCAGCCGAATCGACCCGGCGAAGCTCGCGACGGGCATCCGCTCGGGCTTCGGCGCCGATTCGGCCGCGCCGGCTATGCCGGTCGACGTCGCCACCGTCACCGGCTTCGCGCCCGGATCGGCGGTCGTCCTCGACAGCGCAGCGGCGATCGAATGGGCGCGCATGGCGACCCGCGACCCGCGCACGCGCCTCCGCGTCACCGGCGAGGTCGACGGCACCGCCGCGGACGTCGATCCGGCGACCGGCAGCGGCCCGATCCTCGCCGCCGACCGGGCGCGCGCCGTCGCCGCCCTGCTCGTCCGCGCCGGCGCCGTCGCGCCCGGGCGCATCCTGCTTTCCACCGGCCGCGGCCAGCGCCGCGCCGTCCTCACGCTCGGCTTCGAAGGAGACCGGCAATGACCTTACCCATCCTGATCCTCCTCGCGCTCGCGCCCGCGCAGGATTTCCAGTCGATCGAAGCGCTCGACGCCATCGTCGCGCAGTTCACCGGCAAGCCGATCGGCGCCGAGGGCGGTGCCACCGCGGCGGTCGACAAGCGCCTCAAGCTCGCCCCCTGCGCCGCGCCCCAGCTCGAATGGCGCACGAGCGCGCGCGACGCGGTGGTGGTGCGCTGCATGGCGCCGCAATGGCGGATCTTCGTGGCCGTGGACGCCGTGCCGCAGCCCAAGGCCGCGCCCGCCGCGCCCGCCGCGCCAACGGCGGCGACCGCGCTCCGGCCGGCTCCCGCGGCCAGGCCCGAGCCGGTGATCCGTCGCGGCGACGCAGTGACGATCGAGGCCGGCGGCGCCGGCTTCGCGATCACGCGCGAGGGCGTGGCGATGGGCGACGCGCCCGCGGGCGGCCGCCTCACCGTCAGGATCGACGACAGGAAGCCGCCGATCCAGGCGATCGCGCTCGAACCGGGCCGCGCCAGGCTGCCCGGATGGAGCGAATGAAAATTCTCCTAAACCTCTGTCGCAGCCGGTCGTTCGAAGGGCTGCACGCATAACAAGGATTGCAGGCAATGGTGGATCCCATCGGCACGAAGGCAGGCGCGGTCGCAGACCGCCGCGTCGTGCCCGTGGCGTCCGCCGGCCCGGTCGCGGCGGCCTCTCGGGTCGCAAACCATCTGCCCGAGCTGCGCAGCGCCGCCGTCGCGCTGTCGGGCACGATGGCCGCCGCCCCGCCCGTCGACAGCGAGCGCGTCGCGCGCATCCGCCAGGCGATCGCGGAGGGACGCTTCCAGCTCGCCCCCGCGGACGTCGCCGATCGCATGCTCGCGCTCGGCAAGGAGTGGAATCCCGATGGACCGGCGTGACGCCCTGATCCAGGTTATCGAGGCGCTCCATGCCGAGATCGCGGCGCTGAAGGCGAACGACGTCGCCGCGCTCGAGCGGGCGACCCGGGCCAAGCTGGCCGCGATCGACACGGTCGCGCTCCATGACGGCGAGGCGCCGGGACCCGAGGTCCGCGAGCTCGCCGCCGAGGCGCATCGCCTCAACGAGACCTGCCGCATCTATGTCAACCTGATGGCGGCAAATGTCCGCCGCCGCCTGCAACTTCTTTCCGGCCAGGCGGCGCCGGCCTACAAGCCGATGGGATACGCGCTGGCCTGAAGCCTTGGGTCACGGCGCCGGCCGCCCGCCTTCAGAAGCATCTGGCACGCTCCTTGCTCCGTATGCCCGTACCATGGGCAATCGGACTAGGGATCGATGAGCGTCACCTCGGTCGAAAACAGGGCAGGCATCCAGACCGCGATCGCCGCGGCGAGCCGCAAGACCGGCATCGACTTCAACTATCTGCTGGGCCAGGCGCAGGTCGAGAGCGGCATGCGCGCCGATGCGCGCGCCGGGACCTCGTCCGCCACCGGGCTATACCAATTCATCGAGCAGAGCTGGCTCGGCGTGATCAAGCAGCACGGCGCCGAGCACGGCCTCGGCTGGGCCGCCGACGGCATCCGCCAGACGAGCTCGGGCCGCTATGTCGTGAGCGATCCCGCCATGCGCCGGGCGATCCTCGACCTGCGCGGCGACCCCGGCACCGCCGCGATCATGGCCGCCGAGCACGCCGCCGACAACAAGGCCGCGCTCGAGGACCGGCTCGGCCGCCCGGCCACGGGCACCGATCTCTACATGGCGCATTTCCTGGGGCTGGGCGGCGCCAACCGCTTCCTCGGCGCGATGCAGGAAAATCCGGGCCGGAGCGGCGCGAGCATGTTCCCCGCCGCCGCGCGCGCCAATCGCAGCGTCTTCTACGCCGCCGACGGCAGCCCGCGCTCGCTCGCCGACATCTACAGCCGCTTCGCCGGCAAGCTCGACCGCGGCGCCGCCGCGGTCGGTGCCACCGGCCTCGCCTCCGACGCGCTCGATTCGCTCGGCGGCGCCTGGAACGACGGCGACAATGAAGTGATCCTCGGCAATGGCGCGGTAGACAGGGACCGCCACTGGGTCGAGACCACGCTCGCCCAGCTCAATGCGCGCGCCCCCGGCGCCGCCGATCCGCTGCCGCGCGCCCGGATCGATCCGCTGCGGCCGACGCCCGAGACGGCCAAGCTCGCCTATCTGATGCTCGCGAACCTGGGAGCGTAATTCCAAGTGAACGGTCTCGCGTTACCGCAGGGCGCCGCGCCCGCCATGAAGAGCCTCGCGCTGCCCGCCGCGATCCTGCTGCTGGTCGCCGTGATGGTCGTGCCGATCCCGGCCTTCCTGCTCGACGCCTTCTTCGTCCTCAACATCATGATCAGCCTCGCAGTGCTGATGGTGGCCTTGAACGCGCAGAAGCCGCTCGACTTCTCCGCCTTCCCCACCGTGCTGCTCTTCGCGACTCTGTTCCGCCTCGGCCTCAACGTCGCCTCCACCCGGGTCGTGCTCGTCCACGGCCATGAGGGCGAGGCGGCGGCCGGCCATGTCATCGAGGCGTTCGGCACCTTCCTGATCGGCGGCGACTATGTCGTCGGGCTGGTCGTGTTCGCCGTGCTGATCATCATCAACATGATCGTCGTCACCAAGGGCGCGGGCCGCGTCTCCGAAGTCTCGGCGCGCTTCACCCTCGATGCCTTGCCCGGCAAGCAGATGGCGATTGACGCCGACTTGAACGCCGGGCTGATCACCCCCGACGAGGCCCGCGCCCGCCGCGCCGAAGTCGCCACCGAGGCCGATTTCTACGGCGCGATGGACGGCTCGTCCAAGTTCGTGAAGGGCGACGCGATCGCCGGCCTCCTGATCCTCGGCATCAACATCGTCGGGGGACTGATCCTCGGCGTCGCGAGCCACCAGATGGCGGTGGGCCAGGCCGCGCACACCTATGTGCTGCTCGCGGACGGCGACGCGCTGGTCGCGCAGCTCCCTTCGCTGATGCTCTCGATCGCCGCCGC
>CBIFVW010000193.1:0-7297 GCA_966186155.1 uncultured Sphingomonas sp.
TGGAGCCGGCGCATGTACGCCGAGACCGTCCTCACGCCGGCGGACCTGATCTGGCCGCTGTTCGTGACCGCGGGCGATGCCGAGGAGCCGATCGCCTCGCTCCCCGGCGTCTCGCGCTGGTCGGTGAAGGCGATGGCCGAGCGGGCGAGGGAGGCCGCGGCGCTCGGCATCCCGTGCCTCGCGCTCTTCCCCAACACGCCGCGCGAGCTCAGGACCGACGACGGGCGCGAGGCGCTCAATCCCGACAATCTGATGTGCCGCGCGATCCGTGCGATCAAGGACGCAGTGCCCGATATCGGGGTGCTCACCGACGTCGCGCTGGATCCGTATACGAGCCACGGCCATGACGGCATCGTCGATGCCGACGGCTATGTGCTGAACGACGAGACCGCCGCGATGCTCGTCGACCAGGCGCTGGTCCAGGCCGAGGCGGGCGCCGACATCGTCGCGCCCTCGGACATGATGGACGGCCGCGTCGGGCTGATCCGCGCCGCGCTCGAGGCTAATGGACGCGTCAACGTCCAGATCATGGCCTATGCCGCCAAATATGCCTCGGGCTTCTACGGCCCGTTCCGCGACGCGGTAGGCTCGCGCGGGCTGCTCAAGGGCGACAAGAAGACCTACCAGATGGACCCGGCCAATGCCGAAGAGGCGCTGCGCGAAGTCGCGCTCGACCTGGCCGAGGGCGCGGACAGCGTGATGGTGAAGCCGGGCCTGCCCTATCTCGACATCATATTGCGTGTGAAGAGCGAGTTCCAGGCACCTGTGTTCGCCTATCAGGTCTCGGGCGAATATGCGATGATCGAGGCTTCGGCCGCCGCCGGGGCGGGGGAGCGCGATGCGCTGGTGATGGAGACGCTGATGGCGTTCAAGCGCGCCGGCTGCTCGGGGGTGCTCAGCTATCACGCGCCGCTCGCCGCGCGGCTGATGGGCGCATGATCGAGACCGAGCGCCTCCTCCTCCGCTCGTGGCGCGAGGAGGACAAGCCCGTCTTCCACGCGCTCGCGAACACGCCGCGAATGATGGAGCATTTCGGCGGCCCGGTGAGCCAGGCGAAGCACGACGCGATCATCGACCGGCAGATCGAGCAGCAGGCGCGCCACGGCCATTGCATGTGGGCGGTCGAGGTTCGCGTGACTGGAGAGCTCGCCGGGGTCTGCGGCCTGCGCATCGGCGGGCATCCGGGCACGCCGGTGCCCGAGGAGCTCGAGATCGGCTGGCGCATCGGCGAGGCCTGGTGGGGACGGGGCGTGGCGCGCGAGGCGGCCGAGGCGAGCCTCGCCTGGGGCTGGGCGAACACGGACCGCGCGCGCATCTCCGCCTGGACGACGATCTCGAACAGGCGCAGCTGGGGGTTGATGGAGCGGCTCGGCATGTCCCGGCGCGCCGATCTCGACTTCCGGCACCCCGACTATGCCGAAGATGACTCCTTCGGCGCGATGATCGTCTATGCGATCGAGCGGCCGGCATGATCGAGACCGAGCGCCTGATCCTGCGCCGCTGGGAGGAAGGCGACCGCGAACCTTGGCACGCCATGGGCCGCGATCCCGCCGTGATGGAATTCCTCGGCCCGTCGCTGTCGGCCGAAGAGGCCGACGCGGCGATGGCGCGCCAGAACGCGATCCTCGACGCGCATGGCCATGGCTTCTGGGCGGTCGAGCGGCGGGAGGACGGCGCGTTCCTCGGCTTTTGCGGCCTCAAGCCCGGCGCCGAGGGCACGCCGATCGAAGGCGAGATCGAGATCGGCTGGCGGTTCGGGCCCGCGCATTGGGGCAAGGGCTATGCGAGGGAGGCCGCCCAGGCGAGCCTCGACTGGGGCTGGGCGAACCTCGAGGTGCCGTCGATCGCGGCGATCACCGTGCTCGGCAACACGCGGAGCTGGGGGCTGATGGAGCGGCTGGGCATGATCCGCGCGCCGGAGGATGATTTCGATCATCCCAAGGCGCCCGACCGGCTCAAGCCGCACATCACCTATCGGATCGCGCGGCCGTTCGTTCATCCGCCCGAAAGCGGTCTGCGCTAAGCCGGCCGGGGGAGGAAGCGATGCACGAGGAAGCGGAGGACCAGGGCGGCCCCCACGCCGCACCCCATGCCGCGCGCTGGCCGTTCGTCGCCGCGATCCTCGGCGGCTCCTTCCTGCTCTTCCTCGTCCAGCCGATGGTCGCGCGCATGGCGCTGCCCCGGCTCGGCGGCGCGCCCGCGGTGTGGAACAGCGCGATGCTGGTCTATCAGGCGCTGCTGCTCGGCGGCTATGCCTATGCGCATTGGCTGGGGAGGGTACCGCCGCGGCTGCAGGCGGGGATCCACCTCGCAGTGCTCGCCTTTGCCGCCCTGTGGCTGCCGATCGGGCTGGTGGCGATGGACCTGCCGGCCGCCGTCCAGCCCGCGCTCTGGGTCCCCTGGCTGCTCGTCGCCTCGATCGGCCCGCTCTTCTTCGCCATCTCCGCCCAGGCGCCGCTGCTCCAGCGCTGGTACAGCGTCGCGACACACGGGCGCGATCCCTATGCGCTCTACGCCGCCTCCAATGTCGGCAGCTTCGGCGGGCTGATCGCCTATCCGCTGATCGTGGAGCCTTCGCTGGCGCTCGAGGGGCAGAGCTGGCTCTGGACCGCGGGCTATGCGCTCGTCTTCCTGCTCGTCGCCGGCTGCGCGACGGCGCTCCCGCGCCGCGCCGAGGGCGAGCCGCACGTCGCGCATCACAGCCCCGCGCCGGGCTGGGGCAGGGTGCTCCACTGGATCGCGCTGGCGCTGGTGCCGTCGGGGCTGATGCTCGCGACCACGACCTTCCTGACGACCGACATCGTCGCGGTGCCGATGCTCTGGGTGCTTCCGCTCGGCCTCTATCTGCTGAGCTTCTCGGTCGCCTTCCGCGACGGCACGATGCTGCCGGACCTGCTCGCCCGCTTCGCGCCGGTCGTCATCCTGATGTTCGGCGCGACTCTGATCGCCGGGCACCAGAAGCTCGCCTATCTCAACGCGCTGATCGGGCTACTGCTGCTCTTCACCGTCGCGGTGACGCTCCATTCGCGCATGTACCAGCTGCGCCCCGCGCCCGACCGGCTGACCGGCTTCTATCTCGCAATGTCGGTGGGCGGCGCGCTCGGCGGCGTATTCGCGGGCCTGATCGCGCCGCTCGTCTTCGACTGGACCTATGAATATCCATTGCTCGTGCTCGCCGCCGGCGCGCTCGCGCCGCAGACCTTCCTGCTGCCGGTGATCGGAAAGCTGTGGCGGCGCAACCGGCCGCTGCGCACCACGATCGCCGCGGCGCTGGTGATCCTGCTCGTGTGGATCGGCATCGCCAATCCCGGCGGCATGCTGGGCGAGCTCCACGAGCAGATCGCCTTCCTCGCGGTCGCGACGCTCGGCCTGCTCACCATCGGGCGGCGCCCGGCCTATCTGGTCGCGCTGGCGGGCGGGCTGTTCCTGTTCGGCGGCTATCGCGCGATGCAGCTCTCGCTCAGCGACGCACGGACGCGCAGCTATTTCGGCGTCTACACCGTCACCGACTATCGCAACGAGCGCCAGCTCGCGCACGGCACCACGCTGCACGGCGTCCAGCTCAAGGGAGCACTCTCTACCAGGCCGACCACCTATTACGTCCCCGGCTCGGGGGTCGGCCAGGCGATGCAGGCGGTCCCCGAGTTTTACGGCCCGACGGCGCGGATCGGCGTGGTCGGGCTCGGGACGGGCACGCTCGCCTGCTATGCCCGGCCGGGCCAGGCGTGGCGCTTCTTCGAAATCGACCCGGCGATGGTCCGGCTGGCACGCGATTCGGGCAAGTTCACGTTCCTCCGCCAGTGCCTGCCCGACGTCCGCATCTCGCTGGGCGACGCGCGGATCCGGCTCACCGAATCGCCGAGCGCCAGCCTCGACCTGCTCGCGCTCGACGCCTTCTCGTCGGATTCGGTGCCGATGCACCTGCTGACGCGCGAGGCCTTCGCCACCTATGGCCGCGTGCTCGCGCCCAACGGCCTGCTGCTCGTCCATGTCTCGAACCGCTTCATGGCGCTCGCCCCGATCGTCGCTGCGGCGGCGGAAGCGGGCGGGTGGAAGGCGGCGCGGCTGGCCTATGAGCCGCCGACCGAGTTCGTGGCGCGCCCGGCCCCGGGAGGCGGCACTGCGGTGCAGCAGGTCGAGCCGGAAGCCGAATCTGCTTCCGAATGGATCGCGCTCAGCCACGATCCGGCGATATTAGCGCGGCTGGTGGCGCGGGGCGGCGGCTGGCGGCCGCTCGACCCCTATCCGGGCTTCCGCCCCTGGACCGACGATTATGCGTCGGTGGTGCCCGTGATGCGGGCCTTCCACCCCGAACTGGCGAACGACTAGGTCCCGCCCAGCGCGGCGTCGAGCGCGTCGATCCGGGCCTGTTGCGCGGTCGAGGCCTTGCTCGCTTCGTCGACCGCCGCATCTAGCGCGGGATAGCGCGGCAGCCCGGCGGTGCCGCGCTGGAGGGCGAGCTCCTCGAGATCGGACAAGGCGGTGACGGTCGGGCGGCGGAGCGAGGCCAGGTCGCTCAGCGCCACCTGCGCGTCGAGCCAGGGCTCCGATCCCGCCGGCAGCCCGCGCGCCACTGCGATCTTGGCCTCGGCCTCCTGCGCTCCGGCCGCGAAAGCCTTGGCCGCGGCATCGAGCGAGGCGCGGATGTCGGCGATCTGCTTGTCCAGTGCCGCGTCGGGCGTCGCTTCGGGCACCGGGCGCACCGGCTCGGCGAGGCTCTGCGATTCGATCGGACGGGGCAACAGCGAAGGATATCGCCCGGGGGCCTGGGTGCAGCCGGCCAGGGCCGCGACGCTCAGCAGGAGAAGGAACCGCATGGCGAGTGCTCTATGCTTGTGGAAAAGCGCGCGCAACGGGCTTGCGCGATGGAGATTCGCCTTCTATGAGCCCCCCTCCAATGCGCGCCCGTAGCTCAGCTGGATAGAGCATCAGACTACGAATCTGAGGGTCGGACGTTCGAATCGTTCCGGGCGCGCCATTTACCAAAAACCCCGCCGGGCCAGTGCCGGGCGGGGTTTTTCGTGTCCGCCGCGCGAGGGCAGCCTATCTCCCCAGTGCCCCGATCAGCAGCTTCATGTTCTCGATATAGGTGCCGGTCGAGATGCCGATCGCGGGCTTGTCGGTCTCATAGGGCGAGGTGTCGGTCGAATCGCCGACCTTGGTCGTGCTGTAGTCGCCGGGGGCCGGGGTGGGGGAGCCGTCGCCCGCATAGGGGTTGCTCGTCGCCTTGAGCGCGGTCGGCCACCAGCCCTGGGCATTGAGCGACTGGACGAGCCCCTCCACGGTGCGCGCGCCATGGTCGGTGTTGAGGTCGGAGCTCTTCATCTCCTCCACGAGGAAATAGCGGTCGAGCGGCTTGGCGGCGTCAGGCCGCAGCGGCGAGTCCTCGGCGACCTGCTTCGGGTCCGTCGCTGCGAGCTTCGCATATTCCCTGCGCAATCCCGCCACGTCGATCGCGCGGGTCGAGCTGTAATGGGTGATGGTGTTGGCCGGGTCGTAGTCGACATAATATTCGCCGTTGACGACGTTCGAGCCGCGCCGGTGGACGTAGAGCGGCCTGTTGGTGCCGATCTCGATGAAGGTGGGATAGGCCTTGCCGCCCTTCACGCGGTCGGCGGGCAGCTTCACGCTGTCCAGCCAATCCAGCGCCTCGGGCACGCGGGCGAGGAACTTGGGATCGCCGGTCAGCCGGTAGAACCAGAGCAGCATCCGGACATTGGCGGCGGTGGTGTGCGTCACCAATGCGGTCGGCTCATAGGTGCGGGCGCCGATGGGATTCAGGTCTAGCGTGTATTGCAGCCCCCAGCCCGCCTGGGGCTTCGGCTGCTGGGTCACCAGATAGACGTCCATCGCCCGGCGGATCGCGTCGAGCAGGCGCGCGTCGCCGCCCAGCGCCTGGTGGTACATGAGCAGGAAGCGGATATTCTCGCCCGCGACATCGTCGTTGAAGGTGATGAAGCTCGTGTAATCGGGCTTGCCGTGATGGCTGAACTCGTTCCTGAGCGGATAGCGCTGCGGCCAGCCGCCGACCGGATACTGGCTCTCGAGCACGAAGCCGAGCGCCTTCTTCAGCGCCGGCAGATATTTCGGATCGCGCTTCTCGACATAGAGGCGCAGCAGGAACTGCATCGCGTCCGAGGTGCCGGCATCGTCGAAGGTCGCGTTGCCCCAATAATGCTGGAATTCCTCGAGCCGCCACGCGTTCCTGCCGATCGTCGCGTACCAGCGCCTGGTCGAGGCCTCGCCGGCGAAATCGCCGAAATAATGCCAGCCGCCGCTGTCGAGCTGGATCGCGACCAGCGCGTCCGCGGCCTTCTCGGCGGCCTGGTAGTAATAGGCGTCCCCGGTGGCATGATAGGCGTCGAGGAACAGATGCCCCATGGTCGGCGTGCCCGGCGGCTGCACCCAGATCATGCTCGGATAGGCTTCCATCTCGCCCCAGCGGCGCGACATGTCGGGGAGATAGGACCAGACATAGCCGCCGCGGGTCGAGACCTTCTCCACCATGAAGCGCGTGGCGCGCTTCATCGTGTCCTCGATCCGTTGCCTGTCCGGCTGTGCCGCTGCGGGAAGCGCGGCGATCGCCAGCGCCACCGCGATCCAACCGAGCCATGTGCGCAATGCCGACCGCATCCGATCCTCCCCGGGGAATGTTATCGGGAAAGACCTACCAAAGCGAGCATGACACCGGTAGCATAATGTTGTTTCCGCCGCGTTACGCGGTCGGCGGGTTCGCCGGCAGGATCACGGTGACGCGCAACCCGCCGATCGGCGAGCGGCTCGCCTCGATCCGGCCGTGATGCGCCTCGACGATCGCGCGCGCGGTCGCGAGGCCGAGGCCCGAGGCGGCGGATTCGTCGGCGCGGTCCGAACTCCGGTAGAAGGGCTCGAACAGCCGCTGGGCGAGCATCACGTCGACCCCGGGGGCGCTGTCGTCGATGATCAGCCGCCATGCGTCGCGCGAGCTTTCGAGACCGAGCACGATGCGGCCGTTCTTGGGAGTGTAGCGGAGCGAATTGTCGATCAGCGCGCCGAACAGCTGCTCGATCCGATCGCCGTCCCACTTCACCAGGATCGTATATTCGGGAAGCGTGCTGGTATCGAGCCGTACGCCCTGCGCTTCGGCGCGCTTGCGGTGGGCATAGATCGCGTTGTGGATCAGCGCCCGCGGATCGACCTGCGCGAAGCTGACCGGCAGGCGGCCGAGGTCGGCGAGCGCGACGGCGTTGAGATCCTCCGCCATGTGAATCAGCCGGCGGGTGTCCTCCTCGATCGCCGTGAGCAGCTCGCCGGGGAC
>CBIFVW010000194.1:0-7248 GCA_966186155.1 uncultured Sphingomonas sp.
CCACAAGCAGCCCTAGAGTCGTTTTCAGCGTCGCTGAATCGGCACCAGCCCGCTCCCCCCCCCGGCCTCCCATAACATAGCCTGTTGGGAGGCCGGGTGGGGGAGCGGGCTGGTGCCGCCCCTGTTTCAGCCTCGCTGAAACAGACTGGAGCCCCGCAACGCCGCCGGTTGCATCGAGGCGCTCGTGCGCCCAAATTTGCGCCAATGGCTTCCGAACCCCCCGCGCTGTCCGCCGAGCGTCCTCTGCTCGGCACGCTCCGGCGCTTCATCCCCTATCTCTGGCCCCGGCACGCGCCCGGGCTGCGCGCGCGCATCGTGATCGCGCTCGGCCTGGTCGTCGTTTCGAAGCTGGTCCAGGTCTATGGCGCGCCCTTCGCCCTGCAGGGCGCGATCGACCGGATGGCGGCGGGCTCACGCGATGCGGTGTGGCTGGTCGCGGCGCTGGTGACGGGCTATGCCGCCGCGCGGCTCGGCACCGTGTTGTTCGACAACCTGCGCAACGCCGTGTTCGAGCGCGTCGGCCAGGACGCGACGCGGCGCCTCGCCTCGGACGTGTTCCGCCATCTCCACCAGCTCTCGCTGCGCTTCCATCTCGAGCGCCGCACCGGCGCGATCACCAAGGTGGTCGAGCGCGGCACCAAGAGCATCGACACGATGCTGTATTTCCTGCTCTTCAACATCGCGCCGACGATCCTCGAGCTCGCGCTGGTGGTGGGCATCTTCTGGACGCGCTTCGGCGTCTGGCTGGTCGCGGGCACGCTGGTGATGGTGGTGGCGTACATCACCTTCACGCGCTGGGTGACCGACTGGCGCTCGAAGCTCCGGGAGCAGATGAACGATCTCGACACCGGCGCCGTCGCGCACGCGGTCGATTCGCTGCTCAACTTCGAGACGGTCAAATATTTCAACGCCGAGGAGCGCGAGGCGCGGCGCTACGAGAATGCCGTCACTGCCTATGCCAAGGCGGCGACCACCAGCGAGAATTCGCTCGCCTGGCTCAATATCGGCCAGGCACTGATCACCAATCTGATGCTCGGCGCGGGCATGGCGCTGGTCGTGTTCGGCTGGTCGTCGGGCCGGTTCACGCCGGGCGACGTCGTGCTGGTCTCGACCTTGCTCAGCCAGCTCTTCCGCCCGCTCGACATGCTCGGCTGGGTCTATCGCACGATCCGCCAGGGCGTGATCGACATGGGCGCGATGTTCGACCTGCTCGACGCCCATGCCGAAGTGAAGGACGCGTCCGGTGCCCGGCCGCTGGCGGTGGCGGCGGGCCATGTCCGGTTCGAAGGCGTGCATTTCGGCTATGACCCCGACCGCGAGATCCTGAAGGGCATCGATCTCGACATTCCCGCCGGCAGCACCGTCGCGGTGGTCGGCCCCTCCGGCGCGGGCAAATCGACGCTCGCGCGGCTGATGTACCGCTTCTACGACGTCACCGGCGGACGAATCACGATCGACGGGCAGGACATACGCGACGTCACCCAGACATCGCTGCGCGGCGCGATCGGCATCGTCCCGCAGGACACGGTGCTGTTCAACGACACGATCGGCTACAACATCGCCTATGGCCGCGAGGGCGCGACGCCCGACGAGATCGCCGCCGCCGCGCGGGGCGCCGCGATCGCCGGCTTCATCCAGGCACTGCCCGACGGCTTCGGGACGCGGGTCGGCGAGCGCGGCCTCAAGCTCTCGGGCGGCGAGAAGCAGCGCGTCGCGATCGCGCGCACCCTGGTCAAGGATCCGCCGATCCTGATCCTCGACGAAGCGACCAGCGCGCTCGACAGCCGCACCGAGGCCGATATCCAGGCGACCCTGGAGGCGATCGAGCATGGCCGCACCACGATCGTGATCGCGCATCGGCTCTCGACCGTGGTCCATGCCGACCGGATCGTCGTGCTCGAGAGCGGCCGCGTCGCCGAGCAGGGCACGCATGCCCAGCTCTTGCGCAAGCGCGGGCTCTATGCCGAGATGTGGGCGCGGCAGGCGCAGGAGCGCGAAGCCGAGGGCGGGGAGGACGTCGCTGCGGAATAGCCGCGACGAAGCGTTGCATTTCTGCGATGGACGGAAAGATGGCGACGACATAGGCTGGAGCCCTTCGTCCGCGGAGTCGGTCCATGAAGCTGCTCGCCTGCCTTCCGTTGCTGTTCGTCGCGGCGACGTCCTCCCCCGCGCGCCCCGAAACCGGTGAAGTTGCCCCTGCGACCTTCCGGTCGTGGAGTCCGCGAGAAGGACGCGTCAGTTGGATCTCGGACGGCGTACGCATCACCATCGCCCCGGTACCGTGCGACGCGGTGCCGCAGACCGAAGGCTGCCGTTGGGATCCCCAGAATAATCAGGGTGAAGTGACGGTGACGCCGGTAGGGCTCACACCGGTGACGGTGCGGACCGACGGCCAGTCGGCCGACTATCGCCTGGCGGTGGTGCGCTTTGCGGCAGGAGACCCGCGGCCGGGGGTCGTCATCGAGAATCGATCGGGCGGATCGGGCGGGGACGTGCGCGTCCAGCTGCTCGTCCCCTCCGGCTCCCGGTATCGCGAAACCGAGCTGCCGGGCCGGCTCCAGGGCGAACTTCCCGAAAGGCTGACCGACCTCTCCGGCGATGGCGCCCCGGATTTCGTGCTCGGCGACGGCAGGTTCGACAGTCAGTTCGGCTGCAATGCCTGCACGCCGCGGCCGCCGGTGGTACTTACGCTGCGGGGTGGGGTAGCTGTCGATGTGTCACGCGAGCCTGCCTATGCGGGAGTGTTTCGCGACGACATGGAGCGCCTTCGTCCGATTTGCCTGTCGCGCCGTGACCATCGCAATGGCGCCTGTGCCGCCTATGTCGCCGATGCGGCGCGGATCGGCCGATTCGAGCGAGCCTGGGCCGACATGCTCGCGCATTGGGACCGCCGCCACCCGGACCTTTGGCAAGGCTGCGACGTGCCGCCGTCGCAATGGTCCAGGCATCGCTGCCCGCCCGGGCAGGCGAGCCACTATCGGACCTTCCCCGAATCGCTGCATGCCTTCCTCCGCCAGGCGGGCTATATCGGCTGAAAACAGGGGAGAGGCTGATGCTGGCATTGCTGGTGATCGTGGCGGCGGTTCTCGCCGCGCTCGTGCTCTGGTCGGCCTGGGTATCGCGCGGCGTCGAGCGATGGGTGCCGATGGACGGCAGGCTGCTCGACGTGCCGGGGGCGCGCATCCATTATGTCGAGCTGGGGCCGGCGGACGCTCCCGCGATCGTGATGGTCCACGGCATCCTCAGCCAGCTGCGCGTCTTCACCTATGCGCTCGCCGCGCGCCTGGCGAAGGACCGGCGCGTGATCATCGTCGATCGGCCGGGCTGGGGCTATTCGGCGCTCACCGGCCCGCGGCTCGACATCGCCGGCCAGGCCGATGCGATCGCCGCCTTCATCGCAGCGCTAGGGCTCGATAGGCCGCTGCTCGTCGGCCATTCGATGGGCGGCGCGGTGAGCCTGGCGCGCGCGCTCGCGCAACCGGAGCGGGTTCGCGGCCTCGCGTTGATCGCACCTTTTGCCCAGCCGATCGACGAGCCGCCGGCACCGTTCCGCGGCCTCGTCATCCCGCCGCCGCTGCGCCCGCTGATCGCCTGGACGATCGCGGTGCCGCTCTCGCTTCGGACCGGCAAGGCCAAGACCGTCGAGGTCTTCGCGCCCGATCCCGTGCCGGAGGATTTTCCGATTCTGGCGGGCGGCGCGCTGGCGATCCGGCCGCGCAGCTTCCTTTCGGGCTGCTACGAGCTCGGCATCGGCAAGGCAGCGATGGAGAAGCAGGCGCCGCGCTACGGGGAGATCGCGCTGCCCGTCGCGATCCTCTATGGCCGCGACGACGCGCTGCTCGATCCCGAGCTGCATGGCGTCAAGACCGCCGCGGCGATCCCGGGGGCGACGGTCGCGCTGATCGATGGCGGCCACATGCTCCCCGTGACCCATGTCGACGCGACCGAGGCCTGGCTGCGCGGACTCTAGCCCGTTTCCGCGGGCTGTGTCGTCCATCCCAGCCGCGGGATGGTGATCGATCGCTTCCCCGCCAGGTCGACTCGCGTCACGAACAGCTCGCGGCTCTCGATATATTGGAGCAGCCGCCGCACGCGTCCCAGCGAGCTGGTGCCATAGGTCGCGGCGATCTCGCCGTCGCTCGGGCAAGGCGCCCCGTCGCGCGCCGCGCGCGCCACCAGCAGGAAGGGGCCGAGCATGTCGTCGGGCAGCGCGCGCGCCGCCTCGAGCGCCTGCGCCCAGTCGGCGTCGGGATCGCCATGGATGCCCGCGCGCGCCGCCGAGAGCCGGCGGACGAAGCCGGAGAGGTCTAGCGGCGGCCGCGCCAGCCCGACCATCCGGCAGCGGACGAGGAAGTCCTGGTAGAGCACCGAAGCCGAGCGATAGGCGCTCTCCGTATCGGCGACGATGTCGCGCAGCACTTCGGCGATCTTCAGCGCCGCTTCCTCGGGATCGACTTCGGGCACTTCCTCGCGCGCCGGCACCGAGCGCGCCAGCGCCTCGATCAGCCGCTCCGACGCGACCGGGGCGGCGGCGGGCGCCGGGGGCGCGGGCGGAACCCATTCGGGCTCGGCGGGCGCGAGCAGCAGGTCCTTGATGTCGGCGGCGGGCGCCTGGGGCAGCGGTGTGAGCTTGGGGCTGGAGCTGCGCGCGCTGGTCTCGACCGCGCCGATCTGCACCGCCACGGGCCGCCGCGCCACTGCAGGCCCCAGTGCGAGGAAATGGCCGCGCGCCAGGTCGCGGATCGCCTCGGCCTGACGCCGCTCCATGCCGAGCAGGTCGGCGGCGCGCGCCATGTCGATGTCGAGGAAGGTGCGCCCCATCAGGAAGTTGGAAGCCTCGGCCGCGACGTTCTTGGCGAGCTTGGCGAGCCGCTGGGTCGCGATCACTCCCGCGAGCCCGCGCTTGCGCCCGCGGCACATGAGATTGGTCATCGCCGAGAGCGAGGCGCGGCGCACGTCCTCGGCCACTTCGCCGCCGCCCGCTGGCGCGAAGAGCTGCGCCTCGGCGACCAGCACCAGCGCGGGCTACCAATGGTCGCGCGGCGCGTCGAACAGCGCGTTGAGGAACGCCGCGGCGCATTTCATCTGCCCTTCGGCCTCGAGCCCCTCGAGGCTCAGCACCACCGACGCGCGATGCTCGCGGATCCTCGCCGCGAAGCGCGCGATCTCGCGCTCCGAATAATCCGCCGCCTCGATCGCGACATGGCCGTAGCGGTCGCCCAGCGTGACGAAGTCGCCCTCGGGATCGATCACCACCTGCTGGACGTGCCCCGCGCTCTTCTCGAGCAACCGGCGGAGCAGATGCGACTTGCCCGAGCCCGAATTGCCCTGGACGAGCAGCCGCGTCGCCAACAGCTCCTCGAGGTCCATCGTGACGGCCTCGCCCCTGCCGTCCACCCCCATGTCCACGCGCACCGTCATCGCCGCCGCCTTGCCGTATCCCCCCGCGCCGGGGCAAGCTCGCTTCGCCGAAAAGCTGTGGGCGCCGGCATCGGGCCGGCTCGACAGCCGCGCCTGGCTGCCGGTAAGCGAGGCCGGTGAACCCCCGCGAAACCCTCCGCCAGGTCTTCGGCTTCGACGCCTTTCGCGGCGTGCAGGAGCAGGTCGTCGACCGCGTCCTCGCCGGCCGGCGCACGCTCGCGGTGATGCCCACCGGCGCGGGCAAGTCGCTCACCTACCAGCTCCCTTCGGTGCTGCTCGAGGGCACTTGCGTCGTCGTCTCCCCGCTGATCGCGCTGATGCACGACCAGCTCCGTGCCGCCGAAGCGGTCGGCATCCGCGCGGCGACGCTGACCAGCGCGGACGACAATCGCCAGGAGACGATCGCCCGCTTCCGCGCCGGCGCGCTCGACTTGCTCTACGTCGCGCCCGAGCGCGCCTCGGGCGAAGGCTTCCGCAACCTGCTCGGCCAGGCGAAGCTCAGCCTGTTCGCGATCGACGAGGCGCATTGCGTCTCCGAATGGGGGCATGATTTCCGCCCCGACTATCGCCTGCTCCGCCCGCTGCTCGACGCTTTCCCCGAAGTGCCCCGCCTCGCGCTCACCGCCACCGCCGACGCGCACACCCGCGCGGACATTCTCGAGCAGCTCGGCATCCCCACCGACGGCCTGATCGTCGCGGGCTTCGACCGGCCCAATATCCGCTATGCGATCACCCCGCGCGAGAACACGACACGCCAGGTGATGGACCTGATCGCGGAGCAGCCCGGCCCCGGCATCGTCTATGCCCAGACGCGCACCGCCGTCGAGAAGCTCGCCGAGAAGCTCGCGGCGGAGACCGGCCGCCCAGTGCTTCCCTATCATGCCGGGCTCGATCCCGCGGTCCGCCGCCGCAACCAGGCCGCTTTCGTCGCGTCGGAGGAGATGGTGATCGTCGCCACCGTCGCCTTCGGCATGGGGATCGACAAGCCGGACGTCCGCTTCGTCGCGCATGCCGGCCTGCCCAAGTCGATCGAGGCCTATTATCAGGAGACCGGCCGCGCCGGGCGCGACGGCGATCCTGCGGTCGCGCATCTCTTCTGGGGCGCCGACGATTTCGCGCGCGCCCGCCAGCGCATCGGGGAGGTCGAGCCCGCCCGCCAGCCCGGCGAGCGCGCGCGGCTGACGGCATTGGGCGCGCTGGTCGAGACCGCGGGCTGCCGCCGCCGCATCCTGCTCCGGCATTTCGGCGAGGATGCGCCCGAGACCTGCGGCAATTGCGACAATTGCCTCGCGCCGCCCGCCGCGATCGACGCCACCGTCACTGCCCAGAAGTTCCTCTCCGCGGTGTTCCGCACCGGCATGATGTTCGGCGTCGGCTATGTGGAGAGCATCCTGCTCGGCCAGTCGAGCGAGCGCAGCCTGATGAACGGGCACGAGAAGCTCTCGGTGTTCGGCATCGTCGACCGCGACGAGGCGGCGCTGATCAAGCCGGTCGCGCGCGCGCTGCTGCTGCGCGACGCGCTCCGCGCCAATGCGCATGGCGGCCTCGAATTCGGTCCCGAGGCGCGGCCGATCCTCAAGGAGGGGGCCAAGGTCGAGCTGGTCCTGCCGCCGCGCCGCGAGGGCAAGCGCCGCGCCAGGGGCGGCGGCGCCAATCCGGTCGGCGATCCGCTGTTCGAGGCGCTGCGCGCGCGCCGCCGCGAGCTCGCGCAGGAGGCGCAGGTGCCGCCCTATGTGATCTTTCACGACGCGGTGCTGCGCGACATGGCGGCCCGGCGGCCCGACAGCCTCGCCGCGTTGGGGACCATCTCGGGCGTTGGCGCGCGCA
>CBIFVW010000195.1:0-7063 GCA_966186155.1 uncultured Sphingomonas sp.
GTCGACACCGATCGGCTGGAATTCGCTCCCGGCGATTTCGGCGCTCCGTTCGAGGACGGCATCTTCATCGTCCAGGATGGCGATAATGCTCCGGAGAACCAGAACTTCATAATGGTGACGGGCGGGTCGCTGAAGCGATTGCTCGCGCCCAAATGACAGCGGCCGATTTGATCCATTGTCGACCTAGGTCATTGAATTCCCTGGTCTATGCGCGTGTGGCAGGCTATCGCGCTAATGCGGCGTCGCGCCCGCTCTCCTCCGCAAGAGTCCGTCAACGGACCGCCAGCTCCTGCGATGACGATCCGTGCAAGACCATGATCTGTTTTCCGGATTGCCGGATGCGCGCAGCGCGAAGATGCGCGACCTGCTGACCTTCTGCGAACGGAACAAGGCGCGCGTGCTGGCGGCGCTTCCCTGGATCGCCGCCGAGTTCGCGGGACAGGAAGATTTTCCCTCCATGTTCTGCTTCATCCGTCGCTTCAGCGGCGCGAGGCTCTATGTTTCCCGCGATCTCGGCCGCTTCCGCGCTGCCATCGGGATCGACATATCCGAGGCGCTCCACCGCCAGATCCTGCGCGGCGCCGGCGCGACGGGGATCGTCGACATCCCCTCCGCCTGGGGCGTCTTCCTTGCACTGCGCCGCGTCGCCGTCATCGAGGCGGTCGCCTTGGGCACCGATCGCCGCGACACCGCGCGCCGCTTCGGAGTCAGCGAGCGCGCGCTGCGCAGCCTCGCGAACACGTGATCCTGGGGAAGGCTTCCCCAGTGCCCAGCCGGAACCGGCGCGCATAAGCTTCGGACAACCAGATAGCGCCGCGCAGGCGCAGGGCGGGACGAAGCGATCGGGGGCAGCTTCGTCGATGCGTGAAAGCCGTTCCAAACAAGGGAGGGGGATATGGCCGACAGCGAGGCTGTGGATCTTGCCAAGTCGCTCCGCAAGGCGTTCGTGCTGCTGGTCGGCGCACAGACCCGTGCGTTGGTGAGCGAGCGCCAGGCCGCACCCGCGGCGGACGCCGATGACGACCTGCTCGCCGAGGCTGCCGAGGCGCAGGTCGCCATGCGCGACCAGGCGAGCGAGCTGCTCTCGACGATCATTCCGAACGCCATGGGCGCGGCGCTGACGCCGATCGACCGCCTGCTCAATCTCGGCAAGACGATCGAGGCGGCGATCGCCAGGGAAGCGGCGTCCGGCGGGCCGGAAGCCGCGGCCAAGCTGACCGGCTATATCGACGCGCTCGCCGATGCCGCGGACCAGCTCGGCCGTTCGACCGGCGGCCTGCACGACGATCTCAGTGGCTGGAACGGCGACCTCAAGCGCGCGTCGGACGCGCTCGACGCCGCGGCCAAGGCGGTCGCCGGCGCGATCAAGGGGAAGGACGGCAGGATCATTGCGCTCAACGGCCAGATCGCGGCCAAGCGCCAGCAGATCGACGCGGCGATCGACGGCATCCTGACCGGCGCCAGGGCCGTGGGCGACCAGGCCGAGAACCTCGTCACCGGCGCGCTCACCTATCTCGACAGCTCCAAGGCGGCGGGCGGCGGCAAGAAGCCGGGCAAGCCCGACGCGAGCGACTTCTTGCCTGTCTTGGCGTCGCTCGCGAAGAAGGACGACGAGATCGAGGAAGCGGAGGAGGAAGACGCCGAGGCGGAGGCCGCCGCCGCGAAGCGCAAGGAAGCCGCCAAGAAGGCCGGGAAGGAAGCGGTCCAGGCGATCAAGGCCACCGAGAAGAGCGCGCGCGACATCGGCGGCGCTTGCGCCACGCTCAACCGCTGCAACCAGGAACTCGCCGAGCTCTATCTCGAGCTTGCGCATGTGCGGCTCGAGCTCGCCTGGGCGCGCGCGATCGCCGATCAGGGCCGATCGCTCGAACGCTCGGGGGCGGCGGCCGTCGGTGCGTTCGTCGGCCTGTCCGCGCAATGGGCGGAGCTCGCGACTCGGTTGCGCGGCATCGCAGGCGGCGTGCGCGCCGCGGGCAGCGCCAAGGCGCTGCCCGGCGAATGGCGCGCGATCCAGACAAGCGCACTCGAGCCGCTGCGCCAGGCGCTGCCGGCCATCCATTCCGCTTTCACGGGCAAGGCCCGGTTGATCGCGCTCTGATCCAAGCAAGACCGGGAGGGAACCATGCCGAACGAACCCAAGGCCGCGGACAAGCAGCCGAGCCAGATGAACGGCGCCGTCAAGGGACAGTCGAGCCAGGCGCTCGTCCTGCAGACCTATGCCAGCGCGCTGGACCGCCAGCCGATGATCAAGCTGGACAGCGGCACCGCGCTGACCAAGTTCGAAGCCCCGATGAACAAGGCGCTCGCCGATGCCAAGGCCAACGCCGCGACCTATCTGGGCACGATCCAGCCGGCCGCGATGGGGACGCTGACCCGCGTCGACCGCTACATCAACATGCAGCTTTCGCTGCAAAAGCTCGTCGACCGCCGGCTGGACCGCGGCGATCGCATCGAGACCGACAATTTGCTCGACATGCTCAAGACGATGCAGGCGCAAGTCGAGCAGTTCCAGAGCGAGGCGGACGCGGTGCGCTCGAGCCTCGACACTTTGCGTAAGAGCCTCTCGAACGATGCCGGCAGCTTCCAGGGCCTGAGCCAGGAACTCGGGGTCGTGGCCCAGGCGGACCAGGGCGTGCTCGCCCAACTCGAGGCGGACATCAAGAATATCGACGGCAAGATGGGCGCGGCCATCGCGGGTGCCGCGATCAGCGGCATCGCGATCGCCGGCGGGGCGTTCCTGGTGGCGATCGGAGGCTTCTCCGGCATCGTCACGGGGGGAGCCAGCACGGCGCTGGTGGTGGTCGGCGGCGCGATCCTCGTCGGCGGCATCGCCGGGGCCGTCGGCTCGGGCGTCGGCATCGGCCTGCTCGTCAAGCAGAAGAACGAGCTGCTCCAGGCGCAGACGCGGCTCAAGGCGGAGATCAAGTTCGCGCAGGGCCTGAGCGGCAGCTTCTCGCTGCTCTCCGACGGCGCCACCGCATCGGCGACCGCAGCCAAGCAGATGGCGAACGCCTGGAGCGACCTCTACGGCCATCTCGGAAACCTCGCCTCGGACATCAAGCTGGCCAAGGACATCGACATGCGCGATCTCTTCCTCGAGACCGCGGTCTACGACGCCGACGACGTCAAGGTCGACCTCCGCACGATCCATGCCCAGTTCGCCGGGGTGAAGATCGTCGAACACCCTGAAAGCGCTGCCAATGCCTCGCTCGAAGGCATGATCAGCCAGGCCCAGGCGCAGCTCGCGAACGACAACGCGCTGCCCGCCAAGACCGCGTGAGGGAGGCGGCGATGCTCAAGACCACCATCGACAATACCCGGCACGAGGCGAAGCTCGCATTGGAGGCGGCGATCGGCATCGGCCGAGAGGAGCCCGCCGCGCATGCCGGCATGGTCCTCGACCGGCTGGTTCCCGATGCGGACGCGCTTCGCATCGAGCTCCTGGAATTCGCGCGCAGGTCGATCGAACAGGTCCGGGCGGTGCTCGAGACCGGCCGGATCTCCGACTCCAAGGCGCTGTTCTCGGATCTCGCCGGAGGGCTCGGCGCCTTCACGGAGAAGCTCGGCGGCCTGCAGTCCGCGATGGCGACCGCGCGGGCGGTGATCAACGCAGACCATGCCGCGGTCCAAGTCGATCTCGCACGCCTCCACGCGGTGGTCGTGGAGAAGGTCGCCCACGAGCAGGCGCTGCGGGACAAGGTCCGCGACAATGCGCTGATCGCCTCTCTCACCTGGCTGTCGCCCATCGCCAAGCTGGTCAGCACGATCGTCAGCGTCGCGAAAGACGGCGGCCCGACCGAGCTCGTCCTTGTCCAGGCGATCCAGGAGCTCGAGCAGGTCCGCGACGAGGCGGCGCGCATGGACGCCGCCCTGCGCGGACTGACTCAGCTCGGCAATTGCACCACCATGCTCGGCGAGGGACTCCAGGGGCTGGTACTCGGCGTGGCGCTCACCCAGGGGCACATGCGCAACGCGGCGAACGATCTCGAGGGCGCGCCTGGAGTGGAGCTGTTCTGCCGCACCGCGGTGCTCGACCTCGAGGATCTCGAGCGGCAGGTGGCCGCCTGACGCGCGGCCAGAGGGAGGGGAAATCATGCAGTTGATCCAGAGGAACGATCCCGGCCATGCGGCGCAGGTGCTGCCCGTCACGGACAATAGCGTCGACACGGGCTATATGGGCGATTGCGCCTGCGTGATCGTGCTCCACTCGCCGGGGCCCAACGGGAGCTACACCAGCGTACGAGGTTATCATGGCGGCGGTGGGCTCGGGAATGTGAACTTCACCTCGGTGCTGATGGGCGCCCCCGACCTCGCCTCGACACTGGTGATCGGCATTTCCGGCACCCAGCACGGCTCGCTCTATGCGCAGCAGACCAATCGCACGCACTTGCGCAACGAGGCCAATCTGGTCGCGCCCAACGCGACCGTGAGGATGTATCACGGCCGGGCACGCGCGACGGTCGATCGCAATGGAGACGTGCGGACGATCGCCTAGGAATTCAGATGCCGACCGAAGTCAGTTGAGCACCGCCAGGACGACGCCCTTTCCGCGCACTTCGCTCGGCTGGCCAAGGAAGAGGTCGAACACGCCCTTGGTCGGATGCGAGATCTGATAGGTCTTCCCGCCCGCCGGGACGAGCCGGGGATCCATCTCGAAATAGGCGAAGAAGGGCTGGTGGCGCGCGAGCTCCGCAGGGCGGTTGGGGTCGGGCGGGGATCGTTCCAGCGTCGCCAGGGTGGCGAGCGTCTTTCCGGCCTCGCCCGCGATCAGGAACGAGGTGCCGACGAGCTTGTCCCACTCGTCGACCTCGCTCTTCGTCAGAAGCGGGCCCGCCGAGGCCTGCGTGTCTGCCGTGGAGGTGGAAACCGTCCCCGATCCCGAACCGCTGCAGCCCGAGACCCCGGCCGCCGCCACTGCCAAGCCGCCAACCACGAATGTTCGACGTGAGCTGTAAGTCATTGTTCTGGCGCTTCTCTTCTGCCGAGGCCCGAATGCCGCGCGTGCGCGGGGCCCCTCCCGCGGGAGCGATGCTATCATTTCGACGGCCGCTCTGCACGCCGCGAATCTTTGCGGACCCGATCGATTGCGGGATGGCGGCTGCGGCGCTGTCCGCTATAGCGCATGCGCGCCGGAGCGCGCGAGGGGGACGGGGATGATGCAGAGCGAGAGCCACGATCCGAGTGCGCAATTCGGCTATCGCCATTTCGCCGATCGAGTCGGGACGATCTTTCCGGTCGAGGCGGGCGAAATCCGGGAGCTGGAGCTGGTCGAGGTGGAGAAACTGCCGCACTCGCCGCGTCCGGGTGGCGGGTTCCGGCTCGAATTCGCCGGGCCGCCGGCGCCGATCCTACCGCAGGCGATCTACATTTTCCCGATCGAGGGCGCGCCCCGCGAGATATTCATCGTTCCGCTGGGACCCGCGCCGGACGGCCGGCTCCGTTACGAGGCCGTGTTCTTCTAGGGCGAGGGTTCGGACCTGCCGTCCACACTTCTTGCCATCAGCTCGTAGATGCCCTTGTCCTCGGCGACGGCGAAGCCCAGTCGCAAATAGAGGCGGCGCGCGGGATTGAACTTCTCGACATGGATCGAGACGCCTTTGTCCCTCGTGCCGGCCCATCCGATGACGTCGCGCAGGAGTGCCTCGCCGATTCCCTGGCCCCGCGCCACGGGCACCAGCGAGATGTCGACGATGCGTATCTCGTCCTTCCATTCGGCAAGGTACAGCCTGCCGATCGGTTCGCCGGCGCGTTCGACGATCAGCCATTCGCTGCCCTGATAATAGGTCTGGTAATGGTGATGCTGGGCGCGATGCTGCTGGACCAGGAACAGGTGTCTCTGCTCCTCCGGCCAGCCGCTCAGCGCGAGCTCGTCGGCGCGGGTCGAGAGATAGAGCGCCTCGATGAAGCTATAGTCGCGCGCTTCCATCGGCCGATAGGCGATGGCGAACCGCGCGGCGGCGTGGAGGGGAGGGGGCATGCGGGGCGTTCCGATGGCCGGCGCCGGTCCAGTCGCGAGGCCGATCAGCTGCGCGGCGGGAACACCCCCTGCAGCGCGATGTTGAAGTTGAAGGTCAGATAGGGCTGCATGTTGTTGTGCGGCTGGCCGCCGCCGGCCGGGGCGAGCATCTGCGACGACATCGGCACGAGGTTCGCGTTGCTGTTCGATTGATAGAGCGCGCCGCCGACCGAGGTGGCGAGCGTGACCCCGTTGGTGAGCGTCCCCTGGGTGCCGTCTTCGACGGTGCCCCGCATCGTGTGCGAATGGCTCGGGATCTCGGATTCGAGCAAGGCCACAAACTCTGTACCGCCGGTCTCCCCGAGATTGTGCGGCGAGAGGCCCGGACCCTGGCGAGGATGCATCGGCGCGCGGCCATCCAGGTTGGGTAAGGCGAAGTTGCTCTGCCCATTGCCGCCATAGGTCGTGCCCAGCAGCGAGAAGAGCGCGGTGTTCTGCGAGATCGGCAGAAGCTGACCGTTACAGAACGCCCAGCCTTTCGGGGCATAGTTGAACGGAAAGATGCGGATCTCGGCGACGAAGGGATCGGCCATGACGGGTTCCTACTGGGTCGGATAGATGCCGAAGAGCGAAATGATGAAATTGACGCAGAGATAGGGCTGCATGTTCGTATGCGGCTGCGTGCCGCCGGTCGGCGATATCGTCGTGGGGGCCATGGCCGCGTCGGCCGGCTCGATCGCATAGGGTTTGAGCAGGGTCGAGCTGGCCGGCACATTGCCCTGCGGGCTCGCCTGGGACGCATTGCCGGTGGATCCGGACAGCGCATGCGCGTGGCCCGGAATCTGGTTCACCGTCAGGACGACCTCCTCGACTCCTCCGGTTTGGGCCAGGATGAAGCTGTTGCCCTGATGGATCGGCAGGCGCCCGCGAAGATCGGGAACGGCGAAGGTCGACTGGCCGTCGCCGCCATAGGTCGTTCCGATCAGCTGGAAGAGCGTCGAGTTCTCCGCGATCGACAGCAGCTGCCCCTCGCAGAACTTCCATCCGACCGGTTCGAAGTTTCCGGCGAACATGCGAATCTCGCCGACATAGGGTTGTGCCATCGGC
>CBIFVW010000196.1:0-6999 GCA_966186155.1 uncultured Sphingomonas sp.
GGCGTCTCGAAGCTCTGCGACCATTCGGCGATCTCGCGCAGCCGCTCGACGCTCGGGGCGCCCGCGAGCAGCTCCTTGTGCAGCCGGTCGAGCGCGTCGATGCCGCGTTCGGCATCCTTCGCCATGCGGCGGCGGCGCTCGACCGCCTGCTGGCTCGCCGCCAGCGTCACCAGCATTGCCACCGACGGCGTGGGCGCGGTCGCGCCTGTCGTCTGCGGAGCGTTGGGAGCGTGCGCGGCCGATTCCTCGCCTTCCAACGCGAAGCCGGGCACGGCCTTGGGCAGCGCCGCCAGCAGGTTGCGCGCGAGGATCGGCGAGAGATTGTCGATACGCACGAAATATTGTCCTTCGGGCCGCTGGGGCCGTCCTCGTCCTATAAGAGAATTATAAGAAAATCGCCGCGGTTTTTCTACTTAGCCGAGGGTTTATGCTCCGCTTCGTCGCCCCCCTTCTCGCCCTGCTCGCCGGCTTCGCCGCCGTGCCCGCAGCGCACGCCCAGACGCGGATCAAGGACGTCGTCGACGTCGAGAATGTCCGCGAGAACCAGCTCGTCGGCTACGGCCTGGTCGTCGGCCTCGCCGGTACCGGCGATCGTATCCGCAACACGCCCTTCACCGAGGAATCGATGCAGGCGATGCTCGAGCGAATGGGCGTCAATACCCGCGGCTCACAGATGAAGACGCAGAACGTGGCGGCCGTCTCGATCACCGCGACGATGCCGCCCTTCGCGCGCTCGGGCTCGCGGATCGACGTGCAGGTCTCGGCGCTGGGCGACGCGACCAGCCTCCAGGGCGGCACGCTGATCGCCTCGTCGCTGCGCGCGCTCGACGGCGAGATCTACGCAGTCGCGCAGGGCAATGTCGCGGTCTCCGGCTTCAAGGGCCAGGGGGCGGCGGCGAGCGTCAGCCGCGGCGTCACCACTTCGGCGCGGATCGCCGGCGGCGCGATCATCGAGCGCGAGGTGCCCTATTCGCTGCTCTCGGCCAGCACTCTCAAGCTTGCGCTCAAGAACCCCGATTTCGCCACCGCCGACCGGATCGCCGGCGCGATCAACGGCCGGTATCCGGGGAGCGCCCAGGTGCTCGACCCCGCCACCGTGCAAGTGACGCCGGGCCCCAATTTCGTCGGCAACGTGATCGACCTGGTCACGCGGGTCGGCGAACTCGAGGTCAAGGTCGACCAGCCCGCACGGGTGGTGATCAACGAGGCCTCGGGCACCGTGGTGATGAACAACGACGTCCGCATCACCCCGGTCGCGATCGCGCAGGGCGGGCTCACCATCACCGTCACCGAGACGCCCGTGGTCTCGCAGCCCGCGCCCTTCTCCAACGGCCAGACCCAGGTGGTGCCGCGCACCAACGTGCAGGTCGACGACGGCAACGGCGCCAGCCTGGCGATGGTCGACGGCGCGTCGCTCCGGTCGCTGGTCAGCGGGCTCAACACGCTGGGGGTCAGCCCCCGCGACCTGATCACCATCCTGCAGGCCGTGAAGAGCGCGGGCGCGCTCCAGGCCGAGATCGAGGTCCAGTGATGAACGAGATCAATTCCCTCCCCACCCCGGCGGCGGCGCAGAAGCCGATGCCCAAGGTCGATCCGAAGAACGCCGAGACCGCGCGCAGCTTCGAGGCCGTGTTCCTCGGCCAGATGACTCAGCTGATGCTCGAGAGCGTCGAGAAGGGCGGCGAATTTTCCGGCGGCCATGGCGAGGAGATGTTCCGCGGCGTCCTGGCCGAGAAGATCGGCACCGAGATCGCCAAGCGCGGCGGCATCGGCATCGCCCCGGCGGTGCTCGACCAGATCCTCAAGCTCCAGCAGGCCATGAAATGACGACCCGGCTTCTCGATTCGATGCTCTCGCTCACCGCCATCATGGAAGAGGAGAGCGAGAAGCTCGCCCGTACGCCCTATCTGCCCGAACTGCCCGAGATCGCCGCGGCCAAGCTGCGCCTGACCGGCCAGATCGACGCCGAGATCGCGCGGCTCAAGCGCGAGGCGCCCGACGACTGGATGGAGCAGCTCGACCCCGAGGCGCGCGAGACGCTCGCCGAGGCGAGCCGCAACCTGCGCGACGCGTCGACGGTCAACGCGCAGATCCTGAAGCGCCAGATCGAGCTGTCGGTCGACATGATGGCCGCGATCGCCGCCGAGGCGCAGCGCCTCACCGGCACGCGCAGCACGACCTATGGCGCGTGCGGCGGCCTGGCGGGGATGGACGCGCCGGCGCCGATCTCGATCAACGCGCGGCTGTAAGGGCGCCCCTTCTCTCTTCCCTCTTCGTCACCCCGGCCTTGTGCCGGGGTCCACCAGGAGGCGAGTCATGGACAGGGAATTGAACGTCAGCACGCGCGGCCGAGTGGATCCCGGCGCAAGGCCGGGGTGACGGATTTGCTCGAGCCTGGTCGGTCAGATCACCCGCCCTTGCCCACCGCGGTCTTCAGCATCGACAGCTGCTTGCGGTAGAGGTTGGTCATTGCAGTGAACTCGGCCTGGACCTGGCCCATGCGGAGCAGCTGGTCCTCGAGCGTGACGTTGTTGCCGTCGGGCTTGGTCTCGCTGACGTCCTTGTCGAGCACGATGCCGCTGCCGGCCGGCTGGATCGCCCCGAGATTCCTCATCCCCTGGGTCAGCTCCACTCGCGGCCGCGCCACCTTGCCGCTGCTCTCGACCAGGTCCGAGAAATCGGCGTCGGCGACGGTGCGCGCCTTGTAGCCGGGAGTCTCGCTGTTCGCGATGTTCTGCGCGATCACGCGCTGGCGCTCCGAAAGCGTCTGCATCTGGCGGCGGATGCCGGCCAGGATCGGGGGCGTTTCCATGTCTAGAATCCAAATCCGAGCGAGGGGTTGGGGGTCGAGAGACGGTCGAGCGCCGCCTGGTAGTTGGCGAGCTGGGCATTGACGATCGCCGTCGATCCCTTGCCGGTCGCGGTGTTCTTGACGCCGTCGACCATCATCGCCTTGGTGTCGTCCCAGTAGAGCGAGCGATAGGCGGTCTGGCTCATCGAGATCGCATCCTTGACCTTGCCGAGCGCGACCTTGGCGTCGTCGAGGGTCGAGATGTTGAGCGCCTCGCTCAGGTCCAGGCCGAAATTGCCGCCGGGCCGCACCTTGGGCGCGCTCGACGAAAGCGTCGGCGAGGCCGAGATGCGCTGCGGCTCGATGCCGAGCCCGGCCAGCGCGTCGCCGCCCGCCGGACCCGCGATGATCTGGAGGTCGTGCCCCGCCTTCATCGTGATCGACAGCGTCTGCTTGCCGTCGACGCTGGGCGTCGAGACCGTCGCCTTCGATCCGGTGATGCCCCGGATGCGGTCGCCGATGGTCTTGAGCGTGTCGCCGGCCTCGATCGTGACCTTGCGCAGCGAGCCGTCGTCGACGCGGATCGAGAAGCTGTCGCCGGCGTGGAGGCCGGTCTGCGTCGTCACGCGCGCAGAGACCTCGGGATTGATCGTGCCGCGGCCGAAGCCGAGCGCCGAGACCGCGCTGGCGCCGCCGACATTGGCGGCGACGCGCACCGGCTCGGTGCGGAGCAGCGACTGGCCGAACTGGTTGGTGCTGGTCACCGATCCTGTCGCGGCGTCGATCCGCGCGACGAAGCCGTCGGTCGGCCCCTTGCGCGCGGCGCCCAGATCGCCGGTGGTGCGCCCCCCGGCATAGAGGTCGCCGCCCAGGAAGGCGATGCTGTCGACCTGGTCGTCGGCCGAGGATCCGAGATAAGTGACGCTGGCGCCCGACAGCGCCGAATCGATCCGCGCGACGAAGCCGTCGCGGCCGCCGCTGGTCGCATTGACCTGGGTGCCGGTGAGCGCCGCGCCGGTCGCCCCGCCCACGGCGATCGTGCCGTCCGCGGCGACGGCGATCGCGCGTGCGTCGGCGGTGCCGAGGCTGATCGAGCCGAGCTCGGTCGACAGCGACGAGGCCTGGAGCTTGCGGAGCTGCGCGACGCCGTTCTGCGAGGCGAGGACGAGCAGGTTGCCGCCGCCGTCGACCGCGAGGCCGGTGACGCTCTCGCTGCCGGTGTCGGCAAAGGTGCGGCGCTCGGCGAGCTTGCCGGTGGCGTCGATGCGCGCGACGAACGCGTCGCCGCCGCCCGTCGCGGCACGGCCGCCGACGAACACCGATCCGTCGGCGCCGACCGCGACCGCCTTGGCGCTGTCCGCTCCGACCGAGCGGACCACGGTCGAGAATTGCTCGTCGCCCAGCGCGCTGTACTTGGCGACGACCATGTCGCCATCGGCGGTGGCGCCGTTGTAGCTGCCGTTGACCGTGCCGGCGACGACGATGCTGCCGTCGGCGCCGAGGCTCACCGCCGCTCCGGTCGAGGAGCCGGTCGCGCCGAGGCTGCGCTGCCAAACGACCTTGCCGTCGCCGTCGAGCTTGGTGAGGAAGAGATTGTCGTCGCCGTCCGATAGATTGGCGCCGAGATCGCCCTTGGTGGTGCCGACGATGTAGCTGTTGCCCTGGGCGTCGGTGACGACCGCCGCGGCGTCGGTGCTGGCGTAGACGTTGCTGGTGCTGGTCTTCTGCGTGGTCTTGGTGCCGTCGAACTCGACCTTCACCGTCGTGGTGGTCGTGGTCCGGCCCGCGAGCACGGCGCGGTCGGTCGCCTGGCGGTCGAGCGCCTGGATCGTGCCCATCGCGACGCGCGTGTTCGCGCCCGCCGGATCGTCGAGGCGGAAGACCTGGGTCGCGGTCGGCGCGTCGAGCGCAGTGGCGCCGGTCGCGACGACCAGCGCGTCCTTGGCGTTGACCTGGTCGAGCGTGACATGCTCGAGCCCGTCGGGGGTATCGAGCCTGAGCCCCCATTTGTCGCCCATCTTCTCGGGCACGAAGCGCACCGACCATTTGGTGACTTCGTTGCCGTTCATGTCGACCCGGACGCTGCCGTCGGGGTTGAGCGCCTTGGTGGTGGTGATCGCGGCGTTGAGCGCGGCGGCGACCGAGTCGATCGTCGGCGGCTGCGGCCCTGTCGACAGGTCCACCGTCAGATCCTCGGTCGAGCCCGGGCGGGTGAGCTTGACCGAGAACTGCTCCTGCCCGGTGAGCCCCGGGATCGCGTCGGTGCGATTGGTGACGACGCCCTCGCCCTCGACCGCATAGACGTTGGGCGAGGCGAGCGACTGGCTGCGGATCGTCGAGCTTGGCTTGCCGAAGGCGAGCGTGACCTTGTCCGAAGGCGCGGTGCCCAGATAGGTCTGGAGATCGGTGAGCCCCTTGGTGAAGCTCTTCTGCAGCAGGCTGCGCTGCGCCGAGGAAGTGGTGGTCTGCGTCGCCAGCTCGGCGAGCGCGCGGAGGCGGTCGAGCGCCTTGTAGGCGGTGAAGCTGGTCTGGATGTCGTCGGCGAGCAGCATGTCGCTGCCGCTCGTCTTGTCGATGATCGTCTTCATCGCCGTCACCGCGGTCGCCTGGGACGAAAGCGGCAGCTCGGTCTGCACCTGCTTCCAGGGCGGCGTGGTCGGCTCCAGCGTGAACTGCGCCTTGGCGGTGCGCACCGCCTTGCTCTCGTAGCTGACCGGTGTGAACGAGGTGAACGAGTTCGATCCCGTCAGGATGCTCAAGCCCACCAGACTGCCCGACAAATTGACCGCCATTCGAACCGACCCTTCCCTCTTGATCCTATAATAGAGGGGAACGCCTCCCACGTGTGTGCGCGGGGGCATTTTTCCGGGGAAAAATTCGCATGAGCCTGATGGCACCGATCGCCGAACCGCCCGAACTCAAGCGCTACAGCGGCGCGCAGCGCGCGGCCGCGCTGATGCTCGCGCTGGGCAAGGACCATGGCGCGCCGATCTGGGACCAGCTCACCACCGACGAGATCAAGGAGCTTTCCTCGACGATCGCCGGGCTGGGCCGGGTGCCGGCCACGGTGGTCGAGCATCTCCTCATCGTCTTCACCGGCGAGGTCGCCTCGATGGCCTCGCTCCACGGCAGCTACGAGACCACCGAGCGGCTGCTCGGCGGCATCCTGCCGAACGACAAGGTCAAGGAGATCATGGAGGACATCCGCGGTCCCTCGGGCCGCACGATGTGGGACAAGCTCTCCAACGTCAGCGAGACCGTCCTCGCCGGCGCGCTCCGCCAGGAATATCCGCAGACCGTGGCGGTGATCCTCTCCAAGCTCCGCCCCGATCACGCCGCGCGCGTGGTCGCGGAGCTGCCGCGCGACTTCTCGGTCGACGTCGTGATGCGCATGCTGCGCATGGAGACGGTGCAGAAGGACGTGATCAACCAGGTCGAGGCGACGCTCAAGACCGAGTTCATGACCAATCTCTCGCGCTCGCAGAAGCGCGACCCGCACGAGGCGATGGCCGAGCTGTTCAACTCGCTCGATCGCGCGACGGAGGAGGCGATGCTCACCGCGCTCGACGCCAAGGCGCCCGAGAGCGCCGAGCGGATCCGCGAGCTGATGTTCACCTTCGAGGATCTCGCCAACCTGCTGCCGACCGCGATCGCCGCGATCGTCCGCAACGCCGACAAGCGCGAGATGGCGCTGGCGCTCAAGGGCGCCCCGGAGGAACTCAAGCAGATGTTCTTCGGCGCGATGACCGAACGCGCCGCCAAGCTGCTGCGCGAGGACATGGCCGGCATGGGCCCGGTCCGCGCCCGCGACTGCGAGGAAGCGCAGACCGCGCTCGTCCGCCTCGCCAAGAGCCTCGCCGACCGCGGCGAGATCCTGCTCGTCGATCCGAAGAGCGACGACGCGATGATCATCTGAGGAAATTGGAATGAGCGTTCATCACGTCGAGCGGTTCGCCTTCGATCGCATCTTCGCCGCACCGCCGGCCCGCAAGGCGGCGGGCGCCACGACCAACGACCTGTTGCTCGAGCTCGGCGCGCTGCGCGCCGAGGTGGCGACGCTCAAGGCCGAGCAGGGCGCCCAGCTCGCCCTCGCCCGCGCGCAGGGCTTCGAGGCCGGGCTCCCCCAGGCCCGCGCCGAGCGCGAGGACGCGCTGTTGAGCGCGGTCGACGCGCTGCAGGCCGGCCTCGAGGTCATCGACTCCCAGCTC
>CBIFVW010000197.1:0-6963 GCA_966186155.1 uncultured Sphingomonas sp.
AATTCGGACGATCCGGCCTATTTCGGCGGCTATGTCGCCGACAATTACCGGGCGGTGGCCCGGGGCCGCGGGCTCGATCGCGCCGCGCTGATCACGCTCGCGCGCAACAGCTTCCTCGGCTCGTTCCTGCCCGACGACGCCGTCGCCGCGCATCTGGCCAAGGTGGAAGCCTTTGCCGAGGCGCACGCATGACCATCACCTTCACGCACTTCACCCATGAGGAGATGGTGGCGGGCATCCACGGCATCGCCGACGCGGTGCAGGAATGGCGCCCTACCCTGCTCGTGGGCGTCGGCCGCGGCGGGCTCGCCCCCGCCGTCTATCTCTCGCACCGCATGGACCTGCCGCTGGTCTCGATCGACCATTCGGCGCGGATCGCCCAGTTCGGCGAGGAGCTGGTCGCGGTGCTCGCGCGGCGCACCCGCGAGGGCGACCGGCTGCTCTTCGTCGAGGACATCAACGACAGCGGCCGGACGATCGGCGAGATCCGCGCCGCGCTCGCCGCCCGGGGCGCGAACGCCGGCCAAATCCGCTTCGCCGTGCTGCTCGACAATGTCCGCTCGTCGCAACGGGTCGACTATCGCTTCCGCGCCATCGATCGCGCGGTGCAGAAGGACTGGTTCGTCTTCCCCTGGGAGGCGATGGCCTCGCCCGAGAAGCTGGCGGGCGAGGCGCTGGAAGTGCCCGAGCGGCTGGCTTGAGTGCGCCGTTCAGCCTCGGTCAATCGCAGCTATGCAACGCTCTGTCGAGGACACATCCCTGCCGGCGCGCGTTCGTTCCGTCATCTAGGTGCCCAAGAACAACTCCTTTGGAGGAACCATGTTGAGAAGTTCCGATAAACGCCGTCGGGTCGCGTTGCTGGCCGCTGTCGCGGCGGGCAGCCTCGCGCTTTCCGCCTGCATGACCGCGACTCCCTATCAGCCCGCCACCGGCAGCGGCACCGCGCGTGCCGGCTATTCGGACGAGCAGATCGAGAGCAACCGCTTCCGGGTCAGCTTCGCCGGCAACAGCCTCACGGCGCGCGAGACGGTCGAGCGCTATCTCCTCTATCGCGCCGCCGAGCTGACGCTGCAGCAGGGCTTCGACCATTTCATCCTGGTCGACCGCGATACCGAGAAGAAGACCAACATCTATCGCGAGCCCAGCGCCTGGGGCCCGGGCCCCTGGGGCTATTGGAGCCCGTCCTGGCGCTTCTACCGTCCGCGCTGGGGCTGGCGCAGTTGGGATCCCTTCTGGGACGATCCCTTCTGGCGCGATCGCGACTGGGATTACCGCACTGTCACGCGCTACGAGGCAGTGGCCGAGGTCGTGATGGGCAAGGGCCCCAAGCCGGCCACCAACGTCCGCGCCTTCAACGCGCGCGAGGTCATCGACCGCCTCGGCCCGCAAATCCAGATGCCGAAATAAGTAGATCCTCCCCGAGCTCTGCTCGGGGAGGGGGACTATTTGCGAAGCGAATGGTGGAGGGGCGGCGGTGCAACCGTCGTCTTCGAGGCGGCCCCTCCACCACGCCCTTCGGGCGCGGTCCCCCTCCCCCAGCAAGCTGGGGGCGGATTTTCCTTTACGCCACCGCCCCGTGGCAGTGCTTGTACTTGCGCCCCGATCCGCACGGGCACGGCGCGTTGCGGCTGACCAGTCCTTCCCACTGCGCCGGATCGGTGCCGAGTTCCTCGGCCGAAGGCTGGGGAATGCCCATCTGCGGCAGCCGGGTCGTCACCAGCCCCGCCGCGCCGCCGTCATAGTCCAGCGTGTCGTCCTCGCCGGTCAGGGGATCGATGTGGGTCGTGAGGAAGTCGGGCAGCTCGGGCAGGTCCGCCGGCGGCGCCATGCGGAACTGCGCGAAGGCGAGCGTGCGCGTCACGTCCTCGCGGATATTGTCGAGCATGCGCTCGAACATCGCGAAGGCCTCGTGCTTGTACTCGTTGATCGGCGTCTTCTGCGCATAGGCGCGCAGGTGGACGACCTGGCGCAGCGCGTCGAGCATCGCGAGATGCTCCTTCCAGTGATGGTCGAGATTCTGGAGCAGGATCGACTTCTCGATCTGGCGCCAGGTATCGATCTCGAGCTCGGCTGACTTGTCGTCCACGAGTTGGTCGGCGGCCTGGCGAACGCGCTCCTCGATCATCTCGGGCTCGATCGACGCCTCGGTCTTGATCCACTCGTCGATCGGCAGGTCGACGTTGAGCGTGCCGAGCAGCTTCTCCTTGAGCCCCGCGACGTCCCATTGCTCGGGATAGGAATTGGGCGGGCAGAACTCGCCGACGATCGCGTTCACCGTCTCGGAGCGCATGTCGGAGACGACGTCGCCCACCGTCTCGGCATCCATGATGTCCGCGCGTTGCTCGTAGATAACCTTGCGCTGGTCGTTCATCACGTCGTCATATTCGACGACCTGCTTGCGGATGTCGTAGTTGCGCGCCTCGACCTTCTTCTGCGCGGTCTCGATCGCCTTGGTCAGCCATTTCGATCCGATCGCCTCGCCGTCGGCGATGTTCGATCGCATCATGCGGGCGAACAGCGTGTTCGATCCGAAGATGCGCAGCAGGTCGTCGTCGAGGGAGAGATAGAAGCGGCTGAGGCCCGGATCGCCCTGGCGGCCCGAACGGCCGCGCAGCTGGTTGTCGATGCGGCGGCTCTCGTGGCGCTCGGTGCCGAGCACGAACAGGCCGCCCGCCTCCTTCACTCTCTCCTTCTCGGCCGCGATCTCGGCCTTGATCTGCTCGATCGCCGCGTCGCGCTCGGGGCCTTCGGGCATGTCGCCCAGCTCGTCATGGACGCGGAACTCGAGATTGCCGCCGAGCTGGATGTCGGTGCCGCGACCCGCCATGTTGGTAGCGATCGTCACCGCGCCGAGCCGCCCGGCCTGCGCCACGATATGCGCTTCCTGCTCGTGGTGGCGGGCATTGAGCACGGCATGCTCGACGCCTTCCTTGTGCAGGAACTCGCTCAGCATCTCCGACTTCTCGATCGAGACGGTGCCCACCAGCACCGGCTGCCCCTTGGCCGAATGCTCCTTGATCTTCTTCGCGATGGCCCGAAACTTCTCCTCGAGCGTCTTGTAGAACTCGTCCTCCTCGTCGACGCGCTGCACCGGCAGGTTGGTAGGGATGGTGACGACGTTCATCTTGTAGATGTCGAAGAACTCCGGCGCCTCGGTCGCCGCCGTGCCCGTCATGCCCGAGAGCTTGGGATACATGCGGAAATAGTTCTGGAAGGTGATGCTCGCGAGCGTCTGGTTCTCGGGCTCGATCGCCACGCCTTCCTTGGCCTCGACCGCCTGGTGCAGGCCCTCGGACCAGCGGCGCCCGTCCATCATGCGGCCGGTGAACTCGTCGATGATGATGACCTTGCCGTCCTTGACGATGTAATCGATGTCGCGCTTGAACATCACGTTCGCGCGCAGCGCCTGGTTCAGGTGGTGGACGACCTGGGTGTTCTCGAAATCGTAGAGATTGGCGCCCTGGAGCAGCCCGGCGGCCTCGAGCATACGCTCCACCTTCTCGGTGCCGTCCTCGGTCAGCACGATCGAGCGCTGCTTCTCGTCCTTGTCGTAATCGGCCGGCTCGAGCTGTTTCACCACTGCGTCGACGCCCATGTAGAGCTCGGACTTGTCGTCGGTCGGGCCCGAGATGATCAGCGGCGTGCGGGCTTCGTCGATCAGGATGGAGTCAACTTCGTCGACAATCGCGAAGTTGAAGGGCCGCTGCGTCATCGACGCGCGGTCGTACTTCATGTTGTCGCGGAGGTAATCGAAGCCGAACTCGTTGTTGGTGCCGTAGGTGATGTCGGCGCCATAGGCCTCGCGGCGCTCATGGTCGCTGAGGTTCGGCACGATCACGCCGACGGTGAGGCCGAGGAAGCGATAGATCTGCCCCATCCACTCGGCGTCGCGCTTGGCGAGATAGTCGTTGACCGTGACGACATGGACGCCATCGCCGGGCAGCGCGTTCAGATAGGTCGCGAGCGTCGCCACCAGCGTCTTGCCCTCGCCGGTGCGCATCTCGGCGATCTCGCCGCGATGGAGCACGATCCCGCCGATCATCTGCACGTCGTAGTGGCGCTGGCCGAGCGTGCGCTTGGCCGCCTCGCGCACGGTGGCGAAGGCCTCGGGAAGCAGCGCGTCGAGCTTCTCGCCGTTCGCGAGCCGCTCGCGGAACTTCACCGTCTGCTGGCTGAGCTCCTCGTCGCGCATCGCCGAGATCGCCGGCTCGAAGCCGTTGATCTTCTGCACGATGCTTCCGAGCGACTTCACATAGCGTTCGTTCGAGGAACCGAAGAGGGTCTTGGCAATGCCGCCGAGCATGGGATTTCCAGTCTTGATCTAAGAGTTGCGGAACGGGCGCGCCATTGGGTCGGCGCCCGTGCGAATGGAGAATGGAAAATGCGGCCGCGCGTTCAGCGGGCCGCGGGAGGTCTCACTCGAGCCGGCGCTCGAAGGGCAGGTGCAGCGTCGGAAGGGACCGCGCCTCGACGGCGGGCAGCATTGCCCGATCGATCCGCGCCTTGGGCACCGCGACTGCCGGCACCGCGCTCCGCGCGGGCTGGGTCGCCGCCTGCGCCGCCGCCGCGGCCTGGACCACCGCGACGCCCTGCACCTGCCGTACCGCGCGATCGGCCTGACCGCCACCGGTCAGGCTCGCGAGGAAGGCAGTCAGGAGAAGCAGCAGTTCCAAAGTACGGGCTCTAGCGCAGATGAGCGCACCTCGCGGAGGTGCGTAGACCGCGACATAGTGATTGACGGGACGTTCGTCTAATCAAAAGCATTGCCTGCTGCTCAGGGAGACCGTTCGACGTCGAAGGCGACGAGATACATCCGGCTGTCGGGCCTTCGCATGCCGGTTCGCGTCGATTCGGGGAGAGTGGCGGAGCGCATCAACTGATCGCAGGCGACGCGGTCCGTGGCGGCGCTGCCGCTGCTGAGCTCGATCGTGCACAGTTCGGGCTTGCCGTCGGACTCCAGGAACCGCACCCGCGCCAACGCCGGTTCCTTGTAGCTCGCCGGCAGCTTCTTGACGGTGACGTCCATTCGAAACGGGTCGGTGACGTCGCGGACCAATGCCTTCCAATCCCGCAGGTTGGCGTCGCCATGCGCCCAGAAGAAGTTCGATACGAACACCGCCGGAATTGCCTCTCCGCTGGCGTCGCGCGCGGGGTAGAATTTGGCGCGCCGCGAAAGCAGGAGGCAGGTCCTCTCGTCGAGCACCCAGAAGCCCGACGTATTGAGGATATGGCAACCGGTCACGCTGCCGGTGGCGTCGACATCGAGCCGGAAGCGCACCATGCCGAATGCGTCGCGCCGCACGGCGCTGTCGGGATAGTCGCTCGGCTGCACCCAATTCTGCGGCGCGCTTCGCGGCTGCAGCCGGATCACCGGAAACTCCTGCACGACGAGTGCGAACGAAAACAGCGCCGGCAGCATCAATCCCCCTTCGAGCGAGCCGATGGCGCATCCTAGCAATGGGTTCGCGCATGTCCACCGCACGAACCCGTGCCCGCGAAGCGGCCGGCTTCGCGGGACAAATGCTATCGATTTCCGATCCTAGCCCTTCGGTGCGGCCGGGGCGGCCGTGACGAACTCGACCGGCGCGGAACGCGGTGCCGGCACCTTCTTCTTCTCGACCTTTTCCTTAACATTGGCCTGGACCTGCTGGCAGGCGACCTTGTCGATCGCGGCGTTGCCGCTCGACTGCTCGACGGTGCAGCTCTCGACCGTGCCCTTGTCGGTGAACGCGATGTGCACCACCGGTGCCTGGTGATAGCTCGCCGGCAGCTTCTGGACCGTGATGGTCATGATCGGGGAAGCCGCCTGCGCGGCCTGCGGCGCGGCGAGCGCCAGTAGAGTTGCGAGAATCATCTATTGCCTTTCGAGTCTTTGGCGACCTGCGCAATTGGTAGCGCGGGCCGGGACGATGTCCATGCGGGAACGGCAACGGTTCGTCCCGTATCGAATGCCTGGCGTCACGACGCCTCGAACGACACGTCGACCATGATCGTGTCGGGCCTGCGATTCCATTTGAGCGTTTCGGCGGGCGGCCGCGCCTGGGCCATCGCCTGCTGACAGGCAAGCCTGTCGAGCGCGGAGACGCCGCTGCTCAATTCGGTCTTGCAGGCATCGGGCTTGCCGTCGCGCCCGAAATGCACGCGGAGCAACGCGGGTCTCTGATAGCCCTGGGGAAGCTTGTTCAGAGTGAGCGTGAGGCCGATACCGGGCACCGGTTCGCGCACCATCTGCTTTGCAGAAGGGCTGCCGGGGAGCAGCCAGTTGAACCTGCTCGAGAACAGCGCCTGGATCGGCTGCCCCGCGGCATCGCGAGCCGGAGAGAATTTCGCCCGCTTGAGCAAGACGGCACACGCCATCTGATCCAGCTCGACAAAGCCCGATGTCGCGGTCACATGGCAGCTGGTGGGCTTCCCCGTCTGGTCTATGACCAAGGTGAAGCGCACGGTCCCGAATTCTCCGCGCGACAGGGCTCCTTTGGGGTAATCATCGTCGGTGATCCAATTCTGCGGGCTGCCGACTGGCGTCAGCTTGGTCGCGCGTGCCTCCTGCCCCGCATCCTGCATCAGCAGCGGCGTCATCAGCAGCATCACCGCGATCACGGCCGAGTCCCCCGTGAAACCATTTGATATTTCCCCCTGCTTGCCCGAAGCGGGCGCCAGTTTAGCAACAGGCCTGCCCATGTCCATCGAACGGTCCCCGCTCGCACTGCCCTTTCCCGCTATTCCGGCGATTTCCGGAGCGACGCCCCGTGTCGCCCGGGCGCGCTACAAGAACTGGGACCGCTGCGACCTGACCTTCATCGAGCTGGCGCCGGGCACCAGCGTCGCGGGCGTGTTGACTCGCAGCAAATGCCCCTCGCCCGAGGTCGAATGGTGCCGCAAGGCGCTGGTGCTCGGCAGCGCGCGGGCACTGGTGGTGAATGCGGGCAATTCGAACGCCTTCACCGGCAATCGCGGCCGCGC
>CBIFVW010000198.1:0-6963 GCA_966186155.1 uncultured Sphingomonas sp.
GCGTCCTGCTGGATCCAGCCGATGGCCTGGCTCTGGTCCATGTGATCACCCGGCGTGTCCTGCTCGAGCTGCGGTCCGGTCCAGGAGGACTGGACCACGCCCCAGGGATAGGAAGCCGGTTCGGTGGCGTGGACGATGATCGCCGCCGCCGCCCCCTGCCGCGCGGCCTCTTCGTACTTGTAGGTCCAGCGGCCGTAATAGGTCATCGCCCGCCCTTCGAAGAGACCCTTGGCCTCCGGTGTCTGCCAATCGGGGTCGTTGACCAGGATGACCACGGTCTTCCCCTTGACATCGAGGCCGGCATAGTCGTTCCAGCCGCGCTCGGGCGCGTTGATGCCGTAGCCGACGAAGACCACGTCGCTCTCCTTGACCGCGATCTTGGGCACCACGCGATAGGTGCCGATCACCATGTCCTTGCGATAGTCGAGGCTGACCGGCGCCTTGCCGCCGGAAAAGACCAGGGGCTGGACGTTCTGCGCGGTGATCTCGACCAGCGGCACGTCCTGGAACCAGCTGCCCTTGTTGCCGGGCTTGAGCCCGGCCTTTTCGAAGCGCTGAACGATATAGGCGAGCGTCTTCTCCTCCGCCGGAGTGGTGGGCGCGCGGCCCTCATAGGCGTCGGCGGAAAGCTCCTGCGTGACCTCCTTCATCGTATCGACCGGGATGGTCTGGGCCTGGGCGGTGCCGGCAAGGAGGAGCAGGGCGGCGTGCAGGGAATGGCGCATCGATATCCTCTCGGGAAGCAGGCGGCGATGTTGGCAAGGGTTGCGCGGAACCGCAATGCGAGGCAGGCACGATGGCGACAATGGGGGAGAGGCGGACCATGCGCTGGTGGACGCTCTGGATGCTGGCGCTCGGGCTCGCTTCGCCCGCGGCGGCGCAGCGACAGGACTATGGCGCCGCCAATGCCGACCGGCAGGCGATGCTCGACCGGCTGGGCATCCGCGAGATCCGCCCCGGCGCCGACGGCTTCGACTCGAAGGCGCCCAACGCAGTCAATTACGACGAAGCCAAGGCAGGCACGCCCGCCCTGCCCGCGCTGATGCGCTTCGCCGACGGCAGACCCGTGCGCAGCGCGGCGGACTGGCCGCGGCGGCGGGCCGAGATCGTCGCACTGTTCGACCGCGAGGTCTATGGCCGCGTCCCCGCCACCGCGCCGGCGATCGCCTGGCGCAAGGTGAAGGAGGAGACCGCGACCGAAGCCGGCATGCCCGTCGTCAGGCGGTGGATGGAAGGCGTCGCGGACAACAGCGCCTGGCCGCAGGCTTCGGCGACCATAGCGCTCCGCTACACCTTGCCCGCCGGCAAGCGCCGCGTGCCGGTGATGCTCTCGCTCGCCTTTCCCGAGAGCTTCCGCCTTCCAGCGCCGCCTTCCCCCGATGTCGCGCCGCCCTATACCGAGCAGCTGCTGAAGCGTGGCTGGGGCTATGCGACGGTGGTCGCAACCTCGATCCAGGCGGACAATGGCGGCGAGCTCAAGACCGGAGTGATCGGCATCTCGCTCCGTGGCCGTCCGCGCGGGCCCGAGGACTGGGGCGTGCTCCGCGCCTGGGCCTGGGGCGCGAGCCGCGCGCGCGAGGCGCTCGCCGCCGATCCGGCGGTGGACGCCCGGCGAATAGGGATCGAAGGACTGTCGCGCAACGGCAAGGCGGCGCTGGTGGCGATGGCCTATGATCCCAAGTTCGCTATCGGCTTCATCGGAAGCTCGGGCGCGGGCGGCGCGGCGCTCTACCGCCGCAACTTCGGCGAGCGGATGGGCAATCTTGCCTCGGGGCGTGAATATCATTGGTTCGCGGGCAATTTCCTCACCTATGCCGGCCCCAAGACCGAGTTCGACCTGCCGATCGACGCGCACATGCTGATCGCGCTCTCGGCGCCGCGGCCGCTGTTCATCGGCGCGGGCACGGTCGAGACCGGCGACGGCTGGGTCGACCCCAGGGGCAGCTTCCTCGCCGCCGCCGCGGCGTCGCCGGCATGGACGCTGCTGGGCGCCAAGGGACTGAGCGCGAGCGAATTCCCGCCGGTGCTGACGCCGGTGACGGGCGGCATGCTCGGCTTCCGCCAGCACCAGGGCGGACACAGCAACCGCGACAATTGGGCCACCTTCCTCGACTTCGCGGAGGAGAAGCTCGGAAGGCGACGTTGAACCGAGGGCTCCGATCGCACTTGCGCCGGACGGTCATCAAACTGTAACCCGCGGCGACCGTCCCGGCATTTTCCTCGGAGCCTTTCCATTCGCCAGATCGCCGCCTTGCCCTATCGAACCGAAGGCAGGACAATCGACGCTCCGGTCCGTATCCTCCTCGTCACGTCGCGCGAAAGCGGGCGCTGGGTGATCCCGAAGGGCAATCCGCCGTCGGGCATGACCCCGCACACCGCCGCAGCGCTCGAGGCAAAGGAAGAGGCCGGCGTGATCGGGCTGGTCTGCCCGATGCCGCTCGGTTCCTATCGTTATCGCAAGAAGCGCCGGAACGGCGCCTCGCTGATGATCGACGTCGACGTGTTTCCGCTCGCCGTGAACACCGAACTCCCCGCATGGAAGGAGCAGGACGAGCGCCAGCGGCGCTGGTTCAGCCTCGCCGAGGCCGCGGCGGCGGTGGAGGAAGACGATCTGAGGGACCTGATCCGGTCCTTCGGCCAATCCGAATTCATGGCAGCAACCCAGCGCACCGGCCTGCTGACCGCCGTTGCGGAGAAATCGAAAGTCAAACCCATGTTCGCCTGGTTCCAGCGCCTGTTGCCCAAGACGGGCAATTTCTTCGAGATGTTCGAGACGCACGCCGTCACCGTCGTCGCCGCGGCCGATGCCCTCGCGCGGCTGGTGCAGGACGGCAACCGGGATCACATCCGCGAAGTGATCGAGCGCGAGCACGATGCCGACGAGATCATCCGCGACATGCTGCGCACCGTGCGCGAGACCTTCCTCACTCCCTTCGACCGCGGCGCGATCACGTCGCTGATCGGTTCGATGGACGACGCGATCGACGAGATGCAGGCCGCGGTCCAGGCCATCGACCTCTACGAAGTCACGGCTTTCGAGCAGGAGATGAAGGACATGACGGCGATCATCGTCGATGCCGCGCGGCTGACCGCCGAAGCGATGCCGCTGCTGCGCGACGTCGGCCGCAACGGCCCGCGCCTGCACGAGCTGACCGAGCGGCTGGTGCGCATGGAGAGCCATGCAGACGAGATCCACCGCGCGGGCCTGACGCGGGCCTTCAAGGAGCTGGGGCCGCAGGATCCGCTGCTCTTCTCGGTCCAGCGCGAAGTCTACAAGCATCTCGAGCGCATCGTCGACGCGTTCGAGGATGTCGCGAACGAGATCGACGGCATCGTGATCGACCACGCCTGACGCGCGGCCATGCACGAGCTCGCCTTTCCCCTGCTGGTCGGCCTGATCCTGGTCGCGCTGGCGTTCGACTTCCTCAACGGCCTGCACGACGCGGCGAACTCGATCGCCACGGTCGTCGCGACGCGGCTGCTCAAGCCCGTCCATGCCGTCGCCTTCGCGGCGCTGTTCAACTTCGCCGCCTATTTCCTGACGATCGCCTTTCCGAGCCTGCACGCCGTCGCCGATACGATCGGCAAGGGGCTGATCGACAAGGAGCTGGTGACCCCGGCGGTGGTGTTCGGCGCGCTGATCGGCGCGATGTTCTGGAACGTCGTCACCTGGCTCAAGGGCATCCCTTCCTCGTCCAGCCACGCGCTGGTCGGCGGCCTGATCGGGTCGGGCGTCGCGCATGCGGGACTCACCGGCGTGCAATGGGCCGGGCTCAACAAGACGCTGATCGCGATCATCCTTTCGCCCACCATCGGCATGATCCTGGCGATGGCGGTGATGCTGGCGACGAGCTGGCTGTTCGCGCGCGCCAGCTCGCGCGGGGCAGAGCGCAGCTTCCGCGCGCTGCACCTCGTCTCCTCTGCCGCCTATTCGCTCAGCCACGGCCTCAACGACGCCCAGAAGACGATGGGGATCATCACCGTGCTGCTCTATTCCACCGGCTATCTGCACGGCGATTTCGAGGTTCCGCACTGGGTGGCGATCGCCTGCTATATCGCGATCGCGCTCGGCACGCTCACCGGCGGCTGGAAGATCATCGAGACGATGGGGTCGCGGATCACCAAGCTCTCGCAGCACCAGGGCTTCAGCGCCTCGTTCGCAGGTTCGATCGTGCTGTTCACCGCCTCCTGGCTCGGCATCCCGGTCTCGACCACGCACACGATCACCGGCGCGGTGATCGGCGCGGGCACCGCACGGCGCGCCTCGGCGGTGCGCTGGGGCGTGGCTGGCAACGTCGTCACCGCCTGGATCATCACCATCCCCGCCTCGGCGGCGGTCGGTGCGCTTTTCTACCTGCTGACTCGCTTGTTCTGAGGCGCCTGGTCAGCGGCGGCCGGCGCAGTCGACATAGATCGGGTTGCCGACCAGCAGCAGCTTGCCGGCAGCGCTCGTCACGTTGACGCTCACCCAGCCGCAAGCTGCCGCGCGGTCGAGATCGAACGTCACGCTCGGCGCGACGGGAAGCGCGCGGGCCTCGACGCCGTCGGCGATCAGCACCGCCTTGCCCGCCGCCACGCCTTGGATCCGCGCAGTGACGGTCACCTTCGCGTCCGGACGGAGCGTGCCGCCCATCACCGCATGCGCGCCGCCCGACGCCGCTTCGACGTCGAGCATGCGGTTCGGCGTGCCATCGACGTCGATGAACACTCGACCGGCACGGATGCCCGCCAGGATTCCGGGCGTGGAGAGGGCCTCGGCATGGACCACGGTCGTCGGGCGCCCGATCGGAGCGCGACCAGGCGTGGGATCGGGATCGTGATTGTCGCTGCCGCCGATGCCGGTCAGGCGATGCCCCTGGTTCAATCGCGCGTACCAGAAGCCGATCCCCGAGAGCGGCGTATCGACGGTGTTGGCGTTGATCGCTTCGATCGCCGCGACGCGCGACCAGTCAGTGTCGTGCCAGACCCAGCCGCAACCCATGCAGGCCTCGCCTGAAGGCAAGGCGGGATGATTGATCGAGAGGATCGCGCCGGCGCTCTCCACTTCGCGTTCCAGCGTGGCGATATCGGGCACCGTCCTGCCGCCTACGCGGAAGTCGATCCAGCGATCGAGCCCGATCGCGTTGGCGTGGCCGCCGAAGGTTGTGATCTCGGTCCCCGGGATCAGCAGCATCGTGTCGAAATAGGGCTGGAGCTCGCGCAGCCCCGCGAAGTGCGCGACCGTGTTGTGATCGGTCACCGCGACGAAATCGAGCCCCGCGTCCGACGCCGCCTGGACGGTGCGGAACAGCGGGCACGGCACGCGCCTGCCCGACTTGCTCGCGCAGCTGCCGTCCGAATGGGCATCGTGCATGTGGAGGTCGCCGCGATACCAGCCGGGGCCGGTCTTGACCGGCGCATCGGCGATCGCCGCGCTGGCGCCGCGCTCGGCGCCGCGATCGAAGAAGATCTCGACCTTGTAGGAGCTGCGGGCGTCCTTGCGGGCATTGGGCACGCCGAACTGGACGTGCCAGCGCCCGGCGGGAAGCGCGCCGGCAAGGTATCCCGGCGTCGCGTCGCTCGGTGCGAGAGTGAAACGATCGCGTGTGCCCCCGCTCCAGCCGCGGAAGCGCTGCGGGTCCCACACGCCGAGATCGACCACCGTCTTGTTCGTCTTGTCATAGGTGAGGCGAACCGTGATCCGATCAGTCCCCGTCGGGACGTCGAACGGAATCTCGCGATAGGTTTGATGGTTCGCGCCGGTGATCTCGCCGGTGACGACCCGGTCCGCCTCCTGCGCACGTGCCGGCGCGTGGGCGGAGATGAGAAGTAGCGCGATCAGGATGCGGAGGGCGGGCATTCGGGAACCTCGAGAGGAAATCCTCCCCCGGCAGCTCGCGGCTGCGGGGGAGGATGAGGGGCGTCAGAACGAAAAGTCCACTGCGAAGCGGACGTTGCGCCCGACGATCGGCCGTCCGATGAACAGCAGGTCGTTCGCCTGGCCGCTGGTCAGCTCGCCCGCGCGCGGATTGCCTTCGGTGAGGCCGATCGCGTTGGTGAGATTGTCGCCATAGGCCCAGAGCCGGATATGGTCGGTGAGCCCCAGGCTGAGGCTCGCGTTGAGCACCGTATAGGCCGGCAGCTTCGAAGTGTTGGCCGCATCGGCATAGCGGTCGCTATAGTGCTCGACGTCCATCTGCGCGCGCAGGCGGCCGTCGAACAGGTTGATCGCCGGCGTGGCGCGCAGCGCGAGCTTGGGGACGCGGAGCAGCTGGTTGCCCGAATAGTCGCGCGCCACCAGGCCGCTCGTCGTGTTCTCGTTGAAGCGCAGGTTGCGGAAGGTCGGATCCTGCACCGTCGCCTGAACGGTGAAGTCGAACCACTTGACCGGGCGGACGGTGGCTTCGAGCTCGACGCCATAGGCGCGGGTGTCGGTGTAGATCGTCTGCTGGATGACGCCGGTGGCCGGCGGCGGGGCGAAGACGAAGTTGCCGATCGAGAAGGAGTCGAAATCGGTGAGGAAGCCGGTCGCGTAAAGGCTGACCACCGGCGTCGAGAGCTTGAAGCCGCCTTCCCACATCTTGATCCCTTGGATCACCGGGGTCGCCGTCGCGCTGGTGATGAAGCTGCCGACGCTCGGCAAGCGGAAGGTCGAGGTGTAGCGCGCGAACACGCCCATCGATCCGCCGAACTGCCAGTCGGCGCCGACCGTGTAGCCGAGATCGTCGAACTTGCGGTCGAAATTGGTGAAGACGCCGTTGCCGGTGAGCACGTTGTTGTCGGCGAGCGTTGCCGGATCGCCGAGATTGACGGTGGTCGAGCCTTCCTGCGCGCCCCTGGTCTTCATCCGTTCCCAGCGGATGCCGCCGTCGATGCGCAGGGCCGGCGTGATCTGCCATTCGTCCGACGCGTAGATCGCAAGGGTAGACTGGCTCCCCGAGCCGGTGGCGAATTCTGAGCCGTAGCGCACGACGCCCTTGTCGG
>CBIFVW010000199.1:0-6934 GCA_966186155.1 uncultured Sphingomonas sp.
CTGGGCGAGGCGGGCGTCAACATCGGCACCTTCCATCTCGGCCGCCGCTCGGCGGGCGGGGAGGCGGTGCTGCTGCTGTCGATCGACGACACGGTCTCGCCCGAACTGATCGCCAAGGTCCGCGCGCTTCCCGGCGTGAAGACGGCGATGGCGCTGACGTTCTAGGGTCCGTCCAGGCCTCTCTCCCCAACCCTCTCCCCGATGGGAGTGGGAGGTGCGTGCGGTAACGCCGCGACTGGGCTATAGCCCTCTCCCCATCGGGAAGAGGGTTGGGAGAGGGGCAGTGCCGCAAACCGATCGCGAGTTGCTTGCCCGCGCAAGGGAGATGCGCAGTAATCCGACGCCGACGGAAGCAGCTATGTGGCGAATCCTTCGCGCCAAGCAGTTCGAGGGGGTGAAATTCGCTCGCCAGGTCGTGATCGCGCCGTATATCGCCGATTTCGTCGCGCGATCGCGCAAGCTGATTGTCGAGATCGATGGCGACACGCATGCGCTTTGCGAGTCCAAGGATGTCCGGCGCACCATGTGGCTCGAGAAACAGGGATATCGAGTGATCCGCTTCACGAACTATGAAGTCGGCAGCAATCTGGAAGGCATCGCCAATGCCATCGGCGTTGCGCTTGCCGCACTGCCCCTCTCCCAACCCTCTCCCCAGAGGGGAGAGGGCTTTTGAGCGGACTTCTCCCCGAGGGCTTCCACGACCGCCTGCCGCCCGCGGCCGACGCGGCGGCGCGGCTCGAGGGCCATGTGCTCGGCGTCGCGCGCGCCTATGGCTATGAGCAGGTCGATCCGCCGCTCGCCGAGTTCGCCGACGAGCTCGGCGCGCGGCTGAAGGCGGGCGGGCTGCATGGCGCGGTGCGCTTCATCGATCCGGTGTCGCAGCGCACCCTCGCGATCCGGCCCGACCTGACCGCGCAGATCGGGCGCATCGCGGCGACTCGCATGGGGCACCATCCGCGCCCGGTGCGGCTCTCCTATGCGGGGCCGGTGCTCAAGCTCGTAGCCTCCGAGCTCGATCCGTCGCGCGCGACCCGGCAGATGGGCTGCGAGCTGATCGGGCTCGACACGGTCGCCGCCGCCACCGAAGTGGTCCGCGTCGCGATCGAGGCGCTGCACGGCGCGGGGGTCGAGGGCATCTCGGTCGACTTCACGCTGCCGGATCTGGTCGACATGCTGGTCGGCGACAGCCTTGCCGGCCATGCGCTCGAAACCTTGCGCGAGCGTCTCGACGCCAAGGATGCCGGCGGCGTCGCGGCGATCGACTCGCGCTGGCTGCCGCTGATCGAGGCCGCGGGACCCTTCGACGCGGCGATCGCCCGGCTGCGCGCCTTCGATGCCGGCAAGGCGCTGGCGAGCCGGCTCGACGGTCTCGCCGATATCGCGGCGAGCATCGCCGGCCAGGCGGCGCTCACGCTCGATCCCACCGAGCGGCACGGCTTCGAATATCAGAGCTGGCTCGGCTTCTCGATCTTCGCGCGCGGCGTGCGGGGCGAGATCGGCCGCGGCGGCACCTACACGATCCTCCACGGCAATGGCCGCGAGGAGGCGGCGGTGGGCTTCTCGCTCTTCGCCGATCCGATCCTCGACGCCGGAATCGGCGCGGGCGAGCGGCGGCGGCTGTTCCTGCCGCTGGGCACGCCGCCCGAAGCCGGCGCGAGGCTGCGCGCGGCGGGCTGGGTCACCGTCGCCGCGCTCGACGCCGGCGACACGCCCGAGGCGCAGCTCTGCACGCACCTGCTGCGCGGCGGCGCGCCCGTGGCGCTCTAGCGCTCGAGCAGCGTCTCCGGATGCCCGTCGAGGAAGGGCAGCAGCGCGTCGGCCACCGCGTGGCGGAAGCGCGGATCGGCGGCGAGCCGTTCGGGAAAGACCTGCCTGAGGTCCAGCATCGTGTGCGCGACGTCGCTGTCGGTGGCGGCCCTGGCCAGCACTTCGGCGAGCGGATCGGTGATCGTCTCGTGCGCCTGCGCCTTGCGGCGGACGAACGCGATCCACGCGGCGATCGGCACCGCGAGCCGATCGATGCTGCGCCCCGCGTCGAGCTCGTCCTGGATCGTGTCGAGCAGGCGGTATGGCAGCTTCTGCGAGCCGTCCCACGCGATCTGGCTCAGGAGGTGGCGGATCGCGGGGTTGCGGAAGCGGTTCAGCACCGCGGTCGCATAGGCCTGGACGTCGAGGCCCTCGACCGGCTTCAGCGACAACGCGATGTCCGAATGGACCAGGCGGCCGACGAATCCCTCGAGCGCGGGATCCGACATCGCTTCATGCACCGTCTCCAGCCCCAGCGCGAGGCCGATATAGGCGAGCGTCGAATGCGCGCCGTTGAGGATGCGCAGCTTCGCCTGCTCGTAACCATGGACGTCGCCGGTCAGCGTCACGCCCGCGGCGGCGAGATCGGGGCCGTCGGCCAGCGGGAAGCGCTGGAGCACCCATTGCGCGAAGGCCTCGCGCTGGACCGCGGCGCGGTCCTCGACATGAAGCGCCTGCGCGACGCCCGACAGGAAATGCGCGTCGCTCGCCGGCGTGATCGAATCGACCATCGAATCGGGAAAGGCGACCTCGGCCTCGATCCAGTCGGCGAGCCCCGCATCCCATTCGCGGGCGAGCGCCGCGCAGGCGGCGCGCAGCTTCCGGCCGTTGCCCGTCATGTTGTCGCAGCACAGCATCGCGAACGGCGCGGCACCCGCGGCGCGGCGACCGGCCAGACCCGATACGATCCAGCCGATCACGCTTGCCGGCTCGGCGGGGCGGGTGCGATCATGGACGATGTCGGGATGGGCGAAGTCCAGCGTGCCGTCGGGGCCGAGGCAATAGCCCTTCTCGGTCACCGTGCTCGTCGCGATCCGGACCGCGGGATCGGCGAGGAGCGTCTTCAGCCGCGCGCCTTCGCCCGGCCCGATCGCGTCCGAATGCGCGGCGACGACGCGCATCGACGGCTCGCGGTCGAGGATCGCCAGCGTGTAGAGTCCGTCCTGCGCCTTGAGCGCGTCGACCGTTCCGGCGCTGCGCAGCGAGACCGCGGCGATGCCCCAGCGCGGATCCTGGTCCAGCACGCGGTCGAAATAGGCCGCCTGGTGCGCGCGGTGGAAGGCGCCGGGGCCGAAATGCACGACGCCGGTGCGGATCGAGGCCGGATCATGGCCCGGCCGCGCGACGGCGGCGGGGAGCGAGGCTAGCGTTGCGCGCGAGAGGCTGGTCATCATCCGATGCCCAACCTCCGCCGGCCGCCAAAGTCAATGCCTGGGGATCAATAGGAGCGGGTCGGCGAAGCGCCCTCGACTCCGGGAATGAGCGACCCGGTGCTGCGCTGCTTGGGACGTTTGTCCTCCGGCATCAGGAAGCGGACCTGCCGGTTGGGGAAATCGATGTCGACTCGCCGGAAGCTGCGGAGCGCGTCCATCCCGAGCAGCAGCGCCGGCCGCTTGGTCAGCCCGAAGCGCTCGAAGGGCGCCACGTCGGAAAAGGCGACCGGCATCGACCCGAAACGCACCTTGCCGACCGAGATGTCGGGCACCTGGGTATAATCGGCGACCGCCTTGTCGCCGGTCACGCTGGTGAGCATGATCTTCTGCGGCTTGGGCACGTGCCGCACGCGCTTGCGCAGCGCGCTGTTGCCCATCGTCACCTGCGAGCCGGTGTCGAGCACCACCTGGATCCGCGTCGGTCCGTAATAGGCGTCGGTGACGATCAGCTGGCCGAACACGTTCTTGGCCGTGACGACGATCTCGTTGGGGTCGCGGCGCGCGAACTTCTTGCGCTTCTCGCTCGGCCGCACCGCCATGGTTCCGCGCTCGAAGTCGATCGAGACCTGGTGGTTGCGCAGCGTGTCGATCCCCAGCAGCCCGATGGCTCCGAGGTTGCGCGCCTCCAGCGCCGGCGCGACGATCGTGTGCCGCTCGCCGATCGATTTGATCGCGAGATCGGGGACGATCACCGTGTTCACCTCGCTGGTGCCGGTCATCGCGGTCATGGTGACGGGATCGCCCGAGGCGAGCCGCAGCGACCCCGCCAACTCGCGCGCCACCACCGTACGCTCGGCGCCGGTGTCGATGATGAAATTATAGGGTCCTCGGGCGCCGACCTGGACCGGCACGGTCAGCCGGGCGTCGATCTCTCCCAGCGCGAGCAAGGTAGCCTCGACATCGGCATTGGGATCGGCCGCGATCAGCTCGGGATCCTGTCCGTCGCGCGGATCCTGGAGGTCATGGGCTCCGGCGGTTGCGGCCAGCGGGAGCAATAAAAGCGCCGCGAGTCTGTTCATGCGCGCAAGGATATACCTTTACATGCTGCGCAGCAATGTTTCGGAAATGCGTCAGTCGAGCCGCATCGCTTCGGCGGCGATATCCTCCGCTTCCATCAGCAGCGCGTCCTCCGCGGTTCCCTGGGGCAGGCTCTCGCGCCCGATCATGATCAGCACCGGCACCGCCATCGGCGAGACGCGCGGCAGATCGATGTGGAGCATCGTATCGGCGGCGGTGTCGAGCAGATGGGCGAGGCGCCCGACATCGGTCATCCGCGCGCGCGCATCGGCCCAGGCGGCGCGGAGCAGCAGGTGGTCGGGCTCGTACTTCCTGAGCACGTCGTAGATCAGGTCAGTCGAGAAGGTGACCTGGCGCCCGGTCTTGCGCTTGCCCGGATGCTGGCGCTCGACCAGCCCGCCGATGATCGCCACTTCGCGAAAGGCGCGCTTCAACAGCGCCGATCCCTGGACCCAGTCGACGAACTCGTGCTCGAGGATGTCGGGCGAGAAGAGCGGACGCGGATCGACGATCTTTTCGAGCCCGTAGACCGCGAGCGCATAGTCGTTGGCGACGAAGCCCAGCGGCTTCAATCCCATCGCCTCCATCCGCCGCGTTATCAGCATGCCGAGCGACTGGTGCGCGTTCCAGCCCTCGAAGCTGTAGGCGACCATGTGATGCCGCCCCTCGTGCGGGAAGGTCTCGACGAGGAGCTGGCCGGGCGCGGGCAGCGCCGAGCGGCGCCCCTGCACTTCGAGCCATTCGCGCACGTCGGCAGGGAAGCGCGGCCATTGGCTGCGGTCATGGAGGAAGCGGCGGACGCGGTCGGCGAGGTTGGCGGTGATCGCGAGCCGCGCGCCCATATAGGAGGGGATGCGCGCCTGCTTCGCAGTGGCGCGCACGATCACGTCGGTCGCCTCGACGCGCTCGACCTCCAGGCTCAGCCCCGCGAAGAAGAAGGTGTCGCCGGGCGAGAGCGACGCGGCGAACGCCTCCTCGACCCGGCCGAGCCGGCGGCCGTTCCTGAAGCGCACCTCGAGCATCGGCGCTTCGACGATGATCCCGGCATTGAGCCGGTGCTGCGCGACGAAGCCGGGCTTGGTGACGCGCCACAGCCCGTCCCGGCCGAGCGTCAGCCGCTTGAACCGGTCATAGGCGCGCAGCGAATAGCCGCCATCGGCGATGAAGCTCAGGACGCGGTCGAACGTCTCCCGCTCCAGCGCCGAATAGGGCAATGCCGCGCGCACTTCCTGCAGCATTTCCGCGGCGTCGAACGGTGCGGCGCAGGCGCAGGCCATGACGTGCTGCGCGAGCACGTCGAGCGCGCCGGGCCGGAAGAGGTCGGGGTCGAGCTCGCCTTGCTCGACCGCGTCGAGCGCGGCGCGCGCCTCGAGATATTCGAAGCGGTTGCCGGGGACGAGCACTGCCTCGCTGGGTTCGTCGAGCCGATGGTTGGCGCGGCCGATGCGCTGGAGCAGGCGCGACGAGCCCTTAGGCGCGCCCATCTGGATCACGCAGTCGACATCGCCCCAGTCGACGCCGAGGTCTAGGCTGGCCGTCGCGACCAGCGCGCGCAGCCTGCCCTCGGCCATCGCCTGCTCGGCGCGCTGGCGCGCCTCGAGGCTGAGGCTGCCATGGTGCACGCCGATCGGCAGCTTCATCTCGTTGACCTTCCAGAGCTGCTGGAAGACGAGCTCGGCCAGGCCACGCGTGTTGCAGAAGACGATCGTCGTCTTGTGCGTCTCGATCTCGGCCATCACCTGGGGGATGGCGTAGACGCCCGAATGGCCGGCCCAGGGCACCTTGTCCTCGGGCAGCAGGATCGCGATGTCGGGATCGGCGCCCTTCTCGCCCTCGACGAGCGTGACCAGTTCCATGTCGCCGTCGGGCGCGAGCCAGGCGCGATAGCCGTCCGGGTCCGCCACCGTTGCCGAGAGCGCGACGCGGCGCAGGCCGGGGGCGAAGCGCTGGAGCCGGGCCAGCGCCAGCGCGAGCAGGTCGCCGCGCTTGCCGGTGGCGAAGGCGTGTACCTCGTCGACAATCACGGTCTTCAGCCCCGCGAACATGGTCAGGCTGTCCTCGTAGGAGAGCAGCAGGCTGAGCGATTCGGGAGTGGTGAGCAGGATCTGCGGCGGGTTGGCGCGCTGGCGGTGCTTGCGCTCCCAGGGCGTGTCCCCGGTGCGCGTCTCGACGCGGATGGGAAGGCCCATCTCGTCGATCGGCGTCAGCAGGTTGCGCTGCACGTCGATCGCCAGCGCCTTGAGCGGCGAGATGTAGAGCGTGTGCAGCCCCTCGGCGGGGCGCTCGATCAGCTCGGAAAGGCTGGGCAGGAAACCCGCGAGCGTCTTGCCCGCGCCGGTCGGCGCGACGAGGAGCGCGTGCCGCCCCGCGCGCCCGGCGGCGAGCATGTCGCGCTGATGGCGCCGCGGCGCCCAGCCGCGCGCAGCGAACCAGTCGGTGAGCGGCTGGGGAAGATCGGCGTCCACGCGCTCCGTCTAGGCGATTTCGCCGGGCAGGTCAGGCGTCGTCGCGTGCCCGGTCCTCGCGCGCTTGCTCGTCATAGTTGCGGCGCGTCGCCTCCTCGGTGCGTGCGATGTCGCGACGCGAACCGCGGTTGCGCAGCACCGCCCAGGCGATCGCTACCGCGAGGACGATCGGGCCGATCACCACCATCACGCCCTGCAGGCTCGAAAGGTCCA
>CBIFVW010000200.1:0-6919 GCA_966186155.1 uncultured Sphingomonas sp.
TCAGTGGTAGAGCACTGTGTTGACATCGCAGGGGTCGCAAGTTCAATCCTTGCCGCGCCCACCATATCGAAAAGCCCGCGAAGCGACTGACTTCGCGGGCTTTTTCTTTGGCATTCTCAAGCGCAGCGCAGCTCCGCCAGGAACGCGCCGACCTGGCCCGACAGCGCGTCGGCGCCGGCATGGAGCCGCGCGGCGACCGCGCGCATCGCCTGCGCGCTTTCCGAGGCGTCGCGCGAAGTGCCGCCGATCGCCTCGACGTCGCGCTGGATGCCGGTACTGGCGTCGACCGCCTCGTCGACGTTGCGGGCGATCGTGCGCGTCGCCGCTTCCTGCGCCGCGACCGCGGCCTCGACCGAATCGGCCAGCGCCGCCATCGCGCCGATCGCCCGCTCGACCTGGCCATGGCCCGCGGCGACTTCGTCTATGCCGTGGCGGATCTCGCCGACATGCGCGGTGATCCGGGCGGCCGCGATGCCGGTCTGGGTCGAGAGCTGCTTCACTTCGTTGGCGACGACGGTGAAGCCGCGCCCCGCCTCGCCCGCGCGCGCCGCTTCGATCGTGGCGTTGAGCGCGAGCAGGTTCACCTGGCGGGCGATGTCGCTGATCAGCCCGATCACCGAATCGATCGACTGGGCCGAATCGAGCAGCTCGCGGGTGCGGGCGCTGCCGGCGTCGGCGAGTGCGGAGACTTGCCCCGCGGCCTGCTTCGCCGCGCCGGTATTGTGCGCGATCCCCGCGAGCGAGGAAGCGAGCTCGCGGCCGCGTGCGGCGATCTCGGCCATGTTGTCGCTGGTCTGCGAAGCGGCGGTCGCCACCGCGGCGGCGCGGTCGCCGAGGTCGCTCGCGCGCTCGGCGGTGGCCAGCGCGCCGCGCTCGAGATCGCCGGAGAGCTGCGCCATGTCGCCGGCCAGCCGCGCGATCTCGGCCTCGAAGCGCTCGCTCGCGCGCTCGATCCGCTGCGCGCGGGCGAGGCTGGCGCGGCGGAGCTGACCTCGCGCTCGGCGGCGAGGTGGACGAGGCGCCGGTTGTTCAGCGTGGCGTGGAGGCGCCCGGCGCGCGTCAGGATCATGCCCTCCGCGCCCCCGGCGCCGCGATAGAGCGCGATCAGTGCGCCGATGTCCTCGGTGACCTCCGCCATCGGGCAGCGGCGGACGTGGCGCGCGACGCTGCTGCCATAGGAGGGATTGCGCAGCAGCGCGTGGCCGAAGGGGTTGAGCAGCAGCCGCCGCACGTCCTTCTCGAAGATCGCGCCCAGCGGCCGGCCCTCGGTGTCGACCACCGCGACGAGCCGGAGTTCGGTATCGGCGCTGAACATCTCGGCCGCGCGCCACATCGTGTCGGCGAGCGTGAGCGACGGCGGATCGACTTCGCGCTCGGTGAGCCAGGAGCCGATGGGGGCGGGCGAGGGAGCGGCGAGGAACATCGCCCGCCGGATAGGGCGCGCCTGGTAAATGCAGGCTTAGCCCAGCGTTACACTACCGAGACAATGCATATTTTTGGGCGGATTTTCGGGGTTGCGGCGCGGTGCCGCGCGGCGGTAGAGGCCGCGGCGTGACGGGTTCCCCCGCAAGGGGGATGAAAAGGGAACTCGGTTCGATGCCGAGGCTGCCCCCGCAACTGTAACCGGCGAGCCGGCGTGCCATATCAGCCACTGGAGCATCTGCTTCGGGAAGGCGGCACGCCCGTGACGACCCGGGAGCCAGGAGACCTGCCCGCCACGGTCGATTCCTTCGCGCGGACGGGGTGTGCCGGGCGGACGGGGAGAGAAATCCCCGCGCGAGCGACACCAACCGGGTCGACGCGCCGGCAAGGCAATGCGGCCCTTCTGAGAAGGTGTCTTTGCCATGACGAAGTTCCATTTCCTCCTGCTGGCAACCACGTCGCTCGCTGTCGCCGCGCCGGCCTGGGCGCAGGTCCACAGCGAAGACGACGGTACCGAGGGCCGAGTCTATTATGTCCCGAGCGATGCCGACGATATCGTCGTCGTCGCCACCGGCGTGCCCCAGGCGGCCGACGAGACCGGCCGCTCGGTAACGGTGATCGGCCGGGACGAGATCGAGCGCCGCCAGATCGTCTCGATCTCGGACCTGCTCGCCACCACGCCCGGCGTCACCGTCTCGCGCAATGGCGGGACTGGCGGCGTCACCGCGGTCCGCATCCGCGGTGCCGAGGATGCTCAGACGCTCGTCCTGATCGACGGGGTGCGCGTCAACGATCCTTCCGCGCCCGCCGGCGCCTACGACTTCGGCAACCTGCTCGCCGGCTCGGTGGAGCGCGTCGAGGTGCTGCGCGGCCCCAATTCGGTCGCCTGGGGCAGCCAGGCGATCGGCGGCGTCGTCAACCTCGTCACCGCCCAGGCGCGGGACGGGCTCCATGCGCGCGGCGGCGTCGAATATGGCTCCGAGAACAGCGTCAGCGCCAATGCCGCGCTGAGCGGCGGCAACGACACCGTCTCGGGCGCGGTCACCGCGAGCTACTACGACACCGACGGCATCTCGCAGGCGGCGATCGGCACCGAGCCAGACGGCTATCGCCAGTTCGGCGCGAGCGGCCGCCTCCAGGTCGATTTCGCTCCCGGCCTCGCGCTCGACCTGCGCGGCTATTATGCCGACAGCCGCGTCGACCTCGACGGCTATCCGGCGCCCGCCTTCACCTTCGCCGACACCGCCGAGTACCAGAAGACGCAGGAGATCTACGGCTATGCCGGGCTGCGCGCCGCGCTGGGCCCGGTGAGCAACCGCCTCGGCTTCAGCCTCGCCGACGTCAACCGCGACAATTACGATCCCGCGGCCGACACCGCGCCCAGCTTCCTCGCCCGCGGGCGCAGCGAGCGCTACGAATATCAGGGCGACGCGCAGCTCAGCCGCCGGATCCGCCTGGTCTTCGGCGCCGAGCACGAGGACAGCCGCTTCTTCGACGGCTTCGACCGCTTCTCCACCGGCGTCACCAGCGTCTATGGCGAGGCAATCGTGACGCCGGTCGAGGCGGTGACGGTCACCGCGGGCCTGCGCAACGACGATCACGACGCGTTCGGCAGCCACTGGACCTGGGGCGCCAACCTCGCGGTCGAGCCGCTCGCCGGCACCACGCTCCATGCGAGCTATGGCGAGGGCTTCAAGTCGCCGACGCTCTACCAGCTCTACAGCGCGTTCGGCGACGCAGACCTGAAGCCCGAGACCGCGCGGAGCTACGAGCTCGGCGCGCGCCAGTCGCTCGCGGGCGGCAAGGTCGCGCTCGGCGCCACCTGGTTCCATCGCGACACCGACCAGCAGATCGACTTCAACCTCGCCACCTTCCGGTATTTCAACATCGCCAAGACCCGCGCCGAAGGCGTCGAGCTCGAAGCGGTCGCGCAGCCCGTCACTGGACTGTCGCTGCGCGCGGCCTACACCCATGTCGATGCGGAGAACCGTTCCCCCGGCGCCAATCTCGGCAAGGACCTCGCCCGGCGTCCGCAGGATGCGGGCAGCCTTTCGGCGGACTATCGCTTCGGCTTCGGCCTGAGCATGGGAGGCACGGTGCTGATGGTGGGCGACAGCTTCGACGATGCCGGCAACGCCGTGCGGCTCGACGGCTACACGCTGGTCGGCATCCGCGCCGAGATGCCGGTGAGCGAGAACCTCGCGCTCTATGGCCGCGTCGACAATCTCTTCGACGAGGAATACCGGACCGTCGCCACCTATGGCGCCCAGGGCACCGCCGTGTACGGCGGCGTCCGGCTGCGGTTCGATTGATGCGGGCCGCCGCGCTTCTCTGCTGCCTTGCGGCCGCGGGCTGCGCGGCGCCTCCGCCGCGGGGCGGGGGCGGGATCGTCTCGACCAACCCCTGCGCCGACGCGATGCTGGTCGAGCTGGTGCCGCCCGGCCGCATCGCGGCGATCAGCCATTATTCGCAGGACCCCGCGGCGACGTCGATCCCGCTCGACGTCGCCCGCCGCTTCCGCACGACGCGCGGCACCGCGGAGGAAGTGGTGGCGATGCGGCCCGACCTGGTGATCGCGAGCAGCTTCACTTCGCCTTCGACGCGCGCCGCCTATGCGCGGGCGGGGCTCGAGACGCTCTATCTCGATTCGCCGCTGACGATCGCGGCGAGCCGGACGCAGGTGGCCGAGCTTGCCGCCGCGGTCGGCGCGGTCGAGAAGGGACGGGAGATGAACGCGCGCATCGATCGCGCCGTGGCGGCGGCCGAGACGGGCCGGCGGCCCGTGCCGGCGCTCGTCTGGATCGGCGGCAACATGGTCTCGGGCGGCGGCAATTTGCTCGACGAGATGCTCGCGCGCGCCGGCTTCTCGAACCGCGCCGCGCATTACGGGCTGCAATTCACCGGCTATCTCCCCGCCGAGCGCATCGTCGCCGATCCGCCGCGAGTGATGCTCGTCCCCGACGAGGACGGCCGCGACGCCGACAGCCGCGCCGCGCAGCTCCGCGCCCGCGCGCTCGCGCATTCGGGCGCGCAGGTGCTGCAGGCCCGCTTCCCGCGCAATCTCGTCAACTGCGGCGGCCCGGTGATCGCGAAGGCGATGACGCGGCTGGCGGAAATACGGCGGGAGGCGGGGCGATGAAGCGCATCCCCCTCCTCCTCGCGCTCGCGCTGCTCGTCGTACTCCTCTTCCTCGGCTCGCTGGCGGCGGGCAAGGTCTGGGTGCCGTTCGACGCCTGGTTCACCGACGATCCGCGCTGGTGGATCGTCGCCGAGCTCCGCCTGCCGCGCGCGATCCTCGGGCTCGCGATCGGCGCCGCCCTCGGGCTCACCGGCGCGGTGCTCCAGGGGTATCTCCGCAACCCGCTCGCCGATCCGTCGGTGGTCGGCATCGCCTCGAGCGCAGCCTTGGGCGCGGTCGCCGCGATCGTGCTCTTCGCGGCGTCGGCGCCGCTCGTCATCTTCGGCAGCGCGATGCTCGCCGCCGCCGGCGCGATGCTGCTGCTCGTGGCGCTCGCCTGGCGCGCGCGAGGGGCGGTGACCTTCATCCTCGCCGGCACCGTGCTCGCCAGCCTCGCCGGCGCGCTCACCGCCTTCCTCATCTCGATCGCGCCCAATCCCTATGCCACCGCCGAGATCATCGACTGGATCATGGGCTCGCTCACCGATCGCAGCTTCGCCGAGGCCCAGCTCGCCTTGCCCTGCATCGCCGCCGGCTGTGCGGCGCTGCTGCTCACCGGCCGCGCGCTCGACGCGCTGACCCTGGGCGAGGACGCCGCGCGCTCGCTCGGCGTCCGCCTGGGCATGGTCCAGGCGCTGGTCGTGCTCGGCTCGGGTCTCGCCGTCGGCGCCAGCGTCGCGGTGACCGGCGTGGTCGGGTTCATCGGGCTGATCGTCCCGCACCTGCTGCGGCCCCTGGTCGGCGCCCGGCCCTCGGCCCTGCTGCTGCCGAGCGCTCTCGGGGGTGCCGCGCTGGTGCTCGCTGCCGACAGCCTCGTCCGCCTCGCGCCCGGCGCCTCGGAGATCCGGCTCGGAGTCGCGATGGCGCTGATCGGCACGCCTTTCTTCTTCGTTCTGCTCCTCAAGCTCCGGCGGTCGGCATGGATCTGAGCATCGAGGACCTCGCCGTCAGCCTCGGGCAGCGCCGCGTGCTCGAAGGCGTGCGCGCGCTGCTGCGCCCCGGCAAGGTCACGGCCATCCTGGGCCCCAACGGCTCGGGCAAGTCGACACTGGTGCGCACGCTCGCCGGGCTGCTCGATCCCGATGCCGGCCATGTCCGGCTCGGCGGCAGGCTGATCGCCCGGCTCGACCCGCGCGAGCGGGCGCGGACGGTCGGCTATCTGCCGCAGGATGCCGACGTGCACTGGAACGTCAGCGTCGAGAGCCTCGTCGCATTGGGCCGTTTGCCGCACCGTGCGCCCTTCGCGGGCATGTCGGCCGAGGACCGCGACGCCGTCGCTGCGGCGATGGCCGCCACCGACATCACGGACTTCGCGGCTCGGCGTGTCGGCGAGCTCTCGGGCGGCGAGCGCGCCCGCGTCCTCCTCGCCCGCGTCCTCGCCGGCCGGCCGCGCTGGCTGCTCGCCGACGAACCGCTCGCCGCGCTCGATCCGGTCCACCAACTCATCCTGCTCGATCAGCTCCGCGCGCTCGCGGGGCAGGGGATGGGCGTGGTGATCGTGCTCCACGACCTCATCCAGGCGGCCCGCGCCGCCGACGACGTGCTGCTGCTCCGCGACGGCCGGGTCGTCGCCTTTGGCCCCGCGAACGAAGCGCTCGCCCACCAGCCGCTCCGCGACGCGTTCGGGGTCGAGGTGATGGTGATCCCCGACGAATCCGGCCGCCTGCTCCCCGTCCCGATCGGACGGGTGAAACAGTAAAAGTCCCCCGGGAGGGGGAGGATGATGAGCTCCATCCCCTCCGCAACGCCCCGTCGCGCAGCGCGTGACAGCGACCGTTTCTTGTGCCATTGCGCAACAAAATTACACGATCGAGTCGGGCCATCGGACCCGCGGCAGGAGAGCATCGGTGCGTATCATCGACCATTTCATCGCCGGTCATTCGGGCGGCGCGGGCGGGCGCGCTGGCGACGTGTTCGATCCGAACACCGGCCAGGTCCAGGCGAAGGTGCAGCTCGGCACCCAGGCCGATCTCGACCGTGCCGTCGCCGCCGCGCTCGCCGCGCAGCCCGGCTGGGCCGCGACCAACCCGCAGCGCCGCGCCCGGGTGATGTTCCGCTTCAAGGAGCTGGTCGAGGCGAACATGGACGCGCTCGCCCATATGCTGAGCTCCGAGCACGGCAAGGTGATCGCCGACGCCAGGGGCGACATCCAGCGCGGCCTCGAGGTGGTCGAGTTCGCCTGCGGCATCCCGCACGTGCTGAAGGGTGAGTATACCCAGGGCGCCGGCCCCGGCATCGACGTCTATTCGATGCGCCAGCCCTTGGGCATCGGTGCCGGCATCACCCCGTTCAACTTCCCGGCGATGATCCCGATGTGGA
>CBIFVW010000201.1:0-6914 GCA_966186155.1 uncultured Sphingomonas sp.
GGCCCCTCCTTCTCCCATCAAGGGAGAAGGGGAAGAAGAATCACTCCCTAGGCTTGCCCGGGGTCACCAGCACCTGCACCCGCGGCGAGGAGGCTCCCGCCGCTTGTGCGGGCCGGGGCGCCTTCGGAGCATCCGGGGCGTAGCGGGTGCCGTAGGTATTGCCCTCGTACCAGCGCGGCGCCTCGGGCGCGTCGGCGATCTCGCGGGCGATGAGATAGTTGATCTTGGCGAACTTGGCCCCCGCATTCCAGTCGAAGGGTTGGTCCACCTGGTCCGAGACCTTGTGATAGTTGGTCTTGAGGAAGTCGCGGAACGCCTTCTCGCCGCCATTCTTGAAGCCGGTGACGAGGAACACCGAGGGCACGCCCGCCTTGACGAAGCTGTAATGGTCCGAGCGCAGGAACAGCTGCTCCTCGGGCATCGGATCGGGCGAGAGCGTCACGCCCATCCGGGCGGCGGCACGCTCGACGATCGGGCCCAGCGTCGAATGCTCGGCGCCGAAGGCGACCACGTCCTGGAAGTCGTAGAGCAGGATCGGCATGTCGAGATTGACGTCGGCGACCACCTTGCCGCTGCCGACCACCGGGTAGCGCGCGAGGAACTCCGAGCCGATCAGCCCATCCTCCTCCGCGGTCAGCGCGACGAACAGGATCGAGCGCTTGGGCCGCTTGCCGCTCTCGGCGAAGGCGCGCGCGGCCTCGAGCATCGTCGCTACCCCCGCGGCATTGTCCATCGCGCCATTGTAGATCTGGTCGCCGTCGAGCAGGTCATCCTTGCCCTCGTGATCGAGATGGGCCGAGAGCACGACATATTCGGCGGCGAGCTTGGGGTCCGATCCGGGCAGGATGCCGATCACGTTTTCGCTCTTCTTGAGCGTGACGATGCTGGTGCGTTCGGTGGTCACGCGCTGCTTGAGCGCGAAGCCCTTGATCGCGGCATCGGGCGCGTCGACCGCGGCATAGATCTGCGCCGCGGTCATCGGCGCGCCCTTGAACAGCGCCTCGGCGACGGCGGGCTTGATATAAGCGCCGATATGGATGCCGGGATTCTCGCCGCCGGGGAAACCCGTTGGGCTGAGCCAGTTGGTCTGGGGCCGCTGGAAATAGCTGGTCGCCTGCGCCCAGGGAAAGGCGCCCTTCAGATTCTCGGGCGTGATCAGATAGAGGATGCCGAGCGCGCCGTGCTTGCCCGCGACGATCGGCTTGTCGACCTTGGGCGCGGTCGGCGAGGTGCCCTTGGGCATGCCGATCAGCGAGACGACGAACTTCCCCTTCACGTCGAGCCCGGCATAATCCTCGTCGCGGCCGAAGCCGACGAACACCGCGTCGGCGGCGAGCACCTGGGTGTCGTCGCCGTAGCGCGGGCTAGCCGAGATCAGCACGTCGGCGCCGTTGGCGAACTTCTTGCCGCCGACCATGATCGACGCCGGCTTGTCGCTGTCGAGCACATAGTCGGCGAGCGTCACCGGCTGGTACCAGCCGCCCTTGCCGTTGCCGGGCTTGAGGCCGAGCGCGTCGAAGCGCGTGGCGACGTAGCGCGCCGCGATGTCGTAGCCGGGCGTGCCGTTGTCGCGACCCTCGAGCAGATCGTCGGCGAGGAACGTGACATGCGCGCGCACCTGGTCGGCGCTGAACACGGGCTCGTCCGGCACCGCCTGCGCGAGCGCTGCCGCTGGCGCCAGCGCGCACGAAAGCGCCACGAAAAGCAACGGCATGCGCATGGAATTCTTCCCCCGGAACCTGGTCTCGATCGCTACAGGCTAGAGCAAATAAAAGCCCGTGCAAGGCGGCTTGCGAGCGATCCGGGTCACGCTATTCTCCCGCATCATCATTTCCTCCGGGGCTCCGTTCCATATGAAATCCTTTCTCATGCTCTGCAGTGCCGCGACCTGCGCGCTCGCCATCGCCTCCGCCTCGCCCGCGCTCGCGCAGCAGGCGCCCGCCGCCGCGACCGCGGCCGGCGCCGCCAAGCCCGTGCCGGTTGCCGAACTCGTGAAGCGCGTCGACATCCCGTACGAGGCGTTCACGCTCAGGAACGGCCTGCGCGTGCTCGTCCATACCGACCGCAAGGCGCCGATCGTCGCGGTCTCGACCTGGTACGATGTCGGCTCGAAGCACGAGCCCGCGGGCAAGACCGGCTTCGCCCATCTTTTCGAGCATCTGATGTTCAACGGCTCGGAGAACGCGCCCGGCGACTTCTTCGAGCCCCTGAAGCAAGTCGGCGCGACCGATTTCAACGGCACCACCAGCTTCGATCGCACCAATTATTTCGAGACGGTGCCCAGGCCCGCGCTCGATCGCGCGCTGTTCCTCGAGAGCGACCGGATGGGCTGGCTCACCGGCGCGATCACCCAGGACGTGCTCGACGAGCAGCGCGGCGTCGTCCAGAACGAGAAGCGCCAGGGCGACAACCAGCCCTACGGCCTGGTCTATTACAAGGTGCTCGAGGAGCTGCTGGCCGGCAATCCCTATGGCCACACGCCGATCGGATCGATGGCGGATCTCGATGCCGCGAGCCTAGACGACGTCAAGAACTGGTTCCGCTCGCATTATGGGCCCAACAACGCGGTCCTGGTCCTCGCCGGCGACATCGACGCGAAGACGGCGCGGCCGCTTGTCGAGAAATATTTCGGCGCGATTCCCGCGGGCCCGAAGAGCGTGCTGCCCAAGGTCACCGTCCCGACGCTCGCCCAGTCCAAGACGGTGAAGATGAAGGATCGCGTCGCGGCGACGCTGCTGCTGCGCACCTGGGCGGTTCCCGGCCTCAACGATCCCGACGCGACGCCGCTCGACGTGTTCGGCGACGTGCTCGGCGGCCTCGCCAGCTCGCGGCTCGACAATGCGCTGGTGCGCAAGGAAAAGCTCGCGGTGCAGACCTCGGCCGGCGTCCAGTCGATGGCGCAGATCGGCATCTTCACCGTCCAGGTGGTGGTGAAGCCCGGCGCCGACGTGGCCGCAGTGACGAAACGCCTCGACGAAATCGTCGCCGACCTGATCCAGAACGGTCCGACGCCCGACGAAGTGACTCGCGTCGCCACCACCAACGTATCGGACCGGATCGAGGGGCTCGAATCGGTGGGCGGTTTCGGCGGCAAGGCAGTCGCGCTCGCCTCGGGCGAACTCTATTCGGGCGACCCGCTCTATTTCAAGAAGCAGCTCCAGGCGATGGCGAAGGTCACCCCCGCCCAGGTCCAGGCCGCGGCGAGGAAATGGCTGACTCGCCCGTCGGTCACCATATTGGTCGAACCGGGTGACCGCGAAGCCTATCAGGAGGCCGCCGCCGTCAAGCCCGCGGCGAAGGATCCGAACGCGCCCAAGGCCGAGCCGGTCAAGGGCACGCGCGGGCCGCTGCCCGCCGTCGCCGAGATCGGCGATCTGGACTTCCCCGACGTGGTCCGTACCAGGCTCTCGAACGGCGTCGAGCTGATCTATGCCAACCGCACCGCCGTTCCGGTCACGCAGGTGGTGCTGAGCTTCGATGCGGGCATTGCCGCCGATCCCGACGGCAAGCTCGGCACCCAGTCGCTGATGCTGTCGATGCTCGACGAAGGAACCACCTCGCTCGATTCGGCCGGCATCGCCGAGGCACGCGAGCGGTTGGGCGCGGACATCGGCACGGGCGGCTCGCCCGATCGCACCTATCTGACCCTGTCGACGCCGAGCCCGAACCTCGCCGCCTCGCTCGACCTGTTCTCGGACGTGGTCCAGCACCCGGCCTTCGCCCCTGCCGAGATCGAGCGGGTACGCGGACAACTGCTCACTAGCATCGCGCAGGAGCTGACCAGCCCGCAGGGGCTCGCCGGCCGCATGGTGCCGACGGTGCTGTACGGTGCCGGCAATCCCTATGCGAAGCTCTCGGCGGGCTCGGGCGATCCCGCCGCGGTCAAGACGCTGACCCGCGACGACCTCGTCGCCTTCCACCGCGCCTGGATCCGGCCGGACAAGGCCAAGGTCTTCGTGGTCAGCGACCGGCCGCTCGGCGAAGTGAAGGCCGCGCTCGACGCGCGCTTCGGCGGCTGGAAGGGTGAAGGGGCGGCGGGCGTCAAGGCGTTCGATATAGCGCCCAAGCCGGCGGGCCCGAAGATCGTGCTGATCGACCGGCCCAATTCGCCCCAGTCGCAGATCGTCGCCGTGCAGATGACCGGCCTCGATCCCAGGAAGGAGCTGCTCACCGAGTTCACCGCGAACCAGGTGCTGGGCTCGGGCTTCCTCTCGCGCATCAACATGGACCTGCGCGAGAACAAGCACTGGTCCTACGGCGCCGGCGGCGGCTTCAACTGGCTCGAGCACGCGGTGCCCTATACGATCAGCGCGCCGGTCCAAGCCGACCGTACGGGCGATTCGATCAAGGCGATCCAGCAGCAGGTGCGCGACTTCCTGACGACCAAGGGCGTGACCGATGCCGAGCTGGTGCGGGAGGTCAACGGATCGACTCGCGAGCTCGCGGGCCGCTACGAAACCTCGGGCGCGGTGCTGCAGGCGATGCAGCAGAACGACCTCCGCCACCGCCCGGACGACTTCTACGACACGATCGCGCAAAAATATCGCGCGATGACCGCATCGCAGCTCGACGCTGCGGCACGCGCGGCTCTCGATCCCGGCAAGTTCGTCTTCGTGGTCGTCGGCGATGCCTCCAAGGTCCGGCCCCAGCTTGACAGCATCGGCCTGCCCGTCGAGGTGGTCCCCGCGGCGTCGCTGGCTAGTCCGGCGGCCAAATAGGGAGAGCGGACATGGCGAATGTGGACGGCAGCTGGAACACGGTCGTGAAGTCGCCGCTGGGCGATCAGGCGGCGGTGTTCACGGTGACGAGCAACGGCGACAGCTTCACCGGCAGCTTCGATGGCGCGATGGGCAAGGCCGAGGTCAAGGACGGCAAGGTCGACGGCGACACGTTGACTTGGTCGATGGAAGTCTCGGTACCGATGCCGATGACGCTCACCGGCGAGGCGACGGTCGATGGCGATGCGATGACCGGCACGGTCACCGCGGGTGCGTTCGGCAGCTTCCCGCTCACGGGAACCCGCGCCTGAGTGAAAACCAAGCCCCTCCCCTGAAGGGGAGGGGCTTTTGCTATCTGGTGACCCGCGTCACGTGCCCCATCTTGCGGCCCGGCCGGATATTGGCCTTGCCGTAGAGATGCAGATGCGCCCCCGGCTCGGCGAGCAGCTCGGGCCAGCGGTTCGCCTCCTCGCCGATCAGGTTCGCCATCTCGACGCGGCTGCCGGTCAGCGCGGTCGATCCCAGCGGCAGGCCGCAGATCGCGCGGACATGGTTCTCGAACTGCGAGGTCTCGGCGCCTTCGATCGTCCAATGGCCGCTATTGTGGACCCGCGGCGCCATCTCGTTGAACACCGGCCCGTCCGGGGTCGCGAAGAACTCGAGCGTCAGCACGCCGACATGATCGAGCTTCTCGGCCACGCGCGCGGCGAGCGCCGCGGCCTGGGCCCAGTGCATCGCGATCTCGGCCGGCGCGGGCAGCGAGGAGCGGGCGAGGATGCCGTCCCGGTGCTCGTTCCAGGGCGGCGGATAGCTCGCCAGCGATCCGTCGAGCCCCCGCACCGTGATGATCGAGAATTCGTGGCTGAAGGTCACGAAGCCCTCGAGGATCGCGGGCCGCCCGCCGATCGCCGCCCAGGCGTCCTCCGCCTCGCTCGCGTCGCGGATGCGGACCTGGCCCTTGCCGTCATAGCCGAGCCGCAGCGTCTTGAGGATCGCGGGGGCGCCGATCTCGGCCAGCGCCGCCTTCAGCTCCTCGAGCGACGCGACCGGCGCCCAGGGCGCGGTGCGCCCGCCGATCCCGGCGACGAACGCCTTCTCCTGCGCCCGGTCCTGCGCGATGGCGAGGCTCTCGGGCCCCGGCCGCACCGGCACCCTGGTCGCGAGATACTCGACCGGGGCGAGGGCGATATTCTCGAACTCGTAGGTCACCACATCGGCATGCGCGGCGAGCTCGTCGAGCACGATGCGGCTGTGATAGTCGGCGCGCGTGAAGCTGGATGCGGTCTGCGCCGCGACGCTTTCCTCGTCGGGGGCGAGGACGTGGGTGCGATAGCCGAGCGCGGCAGCGGCGACCGCGAGCATCCGGCCGAGCTGGCCGCCGCCCAATATGCCGATCGTCGATCCGGGCGGGAGCGCGTTCATTCGGGGTCGGTCGCCACGCCTTCGGTCTGCGCTGCGCGCCAGGCCTTGAGCCGCTCGCCGAGGCCGGTGTCGGCGGTGGCGAGGATCGCGGCGGCGAGCAGCCCAGCGTTGATCGCGCCCGGCTTGCCGATCGCGAGCGTTCCCACCGGCACGCCGCCGGGCATCTGCGCGATCGAGAGCAAGCTGTCCATGCCCTTCAGCGCCTTGGATTCGACCGGCACGCCGAGCACCGGCAGATGCGTCATCGATGCCGCCATGCCCGGCAGGTGCGCCGCTCCGCCCGCGCCCGCGACGATCACCTTGAGCCCGCGGCCGGCGGCTTCGTGGGCATAGTCGTAGAGCCGCTTGGGCGTGCGGTGCGCCGAGACGACCTTGGTCTCATAGGGCACCCCGAGCGCGTCGAGCATCTCGGCGGCGTGGCGCATCGTCTCCCAATCGGAAGTGCTGCCCATGATGATGCCGACCAGAGGTGCCACGTCTCGCCCCGCGTTGCTGGAAGCGGCGTTCCTAGAGGCGAGGGCGGGGCAATACAATCCTCCCCCCGCTTGCTGGGGGAGGGGGACCGCCGTCGAAGGCGGCGGTGGAGGGGCGGCGGTTTAACCGCGGCGGAGCGGCGCCCCTCCACCATGCTGCGCATGGTTTCCCCTCCCCGAGCGAAGCTCGGGGAGGAATCGGCTCACCGCTCGCTCAGATAATAGCGCTCGACTGCGTTCAGCCCCTCGTCGAGCTCGTAGACGATCGGCTGCCCGGTCGGGATCTCGAGGCTCACGATCT
>CBIFVW010000202.1:0-6906 GCA_966186155.1 uncultured Sphingomonas sp.
CATGGCCGTCGATGCGGATGCTGTTCTCCGCCCGCCCGCGCACCCGCTCGACCCGCACGTCATGGATACGGCCGAGCTTCGTCTCGGGATTGCGCGGGATCGCCGTGAACGAGATCGCCTCGCCGCGTCCCCACCAGGGCGCCGAAAAATAGCGCGACGTGAAGCGGATGTCGCGGAACACAACGTTGAACACATTGCCCTGGTCGCGCAGCTGGATCGTGCAGCCGCGGCAGCCCTGCACCACTTCGCAGCGCTCGAAGAGCACGTCGTGGATGTCCTGTATCGTCTCGGTGCCGATCTTTAGTCCCGAATCCTGCGTCTCGAGCACGCAGTCGCGCACGACGATGTTTCGCGAAGGCCCATATTGCGGATAGCGCGCGGTGGTCTTGATCACGATCGCGTCGTCGCCGCAGACGATATGGCAGTTGCGGATCTCGACGTCCTGGCAATGATCGGGATCGATGCCGTCGCAATTGGGCACGTCCATCTGGTTGCGGATCGTCACATGATCGATCAGCACCTTGCGACAGCCGACGAGATGGATGGTCCAGCTCGGCGCCCGGCGCAGGGTCAGGTCGCGGATGCGCAGGCCTTCGCAATTCTCGAGCACCACCAGCCGCGGGCGGAAGGCCTTGGGCACCCACCATTCGCCCTCGGCGTCGTAGCTTTCCATGAACTCGGGCGAGCGGCCGTCGATCGTGCCGGTGCCGCTGATCGTCAGCCCGTCCGCGCCCTTGGCATGGAGCACGCCCGCGAGCGGATCGGGATAGTCCACCGCGCGCACGCTCACCAGCAGCACCGCATCGCCCTCGAGGTGGAAATCGATCCCGCCCTTCAGCGTCAGGGGCCCGGTCAGGTATCGCCGCCCCGCGCGGAGCAGCACCCGCCCGCCGCCCTTCGCGGCCGCCGCATCGATCGCGCGCTGGATCGCGGCCGTGTCGGGGGTCGTGCCGTCGCCCCTGGCGCCATGGTCATGGACGTCGAACACGGCTCGGGGCGCCGCCGCCGCCACGCCCGCCAGCGGAGCGGAGGCCGCCACGGCCAGGAAATGGCGCCGATCGAACAGCTCGGTCACTTGGCAGGGTCCCCCGTGAAAGAAACGTCCCACACCTTGGAAAGCTTCGACCTGCCGGCGGGCCCCTCCACTTCGAGCGTCACCACGAACTTGCCCGGCGTCGCATAGCGATGGAGCGGATGCTGCTCGGCCGAAGTCGCGCCGTCGCCGAAATCCCACTTCCAGCGCGCCACCTCGCCGGTGCTGTCGTCATGAAAGGCCACGACGCGCCGCGCGCGATCGAGGATGCGGAACGACCAGTCCGCCCCGACCGGCCTGGCGAGCGCAGGCTCCATCGGCATCAGCCGGAACGCGCAGAGCTCCGAGGCCTGGCCGTACATGCTGTGATGCGGCGACAGGTTCCAGAAGGCCCGCCGGCCCGGCCCGTCATTGTCAATCACGGCCCAGGCCATGCCGATCACCTTGTCCTCGCCGAGCGCGGTCTCGACCGACCTGGCCGGATCCTCGGGATCGGCGCGGTCGAACGACGTGATCCAGAACTCCATCGCCAGCCTGCCGCCCTCGCCATGCTTGAAGCCGTAGCGATAGGCGATGTTCGACCAGGGCAGCCGCTTGATCCACGGCGCCTGCGGACCCCAGGCCATCGCCCAGTCCTTGTCCTTCGCCGGCGTGAAGATGTGGTAGTTCTGCGCGTGGACGTTCTGGAATCCGAACCAGGCGTCCTCGGGCTTCAGGTCCGGCCGGAAGCGCCCGATCAGCGGCCCGCCCGAGCGGTCGCCGTCGACCACCAGCTCGAAGATGTCGTTGGTGAGGCCGGGCTCGGCGAAGCTCCAATGATCGTCCCGCGCCTCGTAGAGGAAATAGAGCCGGTTGAGCCCCTTCACCCAGCCTACGCGAACGCTGACGTCGAGGCTCTTCGGATCGGGCCGGCGGCCGGATCCGTCATCGGCGGCGAGCGCCGAGGTGGGGATCGCATAATCCTGGCCGACCATCGCCCAGTCGCCCGCGTCGCCGTCGATCCGCGGGATCGCGTCGGCGGGGAACTGGAAGATGCGGAAGGCGGGCTCGGTTCCGCCCGGCGCCGCCGCCGGCGCGCCCTGGCAGGCGGCGAGCGCGGCGAGGAGCGCGAGCACCGCCCTACTCCGCCTTGGCCACCTCTACCGCATAGACGTGGTTCGCGCCTTCCATGTTCGACCGGAAGACGATCCATTTGTTGTCGGGCGTGAAGGTCATGTTGGGCTCGAGCCGGTAGTCGTGCTTGCGCATGTCGACCAGCTTCTCGGACGTGAAATAGCCCGGCGAGATCAGGTGCTCGGCGCCCGGGGCGTGGATGCCCGCGACGTCCGGGATGTCGTTGGGCGTGAACAGGTAGAGATATTTGCCGTCGGGCGCATGGGCGACCATCTCGCTGTCGCCGCCGTCGCCCGAGAAGCGCTTGAGATCGGGCGACAGGTTGAAGTGCACCGACCATTCGTTGCGCTCGAGATGGAACCACTTCCGCTTGCCGGTCGCGAGCTCATAGCCCGCCACCCAGAAGTCCTGCCCGCGCGGTGTCTGGAGATCGTACCATATCCACTTGCCGTCGGGCGAGAAGAACTCGTGCCCGGCGATCTCCATGTTCATGATCCGCTTGTGGATCAGCTGGTTGCCGGTGCCGTCGGTGCGCACGATCCAGATCCGGTCGATCTTGTGCCACGGACCCTCGTGGCAATACATGATGAGGTTGGGATCGGTCGGCGAGAACTGGATGTGGTTGAGCCAGTCCTTGTCGGATGCGACCACCACCTTGCGCGCGCCCGTCTTGATGTCGATCGTGAAGATCTCCATCGGGATGCGTGCCTCGAGCCGCTCGTTCATCCGCACTTCCTTCGCCTCGGCAAAGGTCAGCGGCTTCCCGTCCGGGCCGGTCGCCTGGTAATTGGCCTGGCCGAACTGCTGGCGGTCCTTCGGCGCGTTGGGGTTGCCCGGCTGGAGCGGCTTGTCGCTCGCCGCCCATTGGCCGAGCAGCAGCGTCTCGTCGGCGTTGATCGAGCCGATGAAGCCGCGGTCGACCCTGGCGATCTGGCGCACCTTGCCGCTGTCGATGTCCGCCGCGAAGATGATCGAGCCGGCGCCGTCGCGCTTGGCGAAATAGACCGAGCGCGTCCTGCGCCCGGTGAACAGCAGCTGCGCCGCCGGATCCTTGACGATGGTGGTGACCTTCCAGCCCTTGAGGTCGACGCTCGAGATCCCGTCGGGGACCGAGATCACCATCTTGTCGCCCTGGGGGGTGTAGCTGTTCTGGTGGAAATAGAGACTAGCGCTACCTGCTACCTCGCTGATGCGGACCACGCGGTGACGCGTGAGCGGATCGACCCAGCTCCTGGGCCCAAGCGCAGGCGCGGCGGGCGGCGCCTCCTGGGCGACCGCGCCCGGCGCCATCGGAACCATGAGCAAAAGCGACGCGAGCGCTGTTCTGATCTTCATGCGGCCCTCTCCTTTGGCCTCAGTATCCATCCCACATATTGCTACAATTTTTCATAATATGAGGCGCGTGAAGAAGGGTGGCAAGCGGAATGCGACGGACATGAAAAACCTCCCCCAGGCATGCCGGAGGAGGCTCGAGGGCGTGGCGGACTCCGCCCCTACGGCCGGAGCTTCTCCACCATCTCGGCATGGTTGCCGGGGGTGACGACCCATTCGCCGGTGTCGTCATGGTCGAAGCTTATGTCGATCCTCGGCCCCGGCCGCGTGATCTGGACCAGGCAGCGCGTCCAGCGGCTTCCGCCCCCGGCCGCCATGACATCGGCCAGCTCGCCCGCGCGCTCGATCACGTCGAAATCGTCGGGAGTCTCGGCCTCCCAGTCGCCATCGGCGAGATAGACGAAGCCGTACATGCGCTTGCGCTGCGCCACTTCGATCACCAGCGCGATGCCGGTCCAGTCGCGCGCCGCGTAATTGGGATCGGCGACGATCATCCGGCCGATCTCGTGGACCAGCGCGTCGGCGCGGGTCTGGTCGAACGTCACGCTGGTCATCGCCATCACCTCAACCAAAAGGGCGGCCGCGATCGCGGTCACTTGCCGAGCAGCTTGTTGATGTCCGCGGTCGAGACGCGGTCGAACACCTGCCCTGCCGCATTATCGAAGAGTTCGCTGTTCTTGAACACCCGTTTGCCGTCCGCATTGAACACTTCGTAGACGACGCCCACCTTCGCCGGCCGGTCGGGCGTCCCGCCCTTGAGCGCCACGTTCACCTTCACCGTGCCGCCCGCGTCGATCCAGGCGGCCCATTCGTTCTCGAGCGTCTTGTAGGCCGATCGGTTGAAGTTGAAATTCTGCGGGAACATGTTGATCGAGCCCTGGTCGCCCATGAAGCGATGGCCGATGATGTGGCCGGCATCGTCCTCGTCGATGCCCCGCGCGCGCACCTCGTCCTGGGCGGAGAGCTCGTCGCTGCTGCGCTTGGCGCCCTTGGGCTGCAGCTCGGACAAGGTCGCCGAGGCCGAGGTCGGGCGGCCATTGGCGTCGACGGTCCAGGTCACCTGGTTGTTGCCGAGCCGCGCATTGTGCACCCCTGCCGCCGCGACATTGTCGGCGCTGCGCGCGCCGGGCGCGGCGAGCTCGTCGATCTGCCGCTTCATGCCGGTCAGCGTGTCGCGCGCCGATTGCGGCAGCGCGTTGAGCACGCTTTCGGGCGCCGCGCCGATGGCGTCGGAAATCTTCTTGAGCGCCGGAGTGACCGCCTGGGCGAAGGCACTGTCGGTCTTGGCGAGCTGGACCGCCTTCATCACGGTCTCGCCCCATTTGCCGAGCTTCCCGAGCTTGGCGGCGTCGCCGAGATAGGGGATCATGCTGACGGCCGAGATGCCCGCGCCCAGCCAGTCGCCGCGGAACAGCGAGATGATGCCGTTGGCGCCGTCCGAGATCGGCGTGGGATCGAACAGGCCGGCGACGTCGAGCCCCATCTGGGTGAGGTCGAGCGCGAGCTCCTTCTGCGCATCGGTGAGGCCCGCCGGCGCCGCATTGCTCGCGCGCTGCGCCGACGAGATGGCGTCGGGCAGCAGCCGGTCGAACTCGCCCTGCTGCACCGGCCCCAGCGCCTTGCGCGCCTCGGCGATCGCATCCGCCGCGCCCTTGGGATCGCGGAGCGAGAGGTCCGCCAGGTCCCGCGCGAGCCCCGCCGTGTCGATGCCGTTCGACGTGCGGTTGGCGACGACCAGCGCCTCGCCGAGGCCGCTCGCATTCGTCAGGCTCCTTGCCGCGTCGGTAACGCCGTTCACGCCGCCAACCATGGTCGCTCTCCTGGTTCGGGGGATCAGGCCAGCAGGAACTGGCGCAGCAGCTTTGCGGATTCGAGCCCGCCCTGCCCGCGCACCGAGGCGTCGAGCCCCGCGCCGAACAGGCTGCCGAAGAACAGGAAGCTGCCGATCAGCGTCCCCGCCTCGGCGAGGCTCAGCGCCTGGCTGCCGGGGCCGTAAAGCGCGCCGGGCCTGGTGATGTCGGCTTCGGCCTGGGTGACCGTCTGGCCGAGCTCGGTCTGCCAGCCGCCCGCATCCTCGTGCACGGTGAAGCCGTCGCGGTGCGCGGCGTCGAGCGCATAGCCGTTGGTCGAGACGCTCACCGACAGGTCGCCGAGCTGGTTCTGGCTGATGCCGTCGATCACGACGGCATTGTCGCCGCGCGTCACCACGACCTGGCTCGCGACATAGGCGTTGGGGTTGCCGCTCCACTGCTCGGTGTTGATCGTGAGCTTGGTGCCGTTGGCGAGCTCGAAAGTGGTGGTGCCGTAGAAGTCGAACTGGTGCTTGCCGTTCACTTCGACATGCGGATCGCCCCAGATGCGCGTGCTCTGGCCGGTCTCTTCGTTGACGATCGTCATCTGGCTGCTGCGCTCGTCGATCTCGAGATGATAGCCATCGCCGAGGTCCACCTTGGCGGTGTTCTGGCCGGTTACCTGCGCGGTGAAGCCGGCGGTCTGCTGGAGCTGGCTGGTCGCCGCGCCCTGGGCGAGCACGCCGAGCCGCACGGCGAAGGCGGCGGGAAGCATCGCGAAGGCGAGCGGCCCGGCGCCGAGCGGCCGGAACGATCCGGCGAGGATGCCCGCCGCGAACATCAGCGCGTTGCTGTTGGCGGCGAGGTTCGCATTCGCGGCGAACTGGGCCGACAGGCCCGCGGAAATCGTCGTCATGCCCTTGCTCCTCCTGGCTCTCATGGCCGAAGCCGGCCACCATCTGCCGCAGAAGTCGCACGGTCCGGGGACGCCCACACTCAGCGGATCGCTTAGATCGCCTAAACGAATCGTCTAGCGACGGCCGCCGCGGTCCATGGCATCGAGGCTGCGCACTCGCCCGCCCGCGGCACGAGCATCGAGGACCGGATGACCGCTGCAGACCTTGCCATTCGCAATCTCGGCATCGCACCTTCCGGCGATATCGCGGCAAGGCTGCGCGACGCGGCGAACGACGATTTCCAGTCGCGCCTGGTCCCCGCGCGCGAAGCGCTCGCCTGGCAGCAGCCCGCGCCGCCGGTCCAGTTCGTCAGTACGCCGACAGCGCCCGCAGCGCCGGCCGGAGTCGAGGCGGCGACGGCCTCAACCCCGCGCGAACTCGCGCTGCTCGCGGCCGATGTCTACAACGACATCCCCGCGCCACCGCCCGGATACCGGGTGGCGACCGATGCCGACCTCGCGCGCATCGGCCTCGGCCCCCAGGACCTGTCCTCGCCGCAAAGCGCCTTCCGCGCGCGGGTCTATCTCAAGGACGGCGTCGACACCGACAGCTATGTGGTGAGCTTCCGCGGCTCGACCGACGCGAGCGACTGGAAGGCGAATGCCCAGCAGGCGATCGGCCTCCCGTCCGATCAATATGCCCGCGCGCTGCTGATCGGCAAGGCGCTGGCCCGCCACCCCGA
>CBIFVW010000203.1:0-6880 GCA_966186155.1 uncultured Sphingomonas sp.
CCCTGGCTGTCGAGCACGCGCACCGCATTGGCGGCGCGCATCCGCTCGACCACGACGTTGCGGAGCCGCGGCACGAAGGGGCCGTTCGCGCCCTCCTCGTAATTGAAGTCGCAGGTCAGCGCAGCGCGGCCGACTTCGCCGACGGTCAGGTCGCGGTAATGGAAATTCTCGAGCAGCCCGCCGCGCAGCGCGTTGTTCTTGAAGCGGATCGCGTACCAGAGATCGGGCGAATCCATCACGCAATTCTCGGCGAACACCCAGCGCGCGCCGCCCGAGATCTGCGATCCGACCACCACCCCGCCATGCCCCGCCTTCATCCTGCAGTTGCGCACGAGGATATTCTGCGCCGGCGCCGCGAGCCGGCGGCCATCGGCGTTGCGGCCCGAATTGACTGCGATGCAGTCGTCGCCGGTGTCGAAGACGCACTGCTCGATCAGCGCGCCGTCGACCGATTCGGGATCGCAGCCGTCATTGTTCGGGCCGTGCCCCAATATGTCGAGCCCGCGCACGATCAGGTTGCGGCAGAGCACCGGATGCACCTGCCAGAAGGGCGCGCCGCGCAGCTTCACGCCTTCGATCAGCACATTCTCGCAGTCATAGGGCTGGATGAAGGCCGGGCGCAGGAAATCGCCGTCACCGAATACGCGCTTCTCGACCGGGACCTTGTCCTCGGCCATCTGGAACAGCCGCGCGCGGGCCTTGCGCTGATCGGGCATGCCCTCGCGCCAGCCATGATCGACGGTGCCGCCCCAGGGGCCCTTCCAGGCCCACCAGTGCCGCGCGTCGGCCTGGCCGTCGAGCGTGCCTTCGCCAGTGATCGCGATGTCCTTTTGCCGGCGCGCATAGACGAGCGGCGAATAGTTCATCAGCTCGATCCCCTCCCAGCGCGTGAAGACGATCGGATAATCGGCGGGATCGGTGCTGAAGAGCAAAGTCGCGCCGCGCTTGAGATGCAGGTTGACGCCCGATTGGAGATGCACCGCGCCGGTGAGGAAGCGGCCCGCGGGAACGACCACCCTGCCCCCACCCTCGGCATGGCAGGCCGCGATCGCCGCGGCGATCGCGCGGGTGTTCAGCGTCGCCGCATCGCCCTTCGCGCCATAGGCAGTGACGTCATAGTCCTTCGCGCGGAACCGCGGCGCGCGGACGTTGCGGGCTATGGCGGCGGCGCGCGCCCAGGGATCGGCCTGTGCGGCGGCGAGCCCGGGGAGGAGCCCGCAAGCAGCCGTCGCACCGGCATAGCCCAGCAGGTCACGGCGGGACGGTGCGATCGGCATCTTGCTCTCCTGCTCCGGCTGACACCGGTCACCCGAACCTGTCGCTCCCGAGGAAGCTGGTCAAGCGGGCGCGAAAAAGAGTTTGCTACCGGTGTCAGGTCGCGCCATTCTCACAGGCGAGGCGGCGAAGAACGCTAGATCCAGGAGAGGCTTGGCATGATCCGCACATCGGGAATCGGGTTTGCATTGACCTGGGCGCTCGCCGGCGCCGCCTGCCCGGCGCATGCCCAATCTCCCGACGATGGACTGCTCTTTCGCGCCTCGGGCGATTCGAGCGGCACCGCCGAGCGCGCCGGTGGCGACGCGATCCCCAATTTCCAGAGCAAGGTCACCAACGTCGCCGACGGCGCGATCGGCGGCGCGTTCCGCTGGGCCGATGACGGCTATATCGCCTGGAACGCGCCCGGGAACATCCGGGCCCAGCGCGGCACCCTCGCCTTCTTCTGGCGCGCGCGCGAGCCCCTAGGCGAGGCGCCCTTCGTAATCTTCCGCGCCGGCTTCGCGGACCATACGAGCTGGGACATGGCGTTCCTGCGCATCGACTGGAACGGCCACGGCTTCGACGCCTTCGTGACCGACGCCAATCTCTCGCGCGAGCGCGTCTCGTTCCGCATGCCCGAGAAGCCGGCGCCCGACGCCTGGCACCACATCGCCTTCAGCTGGGACGAGGCGGTGGGCGTGCGCCTCTATGTCGACGGCAAGGAAGCCGCGCGCCTTGACGGCAAGGCCGATCTCGACGCGGGCCTCGATCAGTTCGGCCTGGCGGGCCGGATCATCGCGCCGCACCAGGTGCAGAGCCGCTACAGCTTCATGCGCGGCAGCGACCTCGACGAGATCCGCATCTACGACCGCATGCTCGATCCGGCCGGCATCGCCGCGCTCGCGGCGAAGCGCGAGCCCGCCGCTTCGCCCGCCCCGGATCCCGCCGGCAAGCGCGCCGCCTGGCTCCACCGCTTCGGCTGGGACCGCGCCTCGCCGCCCGTACTCGGCGACAAGGTGACGCGCGTCCGCAAGGTCGAGTTCGCCGATGCCAAGGATCTCAGGGAATGGATGTGGAAGGGCGTCGACGGCATCGCCGAGACGACATGGCCCGGGGTCTACAACCGCTCGCGGCTCCCCGGCCGCAACGACTATTTCGAGCTGCCCGACTGGAACGTCTATGTCGAGGGCGGCAAGACCTACACGCTCGCCGTGCCCGCGGGCGAGCGGTTCAACCGCGTCGAGATCCGCGGCGCCGCCTATGGTACGCTCGACTATGCCGCGGACGGGACCAGCTTCCGCACCGTGGCGAGACGTCCCGAGGGGGTGGTGCGCAGCTTCGACGGCCTGGCCGAGGCGCAAGGGGGCACGCTCCGCTTCGTCAACAGGATGCAGGAGCAGCCGATCCAGGAGGTCTGGGCCTACGATGTCGGCGCGGGCAAGGAGCCCGAGGGCAGCTTCAAGCTCAGCTACACGATCGACGCGAAGGTCTCGGCCGATCTCGCCACGCTGGACGGGCTCAACCGCTTCATCGCCGGCCGCTATCCCGCCGACGAGCGCAACACCGTGCTCGCCCTGCCGCCCGGCGCTGGATCGGCGGCGGCGGGCGCGGGGAGCGCGGCGGCGACCGGGGCGGCGGCACATGCCGAAGGCGCGATGCCGATCGTCCATGTGCTGATCCCCTCGGGCTTCGGCGACGCCTATCCCGGCCGCCCGCTGGCGCGCGCCTGGAACTATGGCTGGGAGAATGTCCGCGACGGGCTGGACGGCGTCGCGATCGATTTGCCCCCGCTCCAGGTCGCATCCGGCCAGGACGGCCTCATCCCGTTGAACATCCGCATAAAGGACCCGATCTGGCCGGGCCGCGACATGATCGACCTCTCCGTGTCGGTCCGCCCCGGCGAGGCGCGGACGCTGTGGCTCGACCTCCGGGACCGGATCCTCACCAACGACAGCCTCTATCTCACCATCGCCTCGGCGGCGCCGGACTTCGGGCCCGGGGCGCTCGATGGCGCCAATATCCGCCTCGTCTTCAAGGACCGCGCCGCCGCGCTGCCCGAGCATGTCGCCGACCGGTTCACCCAGGTGAAGGACAATTGGGCGTTCCTGGTCGAGGAGCATACCGCCTCGAAGCGCGCTGGCCTCTACCGCCACGTCTTCGCCGACATCTCCGACCTGCTCCGGGTGGATCCCGATCATGTCGAGGGGCGCCGCTATTGGGCCGACATCAGCTATGGCGCCTACAAGCTCCCGGAGTTCCGACAACCCGAAGCGCCCGCCGGCGTGCCGCTCTGGGCGTTCCGCCAGCTCGAGGACCTGAAGTACGTCCGCAGCTTCGTGAACTGGTGGATCGACAACCGCCAGGTCCCGTACGGCGATTTCGGCGGCGGCATTTCGGACGATACCGATCTCACCCAGCAATGGCCGGGGCTCGCGCTGATGGGCGTCGATCCCGACAAGATCAACGCCTCGCTTCGTGCGCTGTCCGAGGCCGCCTATGCCAACGGCATGATCACCAATGGGCTCGGGACGATCACCACCGACGAGCTCCACGCCTATGAGGAGGGCCTCAACAGCGACGCCGAGCGGCTCTATCTGAACTGGGGCGAGCCGCGGACGGTCGAACGGCTGATGGCGACGGTCAAGGCGCTGCAGGGCGTGATCCTGTGGAATCCGGCCGGCCATGTCCACTTCGCCTCGAACTGGTACGGCGCGCGCAAGATCTACCGCGAGGGGCCATGGGAGTGGCAGAAACCCTATGCCTTCGTCGTGATGCACGCGCCGATCCTGATCGGGCTCTACAACGGCAATCCGGCGGCCAAGGGCCTCGTCACCGGCGTGATCGACGGGTGGCTGGCGCACGGCAAGCAGGACGCGAAGGGCAATTGGAGCTATCCGAACGAGATCAACTGGCGCACCGATGCCGAGCGCGTCGGGGATGGCGGCGGCGTCTCCACGCCGATGCAGACGGTCTGGGCGGCATGGCGCTTCACCGGGGACTCCAAATATCTGAATCCGGTGCTGAGCCGCATCGCGAAGAGCGGGCCAGGTTCGGCGGCCGACCTCAACGAGAACGCCATCGCGCTTCTGGGCGCGGGCAAGGACTGGGCAAAGACCCTCATCGCCAAGGCGAAGGGCGGCGGGTCGTTCGAGCGGTGGTTCGCCTGGGACGCGACCGGCGACACCTCGTATCTCGAGACGCTCCATGCCGACGCGATCGCCGACAAGGCGCAGCACCAGTACATGTACACCGAAGGCCATTGGTGGTCCGATCGAGTCGATCAGCCGAACGAGATCCTCCAGCGCGAGCGGCTCGGCGGGATCGCGCTCCGACGCAACCAGAGCTGGCCCGGCAACACCGTGAGCTGGCGCTTCGACGATCCCGAAGGCGCGATGCAGACCGCGATCCTCGTCCCCGGCGCGACGCGCACGCGCTTCAAGGTGATCGCCTACAATAAGAGCGACCGGCCGCAATCGGCCGAGATGACGACGTGGAACGTCGACTCGGGCCAATGGGAGATGACGACCGGCGGAAGCACGACGCCGGTTAATCTCGAGCGCAGCGCCTCGGTCCGCGTCACCTTCGCGCCGCGCGCGACGACCGAGATCGCGTTCGCGCTGAAGACGCAAGGGAGCGCGGTATCGGACCGCCCGGACCTCGGCATCGGCGCGGACGACGTACGGATGAAGGGCCGTAAGATCGCGATCACAGTCCACAGCCTCGGCGCGGCAAGTGCTCCGGGGGGCACGCTCACGATCGAGGATGCCGCGGGCAAGACACTCGCCTCGGCCCCGGTCCCGGCGCTCGCCGCCCCCCTCGATCTCGAGCCGAAGACCGCGACCGTGCGTCTCGCCTTGCCCAAGGGCGCGGCGCGCGTGCGCGTGGCGCTCCCCGGCGACGCGGCCGAAGTAACTCGGCGCAACAACATGGTGGCGCTGCCGTGAGGCGCCGCGATTTTCTCGCGGCGGCGGCGGCCGGTATCGCACTGCCTGCGGCCGCGCGTGCCCGCGGCGATGCCGATGGCGAGCTCAAGGCGACGCTCGACGGCCTGGGCGGCCTCGCCGATCCGGAGACGAAGCTCGCTCGACTCGCCGCCTTCGACCCGCGCGCGCTCTCGCCCTCGGCGCGGATCGATCTCGGCACGGTGCGGGCCGGATTGGCCGTCGACGCCCGCCTCGCCGCGCGCTTCCCGATCGGGCGGCTCGGCCGCACGCCCTATTCGGTCTCGCCCGCCAGCGGGGCATGGCGCGACGCGGCGCGCGAGAGGGACGCGGAAGCGCTCGCCAGCCGCCTCGACGAAGACAATGCGCGCATCCGCGCCGAAGCCGCGCACGGCGTGATCCTGCCGGTCCCGCTGCTCGATACCACAGTCGCCGGCATCGCCGCGGCGGCCGCCAAGGCACCGGCGCCGGTCTCGGGACGCCTCCGGGAGCAGGCCGGGCTGTTGTCCGGCCTCCGCGCAAAGGCGCCGCCCGAGCCGGGCGTCGGCCGCTTCCCCGGCGGGGCCGAATATTTCGCGCTGCTCCTGGAGCGGCATCTGGGAACGCGCATCGACCCGGACGAAGCGCACGACCGGATGGCGGACAAGGCCCGGGCACTCACTGCCCGCGCCGATGCCGTGCTGCGCCGCCTCGGCATGACCAGGGGCTCGGTCGGCGCGCGGATCGGCGCGGCCTTCGAGGACCCGCGCTTCCTCTACCCCGACGACGATGCCGGGCGGGACCGCGCGGTTGCCGAGATGAACGCCTGGCTCGATCGGGTCCGTCCGCGCCTTCCGCTGCTCTTCGGCCCGCTCCCGCCGCATTGCCTGAACGTCTCGACGCGCCGCATGAGCCCGGCCGACGAAGCGACGGGGCGCAGCGGCTATCGCGTGCTCCCCACGCCGGGCGCGGCGGGGGCTTATTATGTCGATCTGAAGCGCATCCGCGACCGCCCGTCCTGGACGCTCGGGGCGGTCGTGCATCACGAGCTGCTGCCCGGCCATATGATCCAGCTTCCGATCGAAGCCGCTTCGGGCGCGCACCCGCTGCGCCTCGAATATCTGCCCGCCTTCGCCGAAGGCTGGGCGATCTATGCCGAGCAGCTGATGGCCGAGGACGGCGCCTTCTCCGCCGACGACCGCGCGCTGCTCGGGCATTTGCACTGGTTGTTGTTCCGGATCGGCCGCGGGCTGGTTGACACCGGTGTCCATATCAAGCAAGATTTGCTGGCACAGACGAGCGCCAAGCTCGCCATATTGCAGGGAGAAGCGGCCTATTTCGCGCCGATGGCGCAGGATATCGAGCGAATCTGCATCGAGCCCGCGATCCGCACCGCGGAGGCGCTGAGCTGGCTCGGGCTGGCCGAGCTGGCCCGCAAGCCCAGGGCACGGGGTGCCGCATCGCTTCGGAAATTCCATCGCCAGGTGCTCGCCCATGGCCGCAAGCCCCTCGCGATGATCGCATAGTCAGGGAGGACCGGCGGCGACAAGCCGGCAGCCCACATAGTCAAGGAGAGGCAGAATGCTGAAAGGGAAATTTGGTCGCAGCGCATGGTTTGCAGGCGCGTCGCTGGCGGTGATCGCCGGATCGGTCGTCGCCGCCCCGGCGCTGGCCCAGGATAGCGGCCAGACGGCCCCGGCCGA
>CBIFVW010000204.1:0-6687 GCA_966186155.1 uncultured Sphingomonas sp.
GCCGCCGCCACCTTCTCCCGCCACACTTCATATCCCGCGCGCGTCATGTGCAGCCCGTCCTCGCCCAGCAGCTCCGGGCGCGGCTTGCCGTCGGGGCCGAGCATCGCCGGGAAGATGTCGACGAAGCCGAGCCTCGGATCGGCGGCGGCATAGTCCTTCACCAGCCGGTTGGCGTCGCGGATGCGGTCGATCAACCGCCAGCGCGCGATGCTCGGCTTGATCGCGATGAACAGGATGCGCGTTTCGGGAAGCCTGGCGCGGATCTTGGCGACCAGTGCCTCGAAGTCCGCCAGCACCTGCTCCGGGCTCCGCCCATCGGCGATGTCGTTGTCACCGGCGTAGAAGACGATCGTGCGCGGGGCATAGGGGATGGCGATCCGGTCGGCATAGCGGACGCTGTCGGCGATCTTCGATCCGCCGAAGCCGCGGTTGATCACCGGCAGCCCGGGAAAGTCGCGCGCGAGATCGGTCCAGAGCCGGATGCTCGAGCTGCCGAGGAACAGGATCCCGCCCTTGGCCGGCATCGCCCTGGCGTCCGCCGCCTCGAACGCGGCGATCTCGCCGGCGAAGGGCGTGCCCTGCATCTGCGCGGGCGCGGCGGTGGAGAGCACGGACGCGGCCAGCGCCGCGATCATCAGGTCGAGGACACGCTTGAACATGTCCCATGATAGAAAGCTTGACCGCATCTTGCCAAATCGTGCTTGAGCCGGGGACGGCGCTTCATTAAGCGCCCCCGCTCAACCCATCAGGAGCCCGAAATGTCCGACTCGATTTCCGCCGAACAGCTGCGCCTCCTCATCGAGCGCATCGAGCGGCTCGAGGAAGAGAAGAAGGGCATCGCGGACGACATCAAGGACGTCTATGCCGAAGCCAAGTCCACCGGCTTCGACGTGAAGACGATGCGCACGATCGTCCGGCTCCGGAAGATGGAGAAGCACCACCGCGACGAGGCGGAGATGCTGCTCGAGACCTACAAGCAGGCGCTGGGGATCTGACGGTGCGGCCGTCATCCCGGCGGAAGCCGGGATGACGATGCAGGGCGACCATTGCCCATCGCCCCGCGCCTGGCCTAGAGACGCGCGATCCAATCCACGAGAGCGCAATGGCAGGCCATTCCAAATTCAAGAACATCATGCACCGCAAGGGCGCGCAGGATAAGAAGCGCTCGGCGGCCTTTTCCAAGCTCAGCCGCGAGATCACCGTCGCGGCCAAGATGGGCGCGCCCGATCCGGACATGAACCCGCGGCTGCGCGCGGCGGTCAACGCCGCCAAGGCGGCGTCGATGCCCAAGGACAATATCCAGCGCTCGATCGACAAGGCGAGCCGCGGCGACGCCGAGAATTACGAGGAGGTCCGCTACGAAGGCTTCGGGCCGGGCGGCGTGAGCCTGATCATCGAGGCGCTGACCGACAACCGCAACCGCACCGCCACCAACGTGCGCACCGCGGTCTCGAAGAATGGCGGCAATCTCGGCGCCTCGGGCTCGGTGAGCCATGGCTTCGACCGGATGGGCCTGATCACCTATCCGGCGAGCGCGGGCGATGCCGACAAGGTGTTCGAGGCCGCGCTCGAGGCGGGCGCCGAGGACGTGACGTCGAGCGAGGACGGCCACGAGATCTGGACCGCCCAGGCCGATCTCCACGAAGTCGCCAAGGCGCTCGAGCCGGTGCTCGGCGAGGCCGAAGGCGCCAAGCTCGCCTGGCGGCCGCAGACCATGGTCACCATCGGCGCCGACGACGCGGCGACCTTGTTCAAGCTGATCGACACGCTCGACGACGACGACGACGTCCAGCAGGTCTGGGGCAATTACGAGGTTCCCGACGAAGTGATGGAGAAGCTGGGTTGATCCTGTTCCCCTCCCGCTTGCGGGAGGGGCTAGGGGAGGGCCCGTCCTTCCCCTGCGACCCCAATTCACCAGCCTTCCCCCTTCTCATCCCGCAAGCGGGAGAGGGAATGTGATCATCCTCGGCCTCGATCCCGGCCTCGGCACCACCGGCTGGGGGGTGATCCGCGCCGAGGGCAATCGCCTCTCGCACCTCGCCAACGGCCGGCTCAGGACCGACGCCCAGGCGCCGCTCCCCCGCCGGCTCGCGCATCTGGACGGCATGCTCGCCGCGCTGATCGCCGATCACGCGCCCGGGGCCGCCGCGGTCGAGGAAGTGTTCGTCAACGCCAACCCCCAGTCGACGCTCAAGCTCGGCCAGGCGCGCGGCGTGGTGATCTGCGCCGCCGCGCGCGCGGGGCTCGAGGTCGGCGAATATGCCGCGCGGCTCGTCAAGAAGGCCGTGGTCGGCACCGGCAATGCCGAGAAGGCGCAGGTCCATGCGATGGTGACGCGGCTGCTCCCCGGCGTGAAGATCGACGGGCCCGATGCCGCCGACGCGCTCGCGGTGGCGATCTGCCACGCGCACCATCTCGCGAGCGCGCGCTCGGGACTGCGCTAGGCGGCGAGCGCCGGGAAGGCTCTTGCCCGATTTCGCTTTCCTACAGCGGCTTGTTCTGCTTATGTACTCGATGTGCGCCAAGGTTCCTCTTCTTTTCCGTTCCGCGTTGCCGAGCGGCGGCCGTGCGTGCACGCGTGGATGGTGCGACTTTTGAGACTTTCCGCGAGGCTCGGCCGATGATCGCGCACCTCAATGGCCGTCTCGCCGCGACCGGCGTCGACCATGTCGTGATCGACGTGAACGGCGTCGGCTATCTCGCCGGCGCCTCGGCCAAGACGCTGGCGGCGCTCGGGTCGGTCGGCGACCTCGTCACGCTCCATACCGAGATGCTGGTCAGCGAGGATTCGATCCGGCTGATGGGCTTCGCCACCGCCGCCGAGCGCGACTGGTTCCGGCTGCTCACCTCGGTGCAGGGCGTCGGCGCCAAGGTCGCGCTGGCGATCCTCTCGATCCTGTCGCCCGAGGAAGCGCAGACCGCCGTGGCGCGATCGGATTCGGCGATGATCGCCCGCGCCAACGGCGTCGGACCCAAGCTCGCCCAGCGCATCGTAAACGAGCTCAGGGACAAGGCGGGCGGCGTCGCGCTCGGCGGCGGCGGCGCGGTTCCCGCGCCGGCGGGCGGTGCCGCGGCGGACGCGGTCTCGGCGCTGCTCAACCTGGGCTTCAGGCCCGCCGAGGCTTCGAGCGCGGTCAACGCCGCCAATGACGAGCTGGGCGCGGGCGCGAGCCTCGACGCGCTGGTCCGGCTGGCGCTTAGGAAGGCAGCGAAATGAGCATCCGCACCGCCACTTGCCGCTGCGGCCAGCTGAGAGTCGAATGCGCCGGCGATCCGGTGCGCATCTCGGTCTGCCACTGCCTCGAATGCAAGAAGCGCAGCGGCTCCGCCTTCGCCGCCCAGGCGCGCTGGCCGGCGGAGCGGGTGACGGTCACCGGCCGTTCGACCGAATGGACCTATACCGGCGACAGCGGCAGCCCCGCCCATTTCCATTTCTGCCCCAGCTGCGGCTCGCAGGTCTGGTACCGCGCCGAAGCCATGCCGGATCTGATCGCGGTCGCGATCGGCGCCTTTGCCGATCCCGACTTCCCCGCGCCGCATTATTCGGTGTTCGAGGGGCGCAAGCTCCCCTGGGTGGAGATCACCGGCGACGCGGTCGATCACATTGACTGACGGTCCGGCGGGCGTTCAGGAAGGCGGAGCATGACGGCCTATGTGATCTCGAAGGTGCGGATGCGCCCGGGCCCCGCGCTCGATCGCTATCGCGAGTTCGCCGCCGCTTCGATCGCGCGGCACGGCGGGCGCTATCTCGCGCGCGGCGGCGCGGTCGAGGTGCTCGAGGGCGCATGGGACGCCGCCGTGGTCATCCTGGCCTTCGACTCCGCCGATCAGGCGCGCGCCTGGTACCGGTCGGGCGACTATGCCGAGGCGCTGCGCCATGGCGCCGAAGCGCTCGAGCGCGACCTGATCATCGTCGAGGGGATCGACGCATGACCGACGCCGATCGCATCCTCGCCCCCGCGCGCCGCGCCGACGATGTCGACGCCGCGCTCCGGCCCAAGACGCTCGACGAGTTCGTCGGGCAGCGCGCCGCGCGGGAGAATCTGCGCGTGTTCATCGATGCGGCCAAGGCGCGCGGCGAGGCGCTCGACCATGTGCTGTTCTTCGGCCCGCCCGGGCTCGGCAAGACCACGCTCGCGCAGATCATCGCGCGCGAGATGGGGGTGGGGTTCCGCTCGACCTCGGGCCCGGTGATCGCCAAGTCGGGCGATCTCGCGGCCTTGCTCACCAATCTCGAGGACGGCGACGTGCTGTTCATCGACGAGATCCACCGGTTGAATCCCGCGGTCGAGGAAGTGCTCTACCCGGCGATGGAGGACCGCGCGCTCGACCTGATGATCGGCGAGGGGCCGTCGGCGCGCTCGGTACGGATCGACTTGCCGCGCTTCACCCTGGTCGGCGCCACGACGCGGCAGGGGCTGCTCACCACGCCGCTCCGCGACCGGTTCGGCATCCCGGTGCGGCTCAATTTCTACACGGTCGACGAACTGGAGCGCGTCGTCACGCGCGCCGCGTCGCTGCTCGACCTGCACGTGGCGCAGGACGGCGCGCACGAGATCGCGCGGCGCTCGCGCGGCACCCCGCGCATCGCCGGGCGGCTGCTCCGCCGCGTGCGCGACTTCGCCAATGTGCTCGGCGAGACGACGGTGCATGCCGGGGTCGCCGACCAGGCGCTGACTCGGCTCGAAGTCGACAAGCTCGGCCTCGACGCGATGGACCGGCGCTATCTCCTGATGATCGCCGACATCTACCGGGGCGGGCCGGTGGGAGTGGAGACGCTCGCCGCGGGGCTTTCCGAGCCGCGCGACACGATCGAGGAAGTGATCGAGCCCTATCTGATCCAGATCGGCATGATCGCCCGCACGGCGCGCGGGCGGTGCCTCAACGCGGCCGGATGGAAGCATCTCGGGCTCGATCCTCCGTCCACCGCGCAGGAAGGGCTGTTCGACTGAGGGCGGGGGTTCCAAGCGCGGAATCGCTGCGTTAGGGGCCGGCTGATGGACGCGTTACCCGCCCTCGGCCGCTTCGACGGCCTCGAGCATCGTTTCGTCCTGCGTGTCTATTTCGAGGACACCGACCTCACCGGCATGGTCTATCACGCCAATTATCTGCGGTTCTTGGAACGTGCCCGTTCCGATATGCTGCTCGCGGTGGGGGTCGACCAGCGGGCGGTGCACGCGGCGGGGATCGGGGCCTATGCGCTGCGCGAGGCCAATCTGCGCTACCGGATGCCGGCGCATCTGGGAGACGAACTGGTGGTGCTGAGCCGGCTGATGCGGCTCCGTCCCGCTGCTGTGGTCATTCATCAGCGAGTCATGCGCGAGCGTACCATAGTCGCCGAGGCGGAGGTGGAGGCGGTGTTCGTCTCGCCCTCCGGCCGGCCGTGCCGCCAGCCGGCGGACTGGGTCGCCGCGTTCGAGCCGCTGCTCTGGAAGGGAAACTAGAAAAGCGATGGAATTCCTGAACACCGACGCCGCGACCATGTCCCCCATCGGCCTGTTCCTCCAGGCGGACTGGGTGGTCCGCGCCGTGATGATCGGCCTGTTGCTGGCGAGCTTGTGGACCTGGGCGATCATCCTGAGCTTCGGCTTCCGGATCGGCGGCGTGCGCAAGGGCATCGACCGGTTCGAGAGCGAATATCGCGAGGCCGACGATATCGACGAGTTCCATCGCCGCGCCGCCGGCCGCGACCATCCGATCGCTCGGATCTTCTCGGCGGGGGTCACCGAATGGCGGCGCTCGACCTCGGGCAAGTCGATCGACCGCGAGGGCACGCGCGAGCGGCTCGCGACGGCGATGGGCGCGACGATCGCGCAGGAGATCGACCGGCTCGCCGACCGGCTGAACTTCCTCGCCACCGTCTGCGCGGTTGCGCCCTTCGTCGGGCTGTTCGGCACGGTCTGGGGCATCATGCGCAGCTTCACCGGCATCGCCAAGGAGCAGAGCTCGTCGCTCGCCGTGGTCGCGCCGGGCATCGCCGAGGCGCTATTCGCCACCGCGATCGGCCTGTTCGCGGCCATCCCCGCGGTGATCGCCTACAATCTCTATTCGCATCGCATCAACCGCGTCGAGCAGCGGCTCAACCGCTTCGCCGACGGCTTCCACGCGACGCTGAGCCGCCGGCTGGAGATGGAGGCGTAGCGCCATGGCGATGCACCTTCCTTCCGGCAAGGGCCGCGGCCGCCGCGCGCCGATGGCGGAGATCAACGTGACGCCGCTCGTCGACGTCATGCTCGTGCTGCTGATCATCTTCATGGTGACGGCACCCCTGCTCACCGCGGGCGTGCCGGTGAACCTGCCCGAGAGCCGCGCCAAGGCGCTCGACCAGGAGCAGAAGCCGGTCCAGATCGCGATCGACGACAAGGGCCAGGTGTTCGTAGACGACGAGGCGGTGGCCGACGACGCGCTCGCCGCCCGGCTCGAGGCGGTCGCGAACGGCCCCAAGGGCCCGGACGGCAAGCCGCCGATGATCTACCTCCGCGCCGATCAGGGCCTCGGCTATGGCAAGGTGATGCGCGTGATGGGCGAGCTCAACCACGCGGGGCTCAACCGCGTCTCGCTGATCACCGACGCGAGCAGCAAGCCGTGATCCGGGGCTCCGAGGGCGCGGGCCTGACGGTATCGCTGCTGGGGCACGTCGTGCTCTTCGGCATATTGTCGGTCGGCTTCCTCGCGACGCCCAATCCG
>CBIFVW010000205.1:0-6618 GCA_966186155.1 uncultured Sphingomonas sp.
GGAGCGCGGGGAGCGCGGTAGTGGTAGTGACCGGGCTGCTCGTCTGGCTGCGCTGGCTCGAGCGGCGCGATGCCTCGCAGGACGCGCCGCCGGTCGATCCCAGGATGCTGCGCGAGATGGCGCGGCGCGAGGACTGGATTCCGCAGAATCACATGGGGTCGATCGTGCTGATCAAGCCCGGGGTGCTGCGCGCGATCATCATCCGCGCCGGGCATCTCGGCCTGCACCTGCTGCTGCGCGTGCTGCCCGCGACACGGCAGGGCTATCTGGGATCGATGCGCACGATCCATTTCGCGCACTGGGCGCGCGTCAACAACGACAGCCGGCTGATGTTCTTCTCGAACTTCGACCAGACCTGGGAGAGCTATCTCGACGATTTCATCGAGAAGGCGCATGCCGGGCTGACGCTAGCCTGGAGCTGCGGGGTGGGCTTCCCGCCGACGCGCTTCCTGGTGAAGGACGGCGCGAGCCACGGCCGCCAGTTCAAGGAATGGGCGCGCCACTCGATGGCGGTCAGCCGCTTCTGGTATTCGGCCTACAAGGACCTCACCGCCGAGCAAGTAGAGCGCAACTTCCGCATCGCCAGCGGTCTCAGGAAACCCAGTCTCACGGAGAAGGAGGCCGCGCTGTGGATCAACGACCTGTGAGCGGCGGCGAGGACGCGCCGAGCTGGAAGCTCGCCGCGCCGCATAACCGGCAGGCGCAGGGGCTGGTGGTGAGCGGTTTCGCCGCGCTGCCCACCGGGCGGGCCTTGTTCCTCGAGCTTTGCTGGAAGGGCGCGAAGAAGAAGGGCGGCGGCGAGTGGCTCGCGGCGCTCAAGCAAGTCGCGGCGGTGACCGACGCCGATGGACGCGACCAGCGCGCGGTGGCGCTGGGCCTCACTTGGTCCGGGCTGCAGAAGATGGGGCTCGCCGCCAACGCGCTCGCTTCATTCGACCGGCCGTTCAAGGAGGGCATGTTCCAGGAGGACCGGCTGCGCCGGCTGGGCGACCGGCGCGGCGAGGAATGGCAGCACGGCGTGATCCCCGGCGGGCCCAGATGGAGCGGCAACACGCCGCTCGACGACGCCGCGACCGACGACGAGGCGCGCGCGTTCGACGACCGGCAGGAGATCCGCGAGCAACGCGTCAAGACGCCGGTCACGGTGCACGCGCTGCTGCTGCTCTATTGCGAGCATGACGAGGCGGCCGAGGCCTGGTGCGAGCAGGTGAGCGCCGCGCTGGCGCCGCACGAGGTGCAGGTGGCGCACCGCCTGCCGCTCGACTTGAGGCTCGATCCGCAGGGCATCGCGCGCGAGCATTTCGGATTCGCCGACGGCATCTCGCAACCGATTCCGTTCGAGCCGGGCGCCGTGGTCTATGGCGACGGCAGCGCGGTGCCCAAGGATCCTTGGAACGGCGTGCCGCTCGGCGAGATCCTGATGGGGCATGTCAACGGCCATCACGAAGTCGCCCAGGGGCCCGTGGTCGCGGCGAGCGACGCGGGGAAGGCCGCCGGGCTGGCGCAGCATCCCAAGGGCGAGGGGTTCCTCGATCTCGGCCTCGACGGCAGCTACATGGTGGTGCGCGAATTGAAGCAGGACGTGGTGGCGTTCTGGGAATCGATGCGCGCGGCCGCCAGGCACATCCGCGAGCGCGATCCCGAGGGCTCGGCGCACGTCACCACCACCTGGCTCGCCGAGCGGGTGGTGGGCCGCGACACGCACGGCAACCTGCTCTGCCCGGGCGGCACCTTGCCGGTGTCGGACAACGGCTTCGGCTATTTCGACCGCGACCGGCTCGGCGCGGGCTGCCCGCTCGGCAGCCATGTCCGCCGCGCCAATCCACGCGACGGGCTCGCGCCGACGCCGGCCGACAAGCAGACGTTGCTCGACGCGGCGAACAACCACCGGATCCTGAGGCGCGGGCGCAAGTTCGGCAAGACGATCAGCGTGCCGCCCAAGGAGGACGGCGTCGACCGTGGCCTCCTCTTCATCTGCCTCAACACCGACATCACCCGGCAGTTCGAGTTCGTCCAGCAGACCTGGATCCTCAACCCCAATTTCGCGACGCTCTACGACGAGACCGATCCGCTGATCGGACCCAAGGGCACGATGACGATCCGCGAGGAACCGCTCCGCCGGATCATCGACATCGACACCTTCGTCCAGATGGCCGGCGGCGAATATTTCTTCCTGCCGAGCCTGCCGGCGCTCGCCTATCTGGAGACGCTATGAGCGCGCTCACTTCCCGCGCGCCGCTGCGGCCGGGCAAGAAGGGGCTGGCCAAGCTGATCGAGCGCGCGATGCTCGGCGCGCTGCCTTATGTCTTCGCCTTCCTCCGGCGCTGGAAGCCGGTGGCGCGGGCGGGCGGCATGGTGCTGACCTCGCGCTACGACGATGTCCGCGAGGTGTTCGCGACCGATACCGCCTTCGGCGTACCCTACAAGCCCAAGCTCGACGTGATCATGGGCGGCCAGCCCTTCTTCCTCGGCATGGGCGACACGCCGCAATATCGCCACGACACCGATGCGATGCGGATGGTGGTGCGGCCCGGCGACCTGCCGGACCTGGCGCACAAGGTCGAGGCGATGGCGGGGGCGATCGTCGCGGGGGCGCCGGGGCGGATCGAAGTGGTGGACACGCTGGTGCGGCGCGTGACCTTCGCGGTGCTCGCCGATTATTTCGGCGTGCCCGATCCGCCGGGCGGAGACCTGCGCGTCTGGGGCACGCGGCTGTTCGAGTTCCAGTTCGCCGATCCCAAGGGCGATCCCGAGCTGCGCAAGGAAGTCGACCAGATCGCCCCGGCGCTGCGCGCGCACATCCAGAGCGAGATCGAGCGCCGCCGCAAGTCGCCGGGCAAGGACGACGTGCTGTCGCGCTGCCTCGCGCTGCAGAAGAAGGGCGTGAGCGGCTTTTCCGACGACGAGATCCGCACGTCGCTGATGGGCTTCATCGTCGGCGGGCCGCCGCAGCCGCCGATGGTGGTGCCGCAGGCGCTCGAGCAGTTGCTGCGCCGGCCCAAGGCGCTGGCGGGCGCGCAGGCGGCGGCGCGGGCGGGGGACGACGCGCTGCTCGCGGGCTATGTGTTCGAGGCGATGCGCTTCGATCCGCTCGCGCCGGGGCTGCCGCGGATCGCGCTCAAGGACGCTGTGATCGGGTACGGCACGCGTCACGCGACTCTCGTCCGGCGTGGCGAGACGGTGCTCGCGGCCTTCGCCTCGGCGATGCTGGATCCACGACGCCTGTCCGATCCGCGCCGCTTCGATCCCGGCCGTCCGGCGAGCGACTACATCCATTTCGGCCACGGCCTGCACGAATGCTTCGGCCGCCACATCAACCGCGCGACCTTGCACCTGATGCTCAAGCCCTTGCTCGCCCGCCCGAACCTCCGCCGCGCGCCTGGGCGGGCGGGGAGGCTCAGCAAGAATGGCGGGTTCGCCGAGGCGCTGACGGTGGTGTTCGACTAGCGCCTCGGGCTGGGCGCGCCGCGATAGCCGCTCTGGCGCTCGAGCATCCAGCCGGGATATTCGGCCGGCAGCCTGCTGACCGCGTCGAGGCGCGCGAGCTCCTCGGGCGTGAATTCGACATCCACCGCGCCGAGATTGTCGGCGAGCTGGTCGGGACGCTTGGCGCCGACGATCACGCTCGACACCGCCGGCTGGTGGAGCAGCCAGGCGAGCGCGAGCTGCGCGACCGAATGGCCCTTGGCGGCGCTCAGTTCGCGGAGCACGTCGACGACGTCGTAGCCGCGCGCCTTGTCGACCGGCGGGAAGTCGAAGCCTGCGCGGCGGCCCTCGCCTTCGCCCTCGCGCGTGTACTTGCCCGAGAGGAAGCCGCCCGCGAGCGGGCTCCACACCATCAGCCCGACGCCTTCGGACCGGAGCATCGGGATCATCTCGCGCTCGAGATCGCGGCCGGCGATCGTGTAATAGGCCTGGAGCGAGGCGATCGGGGCATAGCCGCGCGCCGCCGCGATGCCGATCGCCTTCATCACTTGCCAGGCGGCCCAGTTGGAGAGGCCGAAATACCGCACCACGCCGCGGCGGACGAGGCCGTCGAGCGCGTGGAGCGTTTCCTCGATCGGCGTCGCGGCGTCGAAGCCGTGGATCTGGTAGAGGTCGATATGGTCGGTCTGGAGGCGCTCGAGGCTGTGCTCGACCTGGGCGAGGATATGGCCGCGCGAGGCGCCCGCGCCGTTCGGCCCCGCGTGCATGCGGCCGAGCACCTTGGTGGCGATCACCACTTCCTCGCGCGCGACGCCGAGATTCTTCAGCGCCTGGCCGAGGATGCGCTCCGAGCGGCCTTCCGAATAGACGTTGGCGGTGTCGAAGAAGTTGATCCCGGCGTCGAGCGCCGCCTTGACCAGTTGGTCGGCCTCGTCTTGCTGGAGCCGGCCGATATGCCCCCACATGCTGCCTTCGCCGCCGCCGAAGGTCATGGTGCCGAGGCAGAGCTCGGAGACGATCAGGCCGGAACGGCCAAGCTGGTTGTAGCGCATGGGGAGCCTCTTGGGAGTGCGGTGGGGAGGTGGCGCGCAGATGTGGTCGCCTTGTCCGCGCTGCAATGGGGAAGGAAGAAATTCGCGTTGATAGCGATAACAGAATTTGCCGCCCTCCTCTTTTTTGTAGGGCCAAGCTGGGGTAGCGCACGGCCATGACGAGCCTTCCGCTGATCGCCGGCCTCGAGCTCGGCGGCACCAAATGCGTGGCGCTGCTCGCGACCGGGCCCGACGAGGTCCGCGACCGAGTGACGGTGCCGACCACCGATCCGGACGCGACGCTCGCGGCGATCGAGGCGGTGCTCGACCGCTGGCGCTTCGACGCGATCGGCGTGGCGAGCTTCGGCCCGCTCGAGCTCGACCCCGCCCGGCTCGATTTCGGCTCGATCACCGCCACCACCAAGCCCGGCTGGTCGGGCACCGACCTCGTCCGGCGGCTGGCGGCGCGGTACGGCAAGCCGCTGGCGATCGAGACCGACGTCAACGGCGCCGCGCTCGCCGAGGCGCGCTGGGGCGCGGCGCAGGGCATGGCGGCGCACGCCTACATCACCGTCGGCACCGGCGTGGGCGTGGGGCTGGTCACGGGCGGCAGGCCGGTGATGGGCTGGGCGCATGGCGAGGCCGGGCACATGCGCGTGCCGCGCGCCCGGGGCGACGGCTATGCCGGCTGGTGCCGCTTCCATGGCGATTGCGTAGAGGGACTGATCTCGGGCCCGGCGCTCGCCGAGCGCTTCGGCTGCCCCGGCGACCATCTGCCCGACGACGGACCGCAATGGGACTTGTTCGTGCACGATCTCGGCGGGCTGCTGCACAATCTCGTCGTCACCGCCGCGCCCGAGCGGATCGCGATCGGCGGCGGCGTGGTGTCGGCGCGCGACTATCTGTTCCCGAGGCTGCGCGCGCGGCTGGCCGAGAGCCTCAACGGCTATGGCGCGTTCGAGCAATGGGTCGAGGGGATCGAGGACCGGATCGGCCCGCCCGGTCTCGGGACGATGGCAGGGCCGCTCGGGGCGATCGCGGTGGGGCTGGGAGCGATCTGACCTCGCCCTCTCAGATCACGTCCATGTCCACCTTGTAATGGTGCCAGGCCAGGATCGCCGCGGCACCGCGATGGGGGCGCCATTTCTCGGCAACCTCGCGAGTCAATTTCTCGCTCGGGCGCTCGGCATGACCGAGGATGCGGCCGACCTCGATCTGCACCGCCAGGTCTCCCGCCGGCCAGATGTCGGGCCGGCCCTCGGCGAAGAGCAGGTAGATCTCGGCGGACCAGCGGCCGATGCCCTTGACGCGGGTGAGCTGGGCGATCGCCTCCTCGTCGTCCACGGGGAGACCGTGCAGGTCGAGCCGGCCGCTGATCACTTCCTCGGCAAGGCTGCGGGCGTAAGCCGCCTTCTGCCGCGAGAGACCCGCGGCACGCAGCGTCTCGTCCGAGGCGGAAGCGAGGTTGCTCGGGTCGGTCAGGTCGCCGATCGCCGCCGAGAGCTTGTTCCAGATCGATTGCGCCGCGGCGACGCTGACTTGCTGGCCGACGATCGTGCGCAGCAGCGTCTCATAGCCGCGCGCGCGGATGCGCGGCTCGGGATAGCCGGCGCGTTCGAGTGCCGCGGCGAGGGCGGGCTCGACCTTGGCGAGCGCGTCGAGCGAAGTCTTGAGTTGCGCGGCGCTGAGGCCCACGGCGCTATCCTTGCAGTGAGAGGCGTTCGGCGGCATGGAGCCGGCCGGAACAGGAGATCGCAATGCCCAAGCTTATCGTCGTGACCAGAGAAGGGGAAGAACGCGAGGTCATGGGCGAGACGGGCCTGAGCGTGATGGAAGTGATCCGCGAGAACGGCTTCGACGAGCTGCTCGCCCTGTGCGGCGGCTGCTGCTCGTGCGCGACCTGCCATGTCCATGTCGATCCGGAATTTGCGGCCAAACTGCCGAAGATGAGCATCGACGAGGACGATCTGCTCGACAGCGCCTCGGACCGCGACGCGAGCTCGCGGCTTTCGTGCCAGATTCCGTTCACCGATGCGCTCGACGGGTTGCGCGTGCGGATCGCGGCGGAGGACTAAAGCGTATCGACATTCGGGAAACGGCTCTTTTTCGTTCCTCCCCCGGAGGGGAGGGGGACCAGCCGCAGGCTGGTGGAGGGATATCC
>CBIFVW010000206.1:0-6527 GCA_966186155.1 uncultured Sphingomonas sp.
CTCGCCGATCTCCCCGGCTTCCGCGCGGTGCTCGACGCGCTGATCGCCCAGACCGGCGGGTTCGACATCGTCGTCAACAACGCCGCGATCTACCCCTCCAAGCCCTTCGAGGACTATTCGATCGAGGAGCATCAGGCGGTCCAGCGCGTCAATGTCGATGCGGGGATCGTCGCGGTGCAGGCGGCGCTGCCGGGCATGCGGGCCAGGGGGTTCGGCCGGATCGTCAACGTCTCGAGCATCACCCTCTCGGGCGGCTGGGCGAATCTTTCGCCCTATGTCGCCTCGAAGATGGCGCTGGTCGGGCTCACCCGCGCCTGGGCGCGCGAATTCGGCCCCTGGGGCGTGACCGTCAACGCGATCGCGCCGGGCGCCTTTCCGACCGACGCCGAGAAGATCCATCCCGATCCCGAGGGGTACAACCGCATGGTGCTCGACGCCCAGTCGATCAAGCGCCGCGGCAACGCCCATGACATCGCCAACGCCATCGCCTTCTTCGCGAGCGACGAATCCGGCTTCATCACCGGCCAGACGCTGCACGTGAACGGCGGCTGGTACATGGCCTGAAGAGGACGAGCCAAGTGACGAATATCCTGAGCGGAATCCGCGTGCTGGACTGCTCGATCGCGATGGCGGGCCCGTTCGCGGCGCAGCGCATGGGCGACATGGGCGCCGACGTGGTGAAGGTCGAGCCGACCAGCGGCGAATGGCAGCGCCACGCCTCCGCGGGCGGGGCCACCGGCAACCAGGTCAACGTCTCGTTCCTCTCGCTCAATCGCAACAAGCGCTCGCTCTCGGTGGACCTGAAGGCGCCCGAGGGCAAGGCGCTGCTGCTCGAGCTGGTCAAGACCGCCGACGTCTTCCTGCAGAACTACCGGCCCGGCGTCGCCGAGCGGCTGGGCGTCGACTATGCGACGCTGTCGGCGATCAATCCGCGGCTGATCTACGTCTCGATGTCGGGCTATGGCGAGGACGGGCCCTATCGCAACTATCCGGGCCAGGACCTGCTGCTCCAGGGCATGTCGGGCGCGATGATGTCGACCGGCGCGGAGGGGGCGCCGCCGTCGCCGGCGGGCCAGTATCTGGTCGACGCGGTCACGGCCTATTCGGCGTTCGAGGGCGCGCTCGCCGCGCTGTTCCATCGCGAGCGGACCGGCGAGGGCCAGCTCGTCCAGGTCAACATGCTCGACGCGATCACGACGATCCAGATGCAGGAGCTGTCGGTCTTCACCGTCGGGGGCAAGCCGCAGGCGCGCTCGGCCGAGCCGCACGCGCACAGCTATATCCGCGCGCCCTATGGCGTGTTCGCGACCCGCGACGGCCATATCACCGTCGCCATGGCGTCGCTCGCCAAGCTGGGCGAGCTGTTCGACGACGATTTCTTCGCGGGGCTGGACGACGAGCGCGACAGCTGGGCGCTCCGCGACGCGATCTTCGCGCGGGTGAAGGCGCACCTGCCCGGGCGGACCAGCGCCGAATGGCTCGAGGCGATGCGCGCGCGCGACATCTGGGCGGGGCCGGTCTATGGCTATGCCGATCTGGTCGAGGATCCGCAGATCCGGCACAACGGCACCTTCGTCGAATATGAGCACGCGACCGAGGGCAGGGTGAAGACGCCGGGCTTCCCGATCCGCTTCTCGAAGACTCCTTCGAAGGTCGAGCGGGGCGCGCCGCTGGTCGGCGAGCACAGCCGCGAAGTGCTGCGCGAGGCGGGGATCGACGATGCCGCGATCGCCGCCCTGATCGAATCGGGAGTGGTGCGCCAGCATGGTTGAGGACCTGAAGTTCGAAGTGGCGGATCATGTCGCCACCATCACCCTCAACCGCCCGGCGAAGCTCAATGCGCTGACTCCCGAGATGGCGGCGGCGCTGATCGCGGCGGTGGCGGAGTGCAATACGAGCGACGCGGTGCGCTGCGTGATCGTCACCGGCGCCGGCGAGAAGGCCTTCTCCGCGGGATCGGACATCGCCACGCTCGACCGCTATGCGACGCCGTGGGACTTTCGCAACCGCGACGATTATTGCGACGCGCTGCGCGCCTGCCGCAAGCCGGTGATCGCCGCGGTCAACGGCTATGCGCTCGGCGGCGGGCTCGAGACCGCGATGGCGGCGGACATCCGCATCGCCAGCACCAACGCCCGCTTCGCCGCGCCCGAGATCAAGCTCGGCTGGATCGGCGGCGGCGGCATGGCGGCGGGGCTGGCCTATGCCGCCGGCCCCTCGAACGCCGCGCTGATGCTGCTCACCGGCGACATGATCGACGCCGAGAAGGCGCTCGCCTGGGGGCTGGTGAGCGAAGTGACCGCGCCCGAGGCGCTGCTGCCGCGCGCCGCCGAGATCGCCCGCACCATCGCTTCGCGCGCGCCGATCGCCGCCGAGACCGCCAAGCTCAACCTGCGCGCCGCGCACACCATGCCGTGGGACAAGGCGATCGAATATGAGCGCGACCTGCAGGCGATCTGCTTCGGCACCGAGGACGCGAGGGAAGGCCGCGCCGCCTTCGCGGAAAAGCGCGCGCCGCTGTTCCGGAGGCGCTAGGAACGGGGCGTGACTCGTCCGAAGATCCTGCTCACGCGCCGCTGGCCCGATGCGGTCGAGGCGCGGCTGGCCGAACGCTATGACGTCACCGCCAACCCGCGCGACGTGCCGATGGACGCTGCCGCGCTCGTCGCGGCGATGCGCGAGCATGACGCGCTCTGCCCGACGGTGACCGACCGGATCACGCGCGACATCCTCCACGCCGAGGGACGCCGCGTCCGCATCGTCGCCAATTACGGCGCTGGCTTCGAGCATATCGACCTCGACGCGGCGCGCGAGGCCGGGATCGTCGTGACCAACACGCCCGACGTGCTCACCGACGCGACCGCCGATATCGCGATGACCTTGATCCTGATGGCGACGCGCCGCGCAGGCGAGGGCGAGCGCGAGCTGCGCGGAGGCGAATGGACCGGCTGGCGTCCGACGCACCTGCTGGGACGCGCGCTGCGCGGCAAGGTCCTTGGGCTGGTCGGCTATGGCCGGATCGCCCGGGCGGTGGCCGGGCGGGCGGCGGCGTTCGGCATGACCATCGCCTATCACAGCCGCCGCCGTGCCGAAGACATGCCGGCGGAGGCCTATCACGCATCGCTCGAAAGCCTGCTGCGCGTCGCGGACATCGTGTCGCTCCACGCGCCGGGCGGCGCGGCGACGCGCCACATGATCGATGCCGGTGCGCTGCGCGCGATGAAGCAGGGCGCCGTGCTGGTGAACACCGGGCGCGGCACGCTGGTCGACGAGGCCGCGCTGGCCGCGGCGCTGCGCGACGGCACGATCGCCGCCGCGGGGCTCGACGTGTACGAGCGCGAGCCGGCGATCGAGGCGGCGCTGGTCGATCTTCCCAACGTGGTGCTGCTGCCGCATCTCGGCTCCGCGACGCTCGAGACCCGGGAGGCGATGGGGATGAAGGTCGCCGACAATCTCGACGCCTTTTTCGCGGGCGAGCCGCCGCTTGATCGCGTCGCTTGAGCGCGTCGCCCCCGAGGTCCTGAAGTGGCTCGGGGCCGGGTCGCGGCCGCTGGTCCTCGGCATCTGCGGCGCGCAGGGGAGCGGCAAGTCCACCCTGGCGGCGGGGCTGGTGGAACGGCTGCGCGCGCGGGGCATCCGCGCGGCCGCGCTCTCGCTCGACGACCTCTATCTCGGCAAGGCGGCGCGGGCCGCGCTTGCCCGCTCGGTCCATCCGCTGCTGGAGACCCGCGGCGTGCCGCTGACGCACGACGTGGCGCTCGGGTGCGCGATCATCGACGCGGTGCGGGCTGGAGAGCCGGTGCGATTGCCGCGGTTCGACAAGGCGAGCGACGAGCCGCTGCCTGCGGAGCATCGGGAGCAGGTGCCGGCGCCGCTCGATCTGCTGGTCTTCGAGGGTTGGTGCGTCGGAGCGCGGGCCGAGGATCCGGCCGCGCTCGCCGCGCCAGTCAATGCGCTGGAGCGCGACGAGGACGCGCACGGCATCTGGCGGCGCGCCGTCAACGAGGCCCTGGCCGGCCCCTACCGGTCGCTGTTCGGGCGGATCGACCGGCTGATCCTGCTCGCCGCGCCGGATTTCGCCGTGGTCGAGCGCTGGCGCGCGCAGCAGGAGGAGGATCTGCGCGCGGCGCTGGTCGCCGCGGGGCGCGACCCGGGCCTGGCGATGGACACCGCGCAGATCGCCCGCTTCGTCCAGCATTACGAGCGGATCACCCGCGCGATCCTCCGCGAGATGCCGCGACGCGCGGATCTGACGCTGAAGCTGGACGCCCGGCGCCGCATGTTGGGGAAAACCTGACTTACAGCTTGCAGTCGGCGGCCGGGTAATTCATCATACATCATATAGATAGGAGGGATCGTTGCTCGAGGCGCGCGCGGAGTTCAGCCGTCGGACCGCATTGCTCGGCGCCGGCGCGGCGATGGCCGCGAGCGCGGTGCCGGTGCGGGCGACGGGTTCGCTCGCGGGCTTCCACGACGTACGCGACTATGGCGCGCGGGGTGACGGCAAGACGGTCGATTCCCCGGCCTTCAACAAGGCGATCGAAGCCGCGAGCGCAAAGGGCGGCGGCACGATCGTGGTGCCGCCGGGCCGCTATCTCTGCTTCTCGATCCGCCTCCGGAGCCACATCACGATCGTGCTGATGCCCGGCTCGGTGATCGAGGCGGCCGATCCCGCGAGGCACAAGGGCCGCTACGACCTGCCCGAGGGCGTGTTCGAGGAGCAGCTGGTCGATTACGGTCTGGCCCATTTCCACAACAGCCTGATCTATGGCGACGGCGTCAGCGACGTCGCGATCGTCGGCCAGGGGCTGATCCACGGGCTGGGGCTCGACCGCGAGGGGCCGGGCCCGCGCTGGCACGGCGTTCCGGGCTGGAAGTCGCCCCGGGAGCTCGGCCTGAGCCCCGACGCGGCCCGCCGCGCGATCCCCGACGAGATGAAGTACGAGGGCCGCGGCAACAAGGCGATCGGGCTCACCCGCTGCCGCAACGTGCTGCTCAAGGACTTCTCGATCCTCCAGGGCGGGCATTTCGCCTGCTATGTGCTCGGCTGCAGCAACGTCCGGATCGACGGGCTGACGGTCGATACCGATCGCGACGGCATCGATCTCGACTGCTGCCGCGACGCGCGCGTCACCAACTGCACGGTCAATGCGCCCAAGGACGACGCGATCGTGCTCAAGAGCAGCTATGCGCTCCAGGAGCCGCGCTTCTGCGAGGACATCCAGATCCTCGGCTGCAAGACCAGCGGCTGGCTGCTCGGCACCCTGCTCGACGGGACGTATCAGAAATCGCCGTACATGGCGCCCGACAAGGTCGGGGTGCTCGGACGGATCAAGCTCGGCACCGATTCGGTCGCGGGCTTCCGCAACGTGCTGGTCGCCGACTGCCAGTGCGAGAACAGCCGCGGGCTGCAGCTGGGGGCGATCGACGGCGGCGTGCTCGAGGACGTGACCTTCCGCGACATCACGCTCGAGAATCCCGTCAACCACCCGATCTTCCTGCGCCTCTCCGCCCGCAACCGCGCGCCGCGCGGGGCGGGGGTGGCGAAGGTGCGGCGCGTGCGCTTCACCGACATCCAGGTTTCCGGCGCCCGGCGGGAATATCCGTGCGGCGTGGTCGGGATCGAGGACGGGATCATCGAGGGTGTGGCGTTCCGCGGCATACACGTCTCCGCGGCCGGCGGCGGCACGGCGGAGGATGCGGGCCGACAGGTGCCCGAGCGGCGCAACTCCAGCCTCGAGCCGAGCTTCATGGGCATTCTGCCCGCCTATGGCCTCTATGCGCGCCATGTCCGCAACCTGTCGGTGCGCGATTCGAGCTTCGCGGCCGTGGCGCCCGACGCGCGGCCGGCGGTGGCGCTGGAGAATGTCGAGGGCGCCGTGATCGCCGGCCTCACCTCGTCGAGCCCGGCCGATGCCGCGGTGCGTGCGGCTTCCGGCAGCCGCAACCTCGCGATCGGGCCGACCCATCAATTCGCAGCGGGAGCGGGTGCATGAGCCAGTTGGTACGATGGGCGCTGTCCGCGCTCGCCGCGATGACGTTCGCGTCCGTCGCGACGGCGCAGGAGACGATTCCGCTCGCCGAGGGTTGGCGCTTCGTGAAGGAGGATGTCCGCGGCGCCGAGCGTCCGGGCCTCGACGATGCCGGCTGGGCGCAGGTGACGGTGCCGCACACCTATAATGCCGAGGATTCGGGGATCGGCGGCGCCAAGGCGCGCGGCGAGCCCGAGGGCGTCTATTATCGCGGGCCCGCCTGGTATCGGCTGAAGATCGACCACAAACCGCGGCCGGCGACGCGCTACCTGCTCCATTTCGGCGGCGCGACGCTCAAGGCCGATGTCTGGCTCAACGGCGAGAGGATCGGCAGCCATGCCGGCGGCTATGCCGCCTTCCGCTTCGACGTGACCGGCAAGCTCAAGCCGGGCGAGAACCTGCTCGCGGTGCGCGTCGACAATGCCAGGAACCCGCAGATCTCGCCCTTGAACGGCGACTTCAACATATTCGGCGGCCTCTATCGCGACGTGAAGC
>CBIFVW010000207.1:0-6258 GCA_966186155.1 uncultured Sphingomonas sp.
CCGGCGGCCGCGTGGTCGCGGGCATCGTGGATCGTGGTGTGACGCGCCTCGCGGCGGGCCGGCGCACCGAGGGGGGCTTCGGCCTCGTCGATTTCGCCGACATCGAATGTGCAGTGCTTCCCGGTTTCGAACGCCTACGGACCTTTCAATTCTGACGTGAAGAAGAGGCTCATGCGAATTTCCTCTCTGTTCCTGGGCGTGAGCCTGACTGCGCTCGCCGTGCCTGCCGCCGCGCAGACCACGACGACGCCGTCGGGCACGAATGTTCCCGTGCAGGTCGGCACGGCGGCTCCCGCCGAGGCGGCGCAGCCGACGACGACGCTGCGCGAGGCGCTGGTCCAGGCCTACAACACCAATCCGGGGCTGCAGAGCGAGCGCGCCAACCAGCGCGCGAACGACGAGAATGTCCCGATCGCCAAGGCGGCGGGGCGGCCGGGCGTGAACGGCACCGGCTCGATCAGCACCAGCCCCTATGACAGCGACGCGACGATCGGCCCCACCCGCACCAGCAATGTCGGCCTCAACCTCTCGGTGCCGATCTATACGGGCGGCGCGGTGCGCAACTCGGTGCGCGCGGCGGAGACGCGGGTCGACGCCGGCCGCGCGAGCCTGCGCGGGTTCGAGGCGGATCTCTTCACCGACGCGGTGACCGCCTATGTCGACGTGCTCCGCTTCGAGGCGATCGTCCGCCTGAACCAGCAGAACGTCCATGTCCTCGAAGTCAACCTCCAGGCGACGCGCGACCGGTTCGAAGTGGGCGACCTCACCCGCACCGACGTCGCCCAGTCCGAGGCGCGACTGGCCCTGGCGCAAAGCCAGCTGCGCACCGCCGAGGCGGCGCTGATCGGGGCGCGAGAGAATTATATCCGCGTGATCGGCTCGCCCCCGGGCGTGCTGGCCCAGCCGCCGGCGCTGCCCAATCTGCCGGGCGACGTGCAGGACGCCGAGCAGACCGCGCTCGCCAACAATCCGAACCTCGAGGCCGCGCAGAAGCAGCGCGACGCCAGCGCGTTCGACGTCACTGCCGCCAAGGCAGCGCGCTCGCCCCAGCTCAGCGTGGGCGTGGGCACCAGCTATTATAATTACCTCGGCTCGCTATCGAGCCAGGCACGCTCGGTGAGCGGCCTCAGCCCCGACGGCATCTCGACCACGGTCGGCGCGCAGCTCACGCTGCCGGTCTTCCAGGGCGGCCGTCCCGCCGCGCAGGTCCGCCAGGCCCAGGCGCGCCGCGCCTCGGCGATCGAGACCGTCACGCTCACCGAGCGCGGCGTGATCGCGCAGGTGCGGTCGGCCTATGCCAACTACCAGTCCTCGCTGCGGGTGATCGAATCGTCGCGCGTCGCGGTGGAGGCCAACCGGCTGTCGCTGGAGGGCGTCCGCGCCGAGAACAGCGTCGGCACGCGCACGATCCTCGACATCCTCAACGCCGAGCAGGAACTGCTCAACAGCCAGGTCAATTATGTGACCGCCGAGCGCGACGCCTATGTCGCCGGCTTCACATTGCTCGCGGCGATGGGCCGGGGCGAAGCGGAGGACCTGAACCTCGACGGCGGCCCGCTCTACGATCCGGCGGCGAACTACGATCGGGTCAAGAACAAGTGGTGGGACCGCAGCGACGACCCCGATCCCCAGCCGGTCGGCACGCGCACCAACCAGACGCCGGCGCAGACGCCCGTGGTCACCAACACGTCGCTCGACCCGGTGCTCCAGCGCTCGGATGGTCAACAGCCTGTTGACACGACCCGTCGTAATCCCTGATGGAACGCACCCGGGGCTTATAGGAGTGGCCGGTGATGGGGGACATCAGTAGCGAACCTTCGATGGAGGAGATTCTTTCCTCGATCAAAAGGATCATCGCCGAGGAAGGCGATGCCGCGATCGCGACGCGCGCGCGCCGCGGCGGCCGGGCCGCGACCACGGTCAAGCCCGTCGCCGAGGACGAGGTGCTCGAGCTGAGCGAACCGGTCCAGGAAGACCAGCTGGAGACGCCGACGCCGATGTCGATGGGTTCCCCCACGCCGCCCGAGCCGGCGCGCACCCCCGATCCGATCCTTTCCGAGCGCGCCGTCGAAGCGACGCGCGGGCCGCTCGAGGCGCTCTCGCGCATGGTGGTGAAGCCCGAGATCGCCGGTTCCGACACGCTCGAAGGGCTCGTCCGCGAGATGCTCAAGCCGATGCTCAGCGAATGGCTCGACGCCAATCTGCCGCGCGTCGTCGAGGAGATGGTGGCGCGCGAGATCTCCCGGATCACGGGGCGCAACTGACCGATTCCCCTCCTTGCGGGGAGGGGAGTGGGTGCACTATCCATTTCGAATGAAGCACATCCTGCTCGCGGGCGCCGCGCTCGCTTCCGCCGCCGCCGCGCCCGTCCTGGCGCGCGATCTCACCATCCAGGACGTCGTCAAGCTCTCCCGCGTGGGGGCGCCCGCGGTGTCGCCCGACGGCCATTGGCTCGTCTGGCAGCAGCGCGAGACCGACCTCGCCGCCAACAAGGGCCGCTACGACCTGTGGCGGCTAGACCTGACCCGGAAGGGCGCGGTGCCCGAGAAGCTGGTCGCCGAGGCGGATGTCAACGAGACCGGACCGCAATTCTCGGCCGACGGCACCACCGTGTACTTCCAGTCGGACAAGGGCGGCGAGGACGCGGTGTGGAGCGTCGCCGTCGCGGGCGGGACGCCGGTCCAGCGCACGCACATCGAAGGCGGGTTCAGCGGCTTCAAGGTCTCGCCCGATGGAACCAAGCTGCTGGTCTGGGCCGATCGCAAGCCGGGCGCGCCGAGCCTCGAGCCTGCGATGATCAAGAAGGACCCGAACGCCGGATCGGGCCGGGTCTACGACCAGATGTTCGTCCGTCACTGGGACACATGGGCCGACGGCAATCGCTCGCAGCTCTTCGTGCTGCCCTTCGGCCCCGACGGCGCGACCGGCAACGGCGTGGCGATCGAGGGCGGGCTGGTCGGCGACACGCCGTCCAAGCCCTTTGGCGGCGGCGAGGAAGTGGCGTGGAGCGCGGACGGCAAGACGGTCTATTTCGCGCTGCGCGAGGCCGGCCGGATCGAGCCGCTCTCGACCAATCTCGACATCTTCGCCACGCCCGCCGACGGATCGGCGAAACCGGTCAATCTCACGCCCGACAACAAGGGCACCGACACGCTGCCGACCGTCTCGCCCGACGGCAAATGGCTGGCCTGGGTGTCGATGGCGCGCGCGGGCTATGAGGCGGACCGGCAGGTGCTCAAGCTGCGCAACCTCGCCACCGGCGAAGTGCGTGCGCTGACCGAGGACTGGGACCGCTCGGTCGGGTCGATCGCCTGGTCGCCCGATTCGAAGAAGATCTACGTCACTGCCGAGGACACGCAGGAAGTCCCGATCTTCGCGATCGATCCCAGGACCGGCAAGCCGACCCGGCTCACCCAGCAAGGCGCGGTCTCGGCGGTGGTGCCGACGAAGAGCGGCGCGGTGTTCGCGATGAACAGCCTGACCGGGCCCGACGACTTCTACCGCCTCGCCGCCAAGGGCGCGCCCGAGCGGCTCACCTCGGTCAATGCCGAGAAGCTGGCGGGGATAGACCTTCCCAAGGTCGAGCGGTTCAGCTTCGCGGGGGCCAATGGCGACACGGTCTGGGGCTATGCCGTCAAGCCGGCCTCGCTCAAGGATGGCCAGAAGGCCCCGGTCGCCTTCATCGTCCATGGCGGCCCGCAGGGGACGAGCAACAACAGCTGGTCCTGGCGCTGGAACCCGGCGGTGTTCGCCGGCGCGGGCTATGCCGTGGTCTCGGTCGATTTCCACGGCTCGACCGGCTACGGCCAGGCCTTCACCGACGCGATCCGCGACAATTGGGGCGGCTGGCCGCTCGAGGACCTGCAGAAGGGCCTCGCCGCCGCCACCGACAAGTTCGCCTGGCTCGACGGCGGCAACGCCTGCGCGCTCGGCGCCTCCTATGGCGGTTACATGATGAACTGGATCGAGGGCCAATGGCCCGACCGCTTCAAGTGCATCGTCCAGCACGACGGCGTGTTCGACGCGCGCGCCATGGCCTATGAGACCGAGGAGCTGTGGTTCGACGAGTGGGAGCATGGCGGCAAGGCCTATTTCGAGGACCCCGCGGCCTTCGAGAAGTGGAACCCGGTCAACCATGTGACCAAGTGGAAGACTCCGCAGCTGGTGATCACCAGCGAGAAGGACTTCCGCATCCCCTATACCCAGGGGCTGGCGGCGTTCACGGCGCTCCAGCGGCGCGAGATCCCGTCGAAGCTGCTCGTCTTCCCGGACGAGAACCATTGGGTCTTGAAGCCGAAGAACTCGATGCAATGGTACAGCGAGGTGCTGGGCTGGCTCAACCGCTGGACGGGAGGCAAGGGCGAGATCGTCGTCACGGCGCGATAACTCCCCTCCCGCGAGCGGGAGGGGAGTGGGTTGTGCGAAAGGCGTGAGCGCCGCTAAAGCCGCCCCACCATGACCGAGCTTCCCAAGACCTTCGACCCCGCCGAAATCGAATCCCGCTGGTACGCGCATTGGGAGGCGAACGGCCTGTTCGCCCCCGAGCGGCCGGGCGCCGACCCCTGGACCCTGGTCAATCCGCCGCCCAACGTGACGGGCAGCCTGCACATCGGCCATGCGCTCGACAACACGCTGCAGGACGTGCTCGTCCGCCACGCGCGCCTCAAGGGCAAGGACGCGCGCTGGGTGGTCGGCACCGACCATGCCGGCATCGCCACCCAGATGGTGGTCGAGCGGCAGCTCAATGCCAAGCAGCAGAAGCGCACCGACTTCACGCGCGAGGAGTTCGTCGCCAAGGTCTGGGAGTGGAAGGAGGAGAGCGGCGGCGAGATCACGCGCCAGCTCCGCCGGCTCGGCTGCTCGATGGACTGGGCGAACGAGCGCTTCACGATGGACGAAGGCTTCTCGAAGGCGGTCCTCAAGGTGTTCGTCGAGCTCTACCGCCAGGGGCTGCTCTATCGCGACAAGCGGCTGGTCAACTGGGACCCCGGCCTCGGCACCGCGATCAGCGACCTCGAGGTCGAGACGACCGAGGTCAACGGCAAGTTCTGGCACCTGCGCTACCCGCTCGAGGACGGCTCGGGCTTCATCCATGTCGCGACGACGCGCCCAGAGACGATGCTCGCCGACATGGCGGTGGCGGTGCACCCCGAGGACGCGCGCTACAAGGCGCTGGTCGGCAAGCGCGTGAAGCTGCCGATCACCGGACGCCTGGTGCCGATCATCACCGACGAGCATGCCGATCCCGAGCTCGGCTCGGGCGCGGTCAAGATCACGCCGGGGCACGACTTCAACGACTTCGAAGTGGGCAAGCGCGCGGGCTTCAAGCCGGGCGAGATGCTCAACATGCTCGACGCCAAGGCGAACGTCACTCAGACCGACGACGGGCTGATCCCCGCCGAGCTGATCGGCATGGAGCGCTTCGAAGCGCGCAAGCGCGTGGTCGCGCTGCTCGAGGAGCAGGGTTTCCTCGAGCGCGTCGAGGACCGCGTGATCGCGACTCCCTTCGGCGACCGCTCGGGCGTGGTGATCGAGCCCTGGCTCACCGACCAATGGTATGTCGACGCCGCGACGCTGGCGAAGCCCGCGATCGAGGCGGTCCGCTCGGGCGCGACCAAGGTCGTGCCCAGGAGCTGGGAGAAGACCTATTTCAACTGGATGGAGAACATCCAGCCCTGGTGCGTGAGCCGCCAGCTGTGGTGGGGGCACCGGATTCCGGCGTGGTATGCCGAGGACGGCCGCGTCTTCGTCGCCGAGACCGAGGAGGAGGCGCAGGCCGGGGCCGGGCAGGGCGTCCCGCTCACCCGCGACGACGACGTCCTCGACACCTGGTTCTCCTCCGCGCTCTGGCCCTTCGCGACGATGGGCTGGCCGGACGAGGACGTGAAGGCCAAGGGCCGCTATCCCAACGACGTGCTGATCTCGGGCTTCGACATCCTGTTCTTCTGGGATGCGCGGATGATGATGCAGGGCTTGCACTTCATGAAGGAAGTGCCGTTCAAGACCTTGTATCTCCACGGCCTCGTCCGTGCGGCGGACGGGCAGAAGATGTCCAAGTCCAAGGGCAACACGGTCGATCCGCTGGGGCTGATTGACCAGTACGGCGCCGACGCGCTCCGCTTCTTCATGGCGGCGATGGAGAGCCAGGGCCGCGACATCAAGATGGATGAGAAGCGGATCGAGGGCTATCGCAACTTCGCGACCAAGCTCTGGAACGCGGCGCGCTTCTGCCAGGCCAACGGGATCGGCGCGAGCACC
>CBIFVW010000208.1:0-6208 GCA_966186155.1 uncultured Sphingomonas sp.
TCAGGCGGTGGCGCTTGCCGGCGACTCCATGCTTCACCTTGCCGGTGGCGGTGAATTTGAAGCGCTTCTTCACGCCGCTCTTCGTCTTGAGCTTGGGCATTTTCGTCTCCTTATGAGTTCGACGATTGCGGACAGACACGGCAGCCCTTTTGGCCGGACGGTCCCTCGATCGCGGAAAGCGGGGCCCCTAGCGGAAACCCGCCGCCGACGCAAGCCGAGTCGGAACTCCCCGGGTTTACGCGGTTTTTTCTCCCATGGCGGATCGAGACGCTCCGATCTCCGCGGCCGATGTCGCGCCGGCGCCGGCTGACACTCCGGCGAAGCCCGTCCGCGCGCTCGGCACGCCGCTGGCCAGCGTCATCGCCGTGACCGTCACGCTGCTCGGCCTGGTCGTGCTTGCCTGGACGATCCTCTTCGTCACCAAGGGCCGCTTCCTCAAGCACCCGTTCGAGCGGATCGCCGCCGCCCAGACGCAACGCGAGGTGAAGGTCGCCGGCGACTTCCAGCTCTATTTCGATCCCTTCAACATCAAATTCGTCGCCGAGGGACTGACCGTCGCCAACCCGGCATGGGCCGGCCATGGCCATTTCTTCGAGGCGAAGCGAGTCGACTCGAGCATCTCGACCTGGTCGCTGGTGACCGGGCGCGAGCGGATCAACTGGCTCGGCCTCGAGGATGGCCGCGTCGACCTGCAATGGGATCGCCAGGGCCGGCGCAACACCTGGACCTTCGGCGAGAAGACGGGCGAGCCGCTCGACCTGCCGGTGATCCGCCGCGCGCTCGTCCAGGGGACGATGCTGCGCTATGTCGACCCGCGCATGCGGATCGAGGCGGCGATCCGCGTCCACACCGTCTCGGCGCGTGACACCCAGTTCGCCTCCTCGATCCGATTCGACGGCAACGGCACCGCGCGCGGCACGCCCTTCGTGATGTCGGGCGCGCTGCTCACTCCCAACGCCACCGTCGCCGGCGGCCGCAACAAGCTCGAGCTCCACGCCGAGGCAGTGCGCACGCGGATGGACGTCACGGGCACGCTCCCTGGCGCCACCGAGATCGAAGGCGCGGACCTCCACATGAACGTCCGCGGCCAGAACCTCGCCGACATCTTCATGCTCGCCGGCATCGCGGTGCCCGATACGCGGACCTATCGCCTCACCTCCGCGCTCACCAAGCAGGGGAGCGAGTGGCGCTTCACGGGCCTTCGCGGCCGCTTCGGCGACAGCGACCTCGCCGGACGCATGACGGTGACGATGCGCAAGCCGCGGCTGCTGCTCACCGCCGATCTCGTCACTCGAACGCTCGACATCGTCGATGCAGGCCCCTTCATCGGCTACAACCCCAACAAGCTCGCGGCCGAGGGCGGCGCCGGCACGATCGAGCGGGTGGGCGGCGCGCCGCGCATCCTCCCCGACGCCAAGCTCCGGATCGAGGCGCTCCGGAACTTCGACGCCAAGGTCGATTGGAAGGTGGGCGACGTGCGCGCCGAGAGCTTCCCCGTCTCGAACATCACGCTCGGGCTCGACCTGGACGACCGGCTGCTCAAGCTGAGCCCGCTCAACTTCACCATGGCGCGCGGCACGGTGAATTCCGACATCGTGATCAACGCGCGCCGCCAGCCCGTGGTCACCGATTACGACGTCCGCCTCTCGCCCACGCCGATGGGGACCTTGCTCGCCGGCTTCGGCGTCGAGCAAAGCGGCACCAGCGGCACGGTCAAGGCGCGCGCGCAGCTGACCGGGCTCGGCGACAGCGTCCGTGAATCGCTCGCCCATTCGGACGGCCGCATCGCGATCATCCTGCCGCGCGGCACGATGTGGACGCGCAACATCCAGCTCTCCGAGCTCGACATCGGCGTGTTCGTCCAGAAGATGTTCGAGAAGAAGCTCAAGGAACCCGTGCAGATCAATTGCGGGCTGATCGGCTTCACGGTGCGGCGCGGCGTCGCGGCGGCGGATCCGATCCTGATCGACACGCAGAAGAACGTCATCCTCGGCCGCGGCGGGTTCAGCTTCCGCAACGAGACGATCGACCTCGCGATCCGCGCCGACGGCAAGAAGTTCAGCCTTTTCTCGGGCCAGTCGCCGGTGGGGCTCGGCGGCTGGTTCGCCCAGCCCCGGCTCGACGTGATCTCGCCCGAGCTGGTCGCGCGCGCCGGCACCGGGCTCGGACTCGGCGCGATCGTCAGCCCGCTCGCCGCGATCATCGCGTTCGTCGATGTCGGCGACGCCAAGGCCGCCGATTGCGGCCCGGTGCTCGAAGGCGCGCGCGCCGCCGCCCAGCGCACCGACAAGGGCGAGCCTCGCGACGATGTCGGCCGCGGCACCACCGCCAAGTCCGAGAGCGGCAAGCGCTCGAAGGAGCAGCGCCGCGAGCAGCGCAAGAAATTCCTCGGGATCTTCTGACGCCTAGAGGTTGTAGTTGAAGCTGATCGAGATCCGCTCGCTCGCGGCGCGGTTGGTCGGCACCTCGTGGCGCAGCCAGCTCTCCCATAGCAGCAGCGTGCCCCGTGCCGGCGCGAGCGCGACGAAGGGCTGCCGGTCGGTGCGCGCGCCGGGATGCCGGAGCGGCGCGTGCATCATCCGCCCGTGGCGCGGATCCTCGAACTGCAGCGCGCCCGCGCCGTCGGGCACCGCGACGTAGATCGTGCCCGAAAGCACGCTGTGCGGATGGATGTGCCCCGAATGCATCCCGCCCGGGCGCAGCACATTGACCCAGCTCCGTTCCATCCGGAGCTGCCGCCCGCGCAGGTCCATCTCGAGGATGCGCGCGAAGATCGTCGCGTGCACGTCGAGCACCGCCTTGAGCTCGGCGAAGACCGGCGCGTGCGCGGCGAGATCGTCGATCGAATCATAGGAAGTGTAGCCGAGATAGCCCTGCCGCTCGGCCCAGGCCCGTCCCGCTCCGTCCTCCTCGGCCAGCGCTCGGCAGGCCGCCTCCAGCCGCGCGATCAGCGGGTCGAGCTCGGTCCCGCCGAAATGCGTCTGGTAGATCTCGGTGACGAACAGCGAGCGGATCGTGGCGGGCGCGGGAATCGATGTCATCGCCATCGGATATCCTGCGCGGGACGTTCCGCCGCAAGCGCCGAGCGGCTAGACTGGCACCAACCGACTCGAAGGAGAGCGAGCATGGCCGAGAACCAGGGACCGATGGGCGGCGTCACCGCGCATCTCACGATCCGCGAGGGCAAGGGCACGGAAGCGGTCGACTTCTACCGGAACGCCTTCGGCGCCGAGGAGCTCGCGCGCCACATGGCGGAAGATGGCGAGCGGATCATGCACAGCCATCTCCGCATCAACGGCGGCTCGGTGATGCTCAACGACGACTTCCCCGAATGGACCGGCGGCGTGCCCGTCCCCGCCGGAGTCACGCTGCACATCCAGACCGACGATGCCGATCGCTGGTGGGAACGCGCGCTCGCCGCGGGGGCGACGGTGCGCATGCCGCTCGACAACCAGTTCTGGGGCGACCGCTATGGCCAGGTCGTCGATCCGTACGGCCACACCTGGTCGATCGGCGGACCCGTGAAGGAGTGACGGGACGATGGGCCTTCCCGTCATCCCGGCGAAAGCCGGGATGACGGCCATGGCGCGCAGACCCTAAGCCGCCTCCGACGACTCCTTGCCCGCCTGCGCCGACAGCCGCTCGAGCGCCGCCTCGATCCGCGCCAGCCTCTCCTGGATCGCCTGCTGCTCCTCGTTGGTGAAGGCGTCGCGATCCTCGTTGAGCCGGTCGATCAGCCGGACGACGATCAGCGGCGCCACCAGGAAGATCGAGAAGTGCATCAGCCCCAGCGCCAGCATGCGCCCGCCCCAGCTCTTCGGCGCGATGTCGCCATAGCCGGTAGAGGTCGCGGTGGTGCCCGCCCAATAGAGGCTGTCGAGGAACGGTTGCCCCTCCAGCGCCATGAAGCCCAATGTCGCCAGCAGGACCAGCACCAGATAGACCGCCGCAAGCTCGCGCAGCGTGTCGGTGGCTGCTTTCAGACCCTTCATCCTCATCCCCTGATGACATGCGGCACGAAGCGCGCGCGGTTGCCGGTGATCAGCCCGTCCTCGCGGATGCCCATTCCCGCCGCCTCGCCGTCCACCACCCAGCTGCCGAGCACCGGATAGCCGTTGCCGAAGTCGCGCAGCGGATAGAGCTCCTGATACATGGTCAGGCCCTCGCGATACTCGCCCTGGCTGCGCGCGAGCGTCTCGCCGCCGCGCACCACTTCGATATTGGCGCCCTCGCGCGCCAGGAAGGGCTTGGCGACATAGCTCGCACCGATCTTCTCGCGGATGATCGAGGCCGGGAGCAGGTTCGGGTGCCCCGGGAACATCGTCCAGAGCACCTGCAGGATCGCCTTGTTGCTCCACAGCATCTTCCAGATCGGCTCGATCCACGCCGTCTCGGGCAAGTGGCGCACGATCTCGGGGCCGTAGCGCTCGCCGACGATCCATTCCCAGGGATATAGCTTGAACACCGCGCTGATCAGCTGGTCCTCGCCGTCGACGATCCGGCCGCGCGCGTCGATGCCGATATCGTCGATCACCACGGCGAGCGTCTCGAGCCCCGCCTGGGCGGCGAGGTCACGCATATAGGTTGTGGTGATCGTGTCCTCGTGCGAGGGATCGGCGGCATGGGTGAACCAGACGCGCTGGCCCGGCAGGCGCGCGCGGATGTCGGCCCAGCGCCCGATCAGCTTCTCGTGCAGGCTGTTGAACTGGTCGAGCTCGGGAAAGACCGCCTCCTTCCAGTCCCATTGCACCACCGCCGCCTCGAGCATCGCGGTCGGCGTGTCGCAGTTGAACTCGAACAGCTTGGGCTCGCCCTCGCCATTATAGCCGAAGTCGAAGCGGCCATAGTTGAGTGCGGGCGGCTCGTCGCGCCACGCCGCCTTCACCGCGCGATGGCAATATTCGGGGATGCCGAACAACGCCATCGCCTCGGAATCGCTGACGATCCAGTCGCCCGCCTCGAGGAACAGCTGGTACACCGCCTCCGTCGCCGCCTCGATCCGTTCGATCTCCCCGAGCGTGAAGGCGTAATAGGCGCTCTCGTCCCAATAGGGCTCGCCGCCGTCGCTGTGCCAGATCAGCCCCTGCGCCTCGACCGCCGCCTGCCAGTCGTCGCGCGGCGCGATCGTGTGCCGCTCCATCGCGTCAGGACCTGCCGCCGCCGAACATTCGCCCGCTCGAGCCCAGCCCGCCGCGCGATACCGCTGCCGAGCGCGTCATCCGCGTCTCGGCGGGCGCATAGGCATAGTTCACGCCCTGCCGCGGCTGGAACGAGCCCCCGGCATAGCGCCGGTCGTGGATCGATTCGCCATAATAGGGCACCGCCGAGCTGCGCCCGAGATAATACCAGAGGAACGCGTTCGATCCGCCGCCGCCATGATAGCCGCCGGCATAGGCGGTTCGCGCGCACTGGCTGTCGTCGACGCGCTGGCCCTGCTGGTCGACGCAGATCGCGGTGTCGCGATCGGCGACCACGTCGCCGTTCCAGTCGTCGTTCGACGAACAGCCGGGCAGCGCCATCAGCGCCGCCGCCATGGCCGTGGTCATGGTGAGTTGCTTCTTCATCGCATGGGCCTCCGCTCGCCGATCAGGGGACCATGCAGGCGGCTTGGAGGATCCCGACGCCGAGACCCATGCCGCCCAGGAAGATGCCCGACGCCACGCACTGCTCGGCGATGCGCCGCGAGATCGTCTTGAACAGCAGCCGCGCGATGATGAAGTACACCGCGAGCTGGACGAGCGCCGCGACCGCCCCCCAGAGCAGCATGTCGGGGATGCTCACCGAATGGCCGATCACCACCGCCACCGGTACCGCGAAGCCCAGGAAGGTGCCGGTCAGCTGCACTGCGGCTGCGGTATTGCCTTCGCCGATCAGCGCGAACTCGCGGTGCGGCGTGATCCGCGCGTAGAGGAACAGGAAGACGACCGCCAGCACGACGGCGGCGGCGAAATAGGCAAGGAAATGCGGCAGCGCGTCGATGAAATACTGGAACATGATCCCCCCTTCTTCCCCGGCGCCTTCGGCCGAAGGCGCTGAAACCTATCAACAAGCCCGATAGGCTTGCAATGTAGGATTTCATTTGCTCCACGATGGCGATGAACGCAGGTCGCGCTTCTTTGCTTCGATTCTTTCTCCGACGCGCAACAATTTTACAAGATCGAAGCTGAATTCGAGAATAGAGTCAATTTATCGAGCCTCAATGCCCCCG
>CBIFVW010000209.1:0-6194 GCA_966186155.1 uncultured Sphingomonas sp.
CGTTCGACAGCGCGAGGATCGTTCCCGCCCATCCCTCGCGCGCGGGATCGTCACCGTCGACGACGATGGTCCAGCCGTCGTCGGTGAACCCGAGGCCATGTCGCCGACAGCGTTCCGCGCCTTCCAACGGCCTGCTCTCCTTCGTTATCGCGTCGGCGATAGCGGACCTTTGATAACGATTTCAAGAATAATGCGCGGCGGGGGTCTCAGGTGTCGCGCTTCACCATGCGCGTCGGCAGCATCACCGAAGGCGGCCGGTCGCCTTCGATCTGCTCCATGAGCTTCTCGACCAGCAGCGCGCCGGCGACGTCGGTCTTCTGGTCGATGGTGGTGATCGCGGGACTGAAATGCGCGGCGGGGGGGATGTTGTTGTAGCCGACGAGCGAATAGTCGCGCGGGGCGACGAGGCCGCGGTCGCGGAACGCGCCGATCACCGCCATCGCCGCGGTGTCCGAAAAGGCGAACACCGCGTCGGGATGGGCCATGCCGGCGAGGTAAGAGGCAACGGTCTCGGCAGTGACGGTGAATGCCATCGAGGCGATCGGCAGCAGTTCGATGGTGACGCCCCGCATGCCCTGCGCCGCCAGCTTGAGCCCTTCGTAGCGCAGGCGGAGCTCCTCGTGCCGTATGTCGCCCACGAACAGCCAGCGCCGGCGCCGGTTGGCGACGAAGTGCTCGCCGGCGAGCCGCCCGCCCGCGAGATTGTCGCTGCCCACCGCGCAATAGCCCGCATCGGGCGAGACCGCGCCCCACACGACCAGCGGCACGTCGTGCTTGGCGAGCGCGCGCAGCATCTCGTCGCGCGTGCCCTGGCCGAGCACGATGAACCCGTCGGCGCCGCGCGCGCGATAGAAGTCGCGGAACGCGCGCACGTCGTCGAGCCCGGGCGGCGAGAGCAGCAGGTCCTGGTTGCGGACCGACAACGCTTCCGAGACGCCCGCTAGCAGCTCGAAGATGAAGGGATCGCCGATCGCGCCGTGGCGGTGCGAGCCGAAGTCGAGCATCACCGCCACCGTGTTGGTCCGCGCGTGGCGCAGCTTCTGGGCGTTGCGGTTGACGGCATAGCCGTGCGACCGGGCGATCTCGAGCACGCGCTCGCGCGTCTCCTCGGTGACGAGGGGGCTGCCGTTGAGCACGCGCGAGACGGTGGGCGTCGAGACGTTCGCGAGCCGCGCGATGTCCTGCATGGTCAAGCGGGAGGTTGCCCCGCCTTCCGAACTCCGGCTCCCGCGCTTTCCGCTCATGCCCCAGGTGGTAGGCCATCGAAGGCCCCCGCATCAAGGCGCGGTTTTCAGCCCGGCACGCAGCCGTCTTGAAAAGCATTTCATTATTTCATAGCATGGCGTCCGGCGAGGCAAGTGTGCCCGCCATGTCGAAGGGGAGGTCCTATGCTTCGCACCGCCATTCTGCTGCTGGGCGCCGCGCCGCTCGCGCTCGTCGCCGCCACCGCGCATGCCCAGACCGCGACGCCCGACACGCCCGACGCCGGCGCCGCCCAAACCGCCGATTCGCCTGCTGCCGAGGATCAGGCCGTTGCCGGCGAGGACATCGTCGTGGTCGGCACCGCCGGCGGCGGCACGCGCCGCCAGGACGCGGCCTTCGCCGTCACGACCCTCTCCAGCGACGCGATCGAGCGCGCCGCGCCGAACAGCACCGCCGACCTGCTCCGCACCGTCCCCGGCGTGATGGCCGAGAGCTCGGGCGGCCAGAACGGCGCCAACATCTTCGTGCGCGGCTATCCTTCGGGCGGCGACGCGCAGTTCGTCACCTTCCAGCTCGCGGGCGTGCCGGTCTTCCCGCCGCCCACGCTCTCCTTCCTCGAGAATTCGCAGCTGATCCGTCTCGACGAGACGGTGCAGCGCGTCGAGGCGGTGCGCGGCGGCACCGGCTCGCTCTTCTCGAACGGGCAGCCCGGCCTCACCGTCAACGTCGTGCCGCGCACCGGCGGCACCGAGTTCCACGGCCTCGGCAAGATCTCCTACACCGATTTCGGTGAGATCCGCGGCGATGCCTGGGTGTCGGGCCCACTGAGCGAGGACACCGGCTTCATGATCGGCGGCTTCTACGCCCAGGGCAACGGCGTCCGCGATCCGCAGTACCGCGCCGAGAAGGGCGGGCAGATCACCGCGAACATCCACCATGACTTCGCCGGACGCGGCTCGGTGGAGGTCTATGCGCGCTATCTGAATGACCACGGCCAGTGGCTGCTGCCGATCCCGATCGTCCAGAACGGCGGCGACATCAGCGCCTATCCGGGCTTCGACGCCGGCACCGGCGCGCTCGCCGGGCGGGAGACGCGCGTCACGACGAACCTGGTCGGCCGCACGGTCGATCTCGCCGACGGGCGCGGCGCCGACGTGATCAACACCGGCGTCAACTTCGACTATGAGGTCGCGGACGGCTTTCGCCTCCGCGAGCGCGTCAGCTATCTCGGCGGCAATGCCGACACGGTGGGCCTGGTGCCGGCCGAAGCGCCGACCGCCGCGTCGAACATGGCGGTGACGCTGGGCGGCGCCGGCTCGACGGTCTCGAGCCTCAGCTACGTCAATGGCGGTGGCGCGCTCGCGGCGACCACGCCGGTGATGCGCGCCGGTATCTGGGAAGTGCGCAAGAAGATCTCGTCCTTCGTCGCCGACACGGGCTTCGAATGGACCGCCGGCTCGAACAAGCTGACCGGCGGCTTCTACTATGCCAACTACAGCTCGCGCGACAGCTGGTCGCTCGGCAACCAGGTGCTGCTCACCGGCACGCCCAATGCGCGGCTGCTCAACATGACGCTCAACGGCGGCCGCACCGCGACGCTCAACGGCTTCACCAGCGGACCGGGGTTCATCGTCGACGGCCAGTATGACGGCAGCGACTATGCCTTCTACCTGGTCGACGAGTTCCAGATCACTCCGGAGCTGCGCATCGACGGCGGCGCGCGCTGGCAGCGGCACGTGGTCGACGGGACGATCCGCACGCCGGGCGGGACGGTCAATCTCGATGGCAACGCCGCCACGCTCTACGACAATGCGGTCTCGGTGTTCGGCGGGCCGCGCCTGATCGACTATTCGGATTCGGCCTGGTCGTGGACCGCGGGCGTCAATTACGACGTGACCAGCCAGATCGGTGTCTTCGCGCGCTACAGCCGCGGCAACAGCTTCCCGCAGTTCGACAATCTGCGCGACGCCTCGGACGCGGACATCGCCAACGCCACCGGCCTCGCCGTCACCGCCGAGGTGGAGACCTATGAAGGCGGCCTCAAGGTGTCGATGCCGTGGCTCAACCTCTACGCCACGCTGTTCCACAACAAGTTCGACGGGCTCGCGACCACGCAGCTCGTCAACAACGTGCCGTTGAGCCAGATCGGCGGCGCCAAGGCGACCGGCGTCGAGCTCGAGGGCGCGATCCGGCCGTTCCCGGGCTTCAGCCTGTCGGGCGCGGCGACCTATCTCGACGGCACCTATGAGGATTTCTTCACCGGCGGCGGCACGATCGACAACACCGGCAACCGCGTCCAGCGCCAGCCGCGCTGGGCATGGCGCGTGACACCCGCCTATGAGATCGACCTGAACGGAGTGCGCCCCTCGGTCTTCGCGACGCTGCAATATACCGGCGATCGCTTCTCGGACGTGGAGAACAACCAGCTGCTGCCGCACTTCTACCAGCTCGACGCCGGCGTGTCGGTCGACATCGCCGACAAGATCAAGCTCCAGGTGACCGGCAACAATCTCACCAACGAGATCGGCCTCACCGAGGGCAATCCGCGCATCATCGGCTCGCAGGGATCGGGACCGATCCTGGCGCGTCCGATCCTGGGGCGGTCGTTCCGCTTCAGCGCGGCGTTCAGCTTCTAGGTTCCTCCCCCGAACTGGCACTCCTGCCTTCCCCTTTGGCAGGAGTGTCTCGTTTGGGGTGGACGGAGATACCGCCATGGATCGCCGCGCGATTCTCAAGGGAGCAGCCGGTATCGCCGCCACCGCTGCCGCGCCGCTCCGCGCGGCAGCGGCGCCCCGGCGCAACGTGCTGCTGCTGATCTCGGACGATCAGGGCCTCGATCTCGGCTGCTACGGCGTGCCCATCCGCACCCCGCGGATCGACCGGCTGGCGGGCGAGGGGACGCGCTTCACGCGGGGCTATGCCGCGGTCTCGTCGTGCAGCCCGAGCCGGGCGGTGATCAACACCGGCCTCTTCACGCACCAGAACGGCATGTACGGCCTCCAGCACGACGTGCACCACCAGTCGCTGCTCGACGGGATCGAGACGCTGCCGGCGCTGCTGCGGCGCGCCGGCTATGCGACCGCGCTGGTCGGCAAGAAGCATGTCGGGCCGGATGCCGCCTTCCCCTACGAGGCCGAGCTGGTGCCCGAGCGCTCGGGCATCCGCGACGTGCGCGAGCTCGCGATCGCGGCGGCGAGCTTCATCCGCGCGAGCGACGATCGGCCCTTCTTCGTCACGATCGGCTATAGCGATCCGCACCGCGCGGCGGTCGATTACGGCAACGATCGCGCCTGGCCCGGCGTCGCGCCGGTCCGCTACGATCCCGCGACGGTTCCGCTCCCCTCGCATCTGCCCGGCCTGCCGGCGGTGCGCGCCGATCTCGCCCAATATTACGAGTCGCTGAGCCGCCTCGATACGGGCGTGGGCATGATCCTCGACGCGCTCGCCGCCAGCGGCCGCGCCGACGAGACCCTGGTCCTCTTCCTCAGCGACAATGGCCGCCCCTTTCCGGGCGCCAAGACCAATCTCTACGATCCCGGCCTGCATCTGCCGCTGATCGTCCGGGCGCCGGGGCGAGCGCCCGCGGTCAACGAGGCGATGGTGAGCTGGGTCGACATCGCGCCGACCGTGCTCGACTGGACGGGGGCGCCGCCGCCCGCCTACAAGCTGTCGGGCCGGTCGCTGCTGCCGCTGCTCGGCAAGCGCGACGATCCGGCGCGGAATGCCGTGTTCGCCAGCCACGACTTCCACGAGATCAACCAATATTATCCGATGCGCGGCGTCCGGACGCGCGCTCACCACTACAGACTGAACCTCGCCCATCCGCTCGACTATCCGAACGCCGGCGACGTCGCCGGCTCGCCGAGCTGGAAGGCGATCAGCGCCGATCCGGCGGTCCGCCTCGGCAGGCGCACCCAGGCGGCCTATCTGAAGCGTCCGATGGAGGAGCTCTACGACCTGGCGCGCGATCCCGACGAGCGGGTCAACGTCGCCGCCGACCCCGCCTATGCCGGCGTGCTGCGGGACTTGCGCGCGCGGCTGCAGTCGATGCGGGAGGAGACGCACGATCCCTGGCTCGCCGGCCAGACCGACCCCTATTCGCATCTGGGAGCGCATTGATGCCGCCGGCCGCGCCCGGCGAAGCGGGAGTGTCATAATCGGAGGCTAGGCATCGCGCCGAATCAAAGGGGCATCTCCCGTTGGCGGATCGGCGATGAACGGCACCGAGAGGGAAAGGGCGCGCTGGCTCTTGCGCAATGTCCTGCCGCACGAGCCTGCGCTCAGGGGCTGGCTTTCGCGGCGTGCCCTGCCGGGCCTCGATCCCGACGACATCATCCAGGAATCCTATACGATCCTCGCCGAGCTGGAGAGCGTCGACGCCATCCACTATCCGCGCGCCTATCTGTTCCAGGTCGCGCGCTCGGTCATCACGCGCCATGTCCGCCGCACCCGGATCGTTCCGATCCATGCCGTCGACGATCTCGAACGGCTCGATCATCCGGACGATGCGGCCTCGCCCGAGCAGCAGGCGATCGACCGCGACGAGCTGCGCCGGCTGGCCCACGCGATCGCGGCGATGCCGCTCAAGACGCGCCAGGCCTTCATCCTTCGGCGCGTCGAAGGCTTGCCACAACGCGAGATCGCCGCGCAGATGCGCATATCGGAGAATACGGTCGAAACGCATATTTCACGAGGCATCCGATTCTTGATTGATTGGTTCGGGCGTGGCGGAAAGACCTCGCCCCAAACCTCTAGGCGCATGGAAGCGGAGATTGCCTCGATAGATGGCCGAGCGAGAAACCAGTCGCGACATTGACCGGGCGGCGTCCGATTGGACGGCGCGGCTGGATCGTGGGCCGCTGACCGCGGAGGAAGAGCAAGCATTCGAGGCCTGGCTGCGCGGCGATCCGCGCAGCAAGGGCGCCATGCTGCGCGCGCAGGCGCTGTCGATGATGAGCGAATCCGCCAGGGCGCTCGGACCGGGCTTCGAT
>CBIFVW010000210.1:0-6179 GCA_966186155.1 uncultured Sphingomonas sp.
CGTGACCGACGAGCGACGCCCGCCATGCGCCAAAAGCCGCCCGCCCCGAAGGGGTTGCCCTGTCGTGCCCGCCGGCTGCGTCGCGGCACTTGCGCGTAGCGCCGCTACGCGCTGCGCACCGCTCCTTGCCGGACGAACACGACAGGGCAATCACGGCCATTGCCGCTTATGGGTCTGGACCCTGGAACCCTTCCCGCTTGGCAAAGGGGCATTGGCGTTCCAAAGCGCGGCGATGGTCACCACTCGCTTCGCGCCGAGCCCCACGGGCCGCCTGCACGTCGGCAACCTCCGCACCGCGCTCCACAACTGGCTGTTCGCGCGGGCGCAGGGCGGACGCTTCCTGCTGCGCATCGACGATACCGATCGCGAGCGCTCGGACGAAGCGTATGTCGACGCGATCCGCGCCGACCTCGCCTGGCTCGGGCTGGCGCCCGTTGGCGAGGAGCGCCAGTCGGCGCGGTTCGATCGCTACGAGACGCGCTTCGCCGAGCTGGCGGCGGCGGGCCGCGTCTATCCGGCGTACGAGACGGCACAGGAGCTCGAGCTCAAGCGCAAGGTCCTGCTCGGCCGCGGCCTCCCCCCGGTCTACGACCGCGCCGCGCTGCACCTTACCGACGCCGATCGGGCGAAGCTCGAGGCCGGGGGCGTGCGCCCGCACTGGCGCTTCAGGCTCGACCATGACGCCATGATCGAATGGGACGATCTGGTCCGGGGCCCTCAGCGCTTCGATCCCCGGACGATGAGCGACCCGGTGGTGCGCCGCGCCGACGGGTCATGGCTCTATCTTCTCCCGTCGGTGATCGACGATATCGACATGGGCATCAGCCATGTCGTGCGCGGCGAGGATCATGTCTCGAACACCGCGGCGCAGCTCCAGATGTTCGCGGCGCTGGGCGGAGCGGTCCCGCGCTTCGCCCATGCCGCGCTGCTCACCGGCTCCGAGGGCAAGCTCTCCAAGCGCCTGGGTTCGCTCGGCGTCGATCACTTCCGGGCGGCGGGGATCGAGCCCCAGGCGCTGGTCGCGCTGCTCGCGCGGATCGGCACCAGCGATCCAGTCGAGCCCTTCGCCGATCCGGCGCCGCTGATCGCGAGCTTCGACTTCGCGCGTTTCGGCCGCGCCCCGGCGCGGTTCGACGAGGCCGAGCTCGCCCAGCTCAACGCGCGCATCGTCCACCAGCTCGGCTTCGCCGCGGTGTGCGAGCGGTTGCCCGCGGGCATGACCGAGGCCGCCTGGGACGCGATCCGCCCCAACCTCGCGACCGTCGCCGAGGCGGCGGACTGGTGGCGCGTGGTCGAAGGCCCGGTCGAAGTCGCGGCCGCCGAGGAAGATCGCGCCTTCCTCGCCCGGGCGGCGGAGGTCGCCGCGACGCTCGACTGGTCGGCCGATCCCTGGCACGCGCTGACCGCCGCGCTCAAGGAGGCGAGCGGCCGCAAGGGCCGCGCGCTGTTCCTCCCGCTGCGGCTCGCGCTCACCGGACGCGAGCACGGCCCCGACATGGCCGCCCTCCTCCCGCTGATCGGCAAGGATCGCGCGCTGGAGCGTCTCAGGGCCTAGAATGATCGACCAGCCCCTCTCACCGTCACCCGGGCCTTGGGTCGGGGTGACGGTGAGAAGTAGAGAGAAGGCGGAAACCGCCATCCCTGAATCCACCCATTTACCCAGTGCGTGTAATGTTGTATCATCACTGATGCCGGCCTCGAGACCGGCGTAGGAGATGGAGTGCAACGCCATGTATGCCGAACATCGCTACCAGCCCCGCCAGTCGCGCACCGTCAGCCTGGGCGCGGCATTTGCGATCAACGGGGCGATCATCGTCGGGCTGATCTATGCGGCGCCCGGCATCGTCAAGGTGGTCAACCCCGGGGTGATCGAAGCCTATAACGTGCGCGAAGTGCCGCCGCCGCCCCCGGATCCCGTCGAGAAGCCGACGATCGAGGCCAAGACCCCGTCGCAGCGCCCGATCGTCGCGCCCGATCCGCTCGTCAAGACCGACACCGAAGCGGCCTTCGAGACGACCGACGAGATTCTCCCGGACCAGCCGCCGATCACCAAGCCGGTCGACACCGGCCCGCCGGTCGTCGCCGATCCGCCCAGGCCCGTCGCGGTCTTCTCCGCGGCTCGGCGCGATTCGCGCTATGCCGACGATTTCCAGCCGCAATATCCGGCGTCCGAGCTGCGCGCGCAGCGCGACGGCAAGGTATCGGTCCGCGTGCTGGTCGGCGCCGACGGGCGCGTCAAGGCAGTCGAGCAGCTGAGCGCGACCAGCGCCGCCTTCTTCGAGGCGACCAAGCGCCAGGCACTGTCCAGATGGCGCTTCAAGCCGGCGACTCGCGGCGGCGTGGCCGAGGAAAGCTGGATGACGCTGAGCGTCACCTTCCGGATCCAGGACCAGTAACGGGGACTGCGGGAGCGCGGGGGCTGGCTCTCGGGCCCTCGCGCTCCTATCTTCGCGGGCGAGATGAGCTTCCTCCGCAATTTGTCCCCGATCCGCGCCATCCTCGACCTTCGGCGCTTCCTTGCCCAGCGCAAGCCCCATGAGCTGTGGTTCATGATGCTGGCGATGGTGCTGACGCTGGGAACCTTGTGGATGTTCGTGAAGGATTCGCACATCCCCCGGCCGTACAAGCGCGAGATCATCTATGTGAAGCAATGGCCGATCACGCGCAGCGACGCCGAGATCAAGGCCCAGCAGGCCAAGGATCTGCCCGCCGAGCTGAAGCGCAAGGCCGAGATCGAGGCCAAGGCGAAGAAGCGCCAGGAAGAATATAAGCGGCTCGACGAGAAAATCGGGAAGTGGCTCTGAACGACGCGCGCTGGATGGGCGCGGCGCTCGCGCTGGCCGAGCGCGGCCGCGGCCGGACCGCGCCCAACCCCAATGTCGGCTGCGTGATCGTGAAGGGCGGCGCGGTCGTCGGGCGCGGCTGGACCCAGCCGGGCGGGCGACCGCATGCCGAGGCGCTGGCGCTGGCCGAGGCCGGCGAGAAGTCGCGCGGCGCAACTATCTACACGACGCTCGAGCCGTGCGCGCATGTCTCGGTGCGGGGGCCCGCCTGCGCGGACCTCCTGGCCGCGGCCGGCGTCGCGCGCGCGGTGGTAGCGCTGGGCGATCCCGATCCGCGCACCGACGGGCAGGGAACGGCCCGCCTGCGCGCGGCGGGGGTCGAAGTGATCGAGGGGGTTCGCGCCGACGAGGCGCGCCGGTCGATGGCCGGCTTCCTCACGCGCCGGGCGCGGGGCCGTCCCCAGGTCACGCTCAAGCTCGCCACGTCGCTCGATGGCCGGATCGCGCTGCCGTCGGGGGAGAGCCGCTGGATCACCGGTCCCGAGGCCCGCGCGCACGCGCATCTCGAGCGCGCGCGGCACGAGGCGATACTGGTCGGCCGCCGCACCGCCGAGATCGACGCGCCGAAGCTCGACGTGCGGCTTTCCGGCCTCGAGGGCCGCTCGCCGAAACCCTTGGTCCTGTCCGCGGCGGGCGACGTCGCGCGGCCGGAGGACATCGCCCATCTCGAAGGCGTCGACCATCTCCTCGTCGAGGGCGGCGCCGAGACCGCGGCGTCGTTCCTCCGCGCCGGCCTGGTCGACCGGCTGCTCCTCTACCGCGCGCCGATCCGGAGCGGCGAGGGCCGGCCGGCGCTCGGCGATGTCGGCCTCGCCGCGCTCGCCGACGCGCATGGCCGCTGGCGCCTGCTCGATTCGCGCATGCTTGGCAGCGACAGGATGGAGGTCTACGAGCACGCCTCATGAGGAAAAGTGGAACCCGGCTCTTCGCCCGCACGAGGCGTCACGAGGACTCCTGATGTTCACGGGAATCGTCACCGATATCGGCACGGTCGAGGCGAGCGACAGGCAGGGCGACCTCCATGTCCGCGTCTCTACCGGATATGAAACCACGGCGATCGATCTCGGCGCTTCGATCGCCTGTTCGGGCGTGTGCCTCACCGTCGTCGACAAGGGCCCCGGCTGGGTCGCCTTCGACGTCTCGGGCGAAACCGTTTCGCGCACGGCCGACGGCATGTGGATCCCCGGCCGCAGGCTCAACCTCGAGCGCGCGCTCCGGCTCGGCGACGAGCTCGGCGGCCATATCGTCACGGGCCATGTCGACGGGATCGGCACGGTGCGGTCGGTCGCGGAGATCGGCGGCTCGCATCATGTCGTGATCGCCGCCGGACCGGAGCTCGCGCCCTATGTCGCGCCCAAGGGCTCGATCACCGTCGACGGCGTGTCGCTCACCGTCAATGCGGTGCGCGACACCGCGGACGGCGTCGAATTCGACCTCAACATCATTCCCCACACCGCCGCCGTCACTACATTCGGCGGGATCCAACCGGGGCAGGCGGTCAATCTCGAGATCGACGTGCTCGCCCGTTACCTGCAGCGCATGGAGGCGCTTCGTGGCAAAAGCTGAACTGGCCCGTCTGAAGCACGGCTTCCTCTCCTCGCCCGAGGAACTGATCGACGAGGCGCGCAACGGCCGGATGTTCATCCTGGTCGACGACGAGGACCGCGAGAACGAAGGCGACCTCATCATCCCGGCGCAGATGGCGACGCCCGACGCGATCAACTTCATGGCGCGGTTCGGCCGCGGCCTCATCTGCCTCGCGCTCACCAAGGACCGCGTCGATGCGCTCGGGCTCGACCTGATGAGCCGCAACAACGGCACGCGGCACGAGACCGCCTTCACCGTCTCGATCGAGGCGCGCGAGGGCGTGACCACCGGCATCTCGGCCGCCGACCGCGCGCGCACCGTCTCGGTCGCGATCGATGCGTCCAAGGGCAAGGAGGAGATCGTCACGCCGGGCCACGTCTTCCCGCTGGTCGCGCGCGACGGCGGCGTGCTGGTCCGCGCCGGGCACACCGAGGCGGCGGTCGACATCGCGCGGCTGGCCGGACTCAATCCCTCGGGCGTGATCTGCGAGGTCATGAACGAGGACGGGACGATGGCGCGGATGGACGATCTCGTCGCCTTCGCCCAGTTCCACAACCTGAAGATCGGCACGATCCGCGACCTGATCGCCTATCGCCGCCGTCACGACCATCTCGTCGAGAAGCGCGCCGAGACGCGCTTCACCAGCGAATGGGGCGGCGAATGGACCGCCATGACCTTTTGGAACAAGGCCACCGAAAGCGAGCAGATCGCGCTGGTGAAGGGCAAGGTCGACCCGGCCAGGCCGACCCTGGTGCGCATGCATGCGCTCTCTCCCTTCAGCGACGTCTTCGGCGAGGGCGGCGACCGCGGCGGGCTGCTGCGCCGCTCGATGGAGATCATCGGTGCCGAGGGCGCCGGCGTGGTCGTGGTGATCAACAAGCCCCGCCCCGACCAATTCACGGTGGCCCTCAAGGCCCGGGCGGGCACGCTCGAGCCCAAGGACATGGACGAGCTCAGGGACTATGGCGTCGGCGCGACGATCCTCACCGAACTGGGCGTGCAGGACATGATCCTGCTCACCAATACCCATCACACGCTGGTCGGTCTCGACGGCTATGGCCTGTCGATCATCGGCGAGCGTCCCATCGACAACCAGGAATGATCCGGGGAGCATGACTTGGCGCGCATATTGATCGTGGAGGCGCGGTTCTACGCGCATTTGAACGACCTGCTGCTCGAAGGCGCGCGCGCCGCGATCGAGGAAGCCGGCCATGGCCACGAGACCGTCACCGTCCCCGGCGCGCTCGAGATCCCCGGCGCGGTGGCGCTGGCGGCCGAGACCGGGCGCTACGATGCCTTCGTCGCCCTGGGCGTGGTGATCCGCGGCGAAACCTATCATTTCGAGATCGTCTCCAACGAAAGCGCGCGCGGCCTGATGGCGCTGGCGATGGACGGCATTCCGATCGGCAACGGCATCCTCACGGTCGAGAACGAGGAGCAGGCGCTGGTCCGCGCCCGGCCCGACCAGAAGGACAAGGGCGGCGAGGCCGCCAAGGCCGCGCTGGCGATGCTGGCGCTCAAGGGCCGGTTCGGCTGAGCCGATGGAGCTGCCCCCGCCTCGCTACCGAGTGGTCGAGCGCGGGCGGCGGCTCGAAGTGATCGACACCTGGAAGGGCGAGGCGGTTTCCGCGCAAGCTCCCCTCCCGATGGCGGAGGGGACCGCCCCACGTGATTTGGCAGCCCCTCCAATTCGAACAAGCGGGAGCGCGCCGAAAGCGAACGCCGGACCGGATTCGGGATCCTTCGTCA
>CBIFVW010000211.1:0-6047 GCA_966186155.1 uncultured Sphingomonas sp.
GCTAGGATATGTACCCGATATCCTAGGTCGCGTGACATTCAGCTGATCCTCCCCCGGAGGGGGAGGATTGAGAAAGCCGGGTCAACGCGCGCCGGTTCACGCCCCCGCGGTCTGCGCGCAGAGCTGGCGCATCGGCTCGAGTGCCGGATTGGCGTTGTCGCGACGCCAGGCCATATGGAGCTCGACGGGGTCCTGCGGCTCGACGCGGAGCGCGCGGAACTGCACGTCCATCAGGTGCAGCCCCGACGCCGATTGCGGGACCAGCGCCGCCGCAAGGCCGGCATGCACCAGGCCCAGCATCGAATGGATCTGCGTGACGTGCTGGACATAATGCGGCGACACGCCGGCATCGTCGAACAGCCGCACCAGCATGTTGTGGAAATAGCCCGCGCCCTGCCGCGCATACATGATGAGCGGCGCGCCGTCGAAATCCTCGAGGTCGAAAGAGGGCTTGCTCTGGCGGGAATCGCCCGGCGGAAGCGCCACCACCAGCGGCTCGCGCAGCACGCACAAGGTCTCGAACTCGTGCCGGTCGACCGGCGGGCGCACGAAGCCGATGTCGATGAGGCCGGTGAGCAGCGCGTCGACCTGGTCGCCGGTCACCATCTCGTGGAGCTCGAGGTCGATATTGGGCAGGCCGGCGCGGGCATTGGCGACGATCTGCGGGACGAGGCTGTAGCCCGAGACTGCAGTGAAGCCGATCGAGACCTTGCCCGCATCGCCCTTCGCCACCCGGCGCGCGGCGAGCGAGGCGCTCTCGGCGAGCCGCACGATCCGCCGCGCCTCGATCAGGAACACGTGCCCCGCCGGCGTCAGGCTCACCTGCCGGCTGGTCCGCTCGAGCAATGTCACGCCGAGGATGCGCTCGAGCAGCTGGATCTGCCGGCTGAGCGGCGACTGCGTCATGTTGAGCCGCTGCGCCGCCCTGCCGAAATGCAGCTCCTCGGCGGCGGCGACGAAGCAGCGGAGCTGGCTCAGCTCGAACATGCCGCCCGTGTACCGCAGCGTCGCGGGAGGAGTCACGCGGCGTGCGCGACTGCCTTGGGCGATACGCGTTCGACGAGCGCGCGGAGCTCGGCATGCTCGTCGGCGGTGAGATCGGTCAACGGGCTGCGCACCGGCCCCGCGTCGCGACCGACGACGCGCATTCCCGCCTTGACGATCGACACCGCATAGCCTCGGCCGCGATTGCGGAGCGCGATATAGGGCAGCACGAAGGCACGCAGCTGCTCGAGCACCGCCGCATCGTCCTTGCGGCGGACCGCCTGGTAGAAGGCCAGCGCCCATTCGGGCATGAAGTTGAAGATCGCCGAGGAATAGGTGGTGACGCCCATCGTGAGATACGGGGTGGCGAAGGTCTCGGCAGTGGGAAGCCCGCCGATATAGGTCAGCCGATCGCCCATCCGCGCATGGATGCGGGTCATCAGCTCGATGTCGCCGACTCCGTCCTTGAAGCCGACCAGGTTGGGATTGCGATCGCACAACCGCGCCAGCGTCTCGTCGTCGAGGATCGCATTGTCGCGGTTGTAGACGATCACGCCGAGCCCGGTCGCCCGGCACACCGCCTCCACATGCGCGGCGAGTCCCTCCTGGCTCGACGCGACGAGATAGGGCGGGAGCAGCAGCAGCCCGTTCGCGCCCACGCGCTCCGCGCCACGCGCGATCTCGGTCGCGATCGCGGTGCCATAGCCGCATCCCGAGATGACCGGCAGGCGCCCTCCCGCTTCGGCGACCGCCGCGGCGACGACCGACACGACTTCGTTCGGCGTGAGCGAAAAGAACTCGCCCGTCCCGCCCGCGGCGAACAGCCCGCTCAGCGCGTGGCCGAGCATCCAGGCGCAATGCTCGCGATAGGCGGCCTCGAGGAAGCCGCCCTCCGCGTCGAAGTGCGTCACCGGAAACGAGAGCAGCCCGCCACCCAGGCTGCGCGCCATCTCCATCGGGCTCAACATCGTCACCGGCGTCTCCTCGCATCGCGCCGCGATGATGTGCGGCGGCACAGGCCTGCTAGCTATTGGCTTCGGCGGCGCGCGTCCAAGCCAAAGCCGCGATAGATCGATGCGCGGCTTAGCTCGATTGCGGCCGAGGCGCACGGCACTCCCGCGCCAGCGGCGGTTCCGCGCTCTTGCCGGCATTCGTCGCGAGGCGGCCCCGATTCACCGTCGAAATGCCGATCGGGATGGTGTAAGAGATGGTTCGACGGGGCCGCAGCAAGGCCCGTCGTGAGGGAAGTGGATGTCCGAAGGACCGGGCGGCCCGCAGGGGTCGTCGAGCGCGAATATTCCCGGCGTGGCGCCCCAGGCGGGCGGCATCGATCCCCAGCGCCTGCCCGAACCGCGCACCGTCGGGCTTCCCCCGCTTCCGGCCGACCGGCTCGAGAGCGCAGTCGAATCCTTTTCGCGATTCGCCGGACCCGCGGCATTCTTCCTCGTGCTCGGCACGATCGTCTGGTTCCTGCTCCGATAGAAGATTTCCGCTTCTTTTCACGAGCTTGGCTGATTTCGTTCAGTTAGGAACCGTTTCGGACGCCTGGTAGCGCTCACAAGTCGGTTCGCGGGGAATCTCTCGGATGGCACGGGTCATCCCGAAATGCCCGGCCCCCGCTTGCCTTAGCCATGCCCCTATGTCCTGTTGCGCCGCAGCAAGGTACCGCGAACCAGCTCGACTGCCCGGCAGCAGGGTTCCGGATCGCGCTCCTTGCGAGTGTTTTGCGTCAGGGAGCATTGGTGTCGCATGTCAAAGATTGACCTCGCGATCCAAGGATATCCCGCGCGTACGCCTCTTGCGGTAGCGGCCCGGCGCAGCGCCAAGATATGGCTGTGCCTCGCGCTGATCGGCGCGGACGCGCTCGCGATACTCATCGGCTTCGCGATCGGGGTGCAGGTGGAGAAGCCGGGCAATATCTCGAGCGACGCCTGGACCTCGCTGCTCGGGGTGCTGGTGATCCACGCCGCGATCGCCTTCCAGAACCAGGCCTATAGCCCCAAATGCCTGACCAGCGCCGTGACGAGCTGCCGCCAGGCGCTGCTCTCGCTCTCGGCGATGATGCTGATCTTCCTGCTCGTCGTCTTCTCGCTCAAGGTGACCGGGAGGCTGCCGCGCCTCGCGCTGTCGGTCGGCATCGTATCGACGGTGGTGCTCGTGCTGAGCCAGCGGCTGCTGATCTGCCAGCTCGTCCGCCAGAGCTTCGCCAACCGGCTCGACGCCGGGCTGCTCATCGTCGACGGCGGCAGCGTGCCCGAGGACTGCGCCGAGAACGACATCATCGACGCGCGCAGCGCCGCGCTGCGTTCCGATCTCGACGATCCGTACATGCTCAATCGCCTCGGCACGATCTTCCGACATTATGACCGGGTGGTCATCAGCTGCGCGCCCGAGCGCAAGGCCGAATGGGCACAGCTCTTGAAGGGCGCCAATATCCAGGGCGAGATCATCGTCCCCGAAATCGGCGAGCTCGCGCCGCTCGCGGTACATCAGCTCAGCGGCGTCACCACCGTGGTGGTCTCGCGCGGACCGCTCAACCTCGCCAATCGCGCCAAGAAGCGTGCGCTCGACATCGCCATGACGGTGCCGCTGCTCATCGCGCTGATGCCGCTGATGATCGCGGTGGCGATCGCGATCAAGCTCGACTCGCCCGGCCCGGTCTTCTTCCGCCAGGAGCGGATGGGCCGCGGCAACCGCATCTTCCACATCCTCAAGTTCCGCAGCATGCGCGTCGAGACCAGCGACGCCGACGGCAGCCGGTCGACTCGCCGCGACGACGACAGGATCACGCGCATCGGCGCCTTCATCCGCAAGACCAGCATCGACGAGCTCCCGCAGCTCATCAACGTGCTGCTCGGCGAGATGAGCCTGGTCGGCCCGCGCCCGCACGCGCTCGGCTCGACCGCGGGCGACGAGCTGTTCTGGCGCGTCGACCGCCAATATTGGCACCGCCACGCGCTCAAGCCGGGCATCACCGGCCTCGCCCAGATCCGCGGCTTCCGCGGCGCGACCGAGCATCGCCGCGACATCGTCAACCGGCTCGAGGCCGATCTCGAATATCTCCATGGCTGGAGCCTGCTCCGCGACATCAGCATCCTGGCGCGCACGGCGCAGGTGCTGGTGCACAAGAACGCTTATTGAAATCGCGCGCGCCCCGGGATGATACCGGAGGCCGGACGGAAGATTCCGTCAACCATTGAAGCCTAGAGCAGCCGCCACGGGCAGCAGGGGTTCCTGACAGTGGCGGATTTTCTGGCGATCGCGCGCGACATGGATGCGCGCCTCCAAGCGGCGGACGTCCAGCCGTTCGGCGAGCGGCTGGTGCAGGGAATCTCGCGCGCCGCGGGCGTGATCGCGTTCGTCGCGGCGCTCGGCGGGCTGGTCTACTGGCTGATCGGCTGAGCTCTCACGTCTCGGCCGGCGCGGCCTCGAGACAAGCCTCAAAATCGGAAATCTACCAGGCCGTGCCAGGGGCGCGACCAACCGAGCCGCGCACGGTGTGCAGGGTCCGGCAAAGGCACTAGGATGGCTTCGTTGCTGCAGTGCAATGAGGTAGTGAGCGCGTGCTTTGCTCGGCCATCGAGGCAACGGGACCCAGATCTTTCGCATGTGCGAAAGGTTTTGAGGGACCGAATGCGTTCATCCGGAACGATGCGCGTGCGCCCCGCATCGCGGCGCTCGCGCTGCTGATCGGGCTCTGCTGGTCGACCGGCGCCAGGGCCCAGGACCAGGACGGTACCCCCTCCCCGCCGCCTCAGCAGCAGCAACAGGAATCCCCTCCCGCGCCTTCGCAGCCGCAGCGCCCGCAGCAACAGCAACAGCAAGAGCCGCCGCCACCTCCGCAGCCGGCACGTCAGCCCCAGGATCCGCAGCCCGCGGAGAAGCAGGGGCTGCAGATCCAGACCTCGCTGACCACCGTCTATGACGACAATGTCTATCGGGTGGATTCCCGCCGGGAAGATCCCATCGCCGACGTGATCGTCACGCCCGAGGTCGAGGTGCGCTACGATCGCGACATCGGCGTGCGTGGATTCAGCCTGCGCGCGATCGCCGGCTACGACTGGTTTCTCAAGGAATCGAACCGCAGCAAGCCGCGCTTCGAGCTCGAAGGCTCGGCGAAGCTGCTGGTCGCGGGCCGCTGCACGATCAAGCCCTATGCCGATTACCGGCAGGAACGCGCCGATTATGGCGACATCAACAGCCGGACCGAGAATCTCCAGCGCTTCTCGACGCTGTCGCTGTCGGCCGATTGCGAGCGGCCGGCGGGATTTTACCCGATCGTCGCATGGCGGCGCGACACGACGCGCAACGACAACGGCTTCGAATATGCCGACCAGACCGGCAATCTCTATCGCGCCGGGCTCGGCTACAGCCTTCCGAGCCTGGGAAAGCTGAGCTGGTATTACGAGCGTGTCGACAGCGACCGGCCGGAACTCGCGGTCACCAATCGAAGCGACGCGGTCGGCATCTCGTTCGACCGATCCGTGTCGCCGCTCACGTCGATCAATGCCGATCTGCGCTGGATGCGGGTGCGCAGCAACGCTTCGGCAATCGGGGACTATAACGGTCCCGGCTGGACGGTGCGCATCGCGAGCATGGCGATCCCGAGGGTCAAGCTCACGGCCTCGACCGAGCGCACGATCGTCAACGACAGCCTGATCGCGACGGGTTTCGCGGTCCGCACCGCGCATCGGCTTTCCGCCGAGATCGGGCTCAGCGAGCTCACTTCGGTGGGTGCGTTCGCCGAGCTGGTGCGGCGCGATTTCCGCCAGGACGCGGCGATCCGCCCGTTCAACTATGACCATGACCGAACGAACCAATTCGGCCTGCTCGCGCGCCGCAAGCTGACCGACCGCTTCGCGCTCGAACTGTCCGCCGCCTATCTCGACCGTAAGACCAATGGTGACGTATCGAACTACAAGTCGACCCGCATCTCGCTCGCCGCGACGATGCAGTTTTGAACCAATGAGGATTGTGCTCATGCCCGAACCGATAGCCATTTCGCTGGCCGCCGCCGCGATGCTGATCGCGTCGGCAGCACCCGCCGCCGCGCAGGCGCCGAC
>CBIFVW010000212.1:0-6027 GCA_966186155.1 uncultured Sphingomonas sp.
CCCGCCACGCTGACCTCGAAGCGGAACAGGTCCCCGGAAGCCGGCCGCGCGGCCTTCTCCTCGGCGGAGAGGTGCTTGTTGGCAGTGGTGGCGTAGACCGTCTTCAGATCGGGCCCGCCGAACGCCACCTTGGTGATCGCGTCGACCGGGAAGGTCACGGTCTCGAGAAGCTCGCCTGCGGGCGAATAGCGCCGCACCGCCGAGCCCATGTAAAGGCCGATCCACACACAGCCTTCGGAATCGACCGTCGGGCCGTCGGGATAGCCCTCGGCATTGGGGATGCGGGCGAACTCGCGGCGGTTGCCCAGCGTCCCGTCGTCGCCGACGTCGCAGGCATGGATCACGCCGCCCAGCGTATCGACATGGTAGAGCGTCCGCCCGTCGGGGCTCACCGCCGGACCGTTGGTGATCGAATAGAGCGGGCTCTCGCAGACGCAGTTGCCGTCGGCGCCGAGGCGGTAGATCGCCCCGGTCACGCCCGCCTCGCCATCGTCCATGCTGCCGAACCAAAGCCGACCCTTGCTGTCGACGGTGCCGTCGTTGAGCCGGTTGCCCGGCTGGCCGGGTTCGGGGGAGCAGATCGGCGTGAAGCTGCCGTCGCGCTCGTCGAATCGGGCGAGGCCGCTCTGGAGCCCGGCGACGAAGCCGCCGCTCGCGGCCGGCAGGACGAAGCCGATCTGGTCCGGCGCGTCCCAGCTCCGCTTGGCGCCGGTCGCCGGATCGTAGCGATGGATCTTGCGGCTCTTGATGTCGACGAACCACAGCGCCTGGTCGCGCTCGACCCAGACGGGGCCTTCGAGAAGCGGGGCGGCGAGCGACCAGATGCTCTCCGGCGCCGAAGTCACCACGCTCATCCCATCACCTCCAGCCGGCATCCACGAAATATTCGTGACCGGTTACCAGCCGGGCATCGTCCGATGCAAGGAACAGCGCCATCGCGGCGATGTCGTCGGGCACCAGCCGGCCCTTGAGGCATTGCGCGCCGACGATCTCGGCCTCGCCCTCGGGCGTGTACCATTTCATCTGGCGCGGCGTCTTGACGTTGCCCGGCACGATGCAGACCGAGCGGATGCCGTCCGGCCCGAGCTCGCGCGCGAAGCTGCGGGTGAGGCCCTCGATCGCCGCCTTGGCGGTCTGGTAGAGCGTGAGCCCCTCGAGCGCGAGGTGCCAGGAGATCGAGCCCAGGTTGACGATCACGCCGGCGCCCTTGGCCTTCATGCCCGGAATCACCGCCTGGGCGGCGAAGAAGAGGTGCTTGAGATTGGTGTCGAGCCGGTTGTCCCAATATTCCTCGGTGACTTGCTCGATCGTGTGGCGATCGTCGTTGGCGGCATTGTTGATCAGGATGTCGAAGGCGCCGTGATCCGCGATCAGCCGGCCGATCTCTGCCTGCAGGCCCTTGACGTCGGTGAGGTCGACGCGGCGGAAGACCGGCGGCTGCTGCGCCCCCTCGAGGCTCTCGACCAGCGCCTGCGAATCCGCGTCGGCGATGTCGAAGAAGGTGACGGCGGCGCCCTGGCGGACGAAGCCCTCGACGATGCCCGCGCCGATGCCCGAGCCGCCGCCGGTGACCAGCACGCGCTTGCCCTTCAGGCTGGGATAGACCGCGCGCTGATCACGGGTGAGCGGCATGTGCATGGGATCAGCTTCCGACATGAGGATGGGGTACCTTGGAATAGCGGCTAAATTGTACGAGTAAATCGGTCATAGCAGCCCGCGCCGCGCCAGGTTGCGCATCAGGTCGCGGATGCCGAATTCCCAGGGCGGCGCAGCCTTGGAGGTGGTGACGCGGTTGACGAGGCTGCCGAGCTTGGGGCTCGAGATGCGGACCACGTCCCCCGGCTTGTGAGTGAAGCCGCGGCCGGGATGGTCGCGGTCCTGGATCGGCGCGAACAGCGTGCCGAGGAACAGCGCGAAGCCGTCCGGATATTGGTGCTCGCTCAGCGCCTGGCGGACCAGCTCGGTGGGGTCGCGGCTGATCTGGCTCATCTTGTTGGTGCCTTCGAGCCGATAGCCCTCGGGCCCGTCGATCACCAGGTCGACCTCGGCCGCGCGGACGTCGTCCATCGTGAAATGGTCGTCGAACAGGCGGATGAAGGGCCCGATCGCAGTCGAGGCGTTGTTGTCCTTGGCCTTGCCGAGCAGCAGCGCGCTGCGGCCTTCGAAGTCGCGCAGGTTGACGTCGTTGCCCAGCGTCGCGCCGCGCGGAGTGCCGCTCCGGTCGACGACGAGCACGATCTCGGGCTCGGGGTTGTTCCAGTCGCTGTCCGACCGGACGCCGATCTCGTCGCCCCAGCCGACCGCGGAGAGCACCGGCGCCTTGGTGAACACCTCGGCGTCGGGGCCGATCGCGACCTCGAGATATTGCGACCACATGCCAGCGTCGATCAGCGCGGCCTTGAGGTTCGCGGCTTCGGGCGTGCCGGGGACGACCGAGCGGATGCCCGAGCCGACCCGCGCCTCGAGATCGCCGCGGATCGCCGCCGCCTTGTCGGCATCGCCGCGCGCGCGCTCCTCGATCACGCGCTCGATCGCGGAGACCGCGAAGGTGACGCCGCAGGCCTTGACGCACTGGAGGTCGATCGGGGCGAGCAGCCGGGGGCCGTTATCGCTACCAAGATCCGAAACCGATGCGAGCGCGATCCCGGGGATATTGGCGGCGTCGTCGCGGTCGAGAAGGTCGGCGACCGTCGGCGCCGCGGTGGTGACGTCGAAGATCGTGCCCCCTCGGATCACCACCACGCTGGGACCGGTGTCAGTCAGGACACGGCCGACCAGGACCGCCTGTTCGTGATCGGCGGGCAACAATTCTGCCGGAAGCGCTTCCAAGGCCCTCTCACCCCTATCTCTTGATAGCGCTACCATGCTGTCGTGCAGGCGGGACTGTCAAGCGGCTCGGGCTCTACTGTGCCGCGTCGGTCACCGCAACGCCTCGATATGGCCGAGGATTTCGGCCACGATCCCGGCCGGATCGCGCATCGCGCCGCCGCTGCTCGCATGCACCACGCGCCAGGGACCGAGCAGGTCCGCCGCCACGATCGATTCGTAATTGGCGCGGACGCGCTGCTGGAGCGCGATGTCGGCCTCGTACTCGTCGTAGCTCCGGTCGGTATAGCTGCGCCGCGCCTTTTGGAGGATCAGCTCGCGGGCGAGCTCCCAGGGCGTGTCGAGATAGATCGACAGGGCGGGGCGGGGCAGGCCGAACTGCCCGGTCTCGAGCGCGAGGATCCACTCCATCAGCGTCCGGCTCTCCTCCGGCGCCACGCGCGCGCCCTGATAGGCCATGTTGGAGGCGACGTAGCGGTCGAAGATGAGCACGTCGTGCGCCTCGGCCGCGGCGAGGATGTGGTCGCGCCATTCGAACCGATCGAGCGCATAGAGCGTCGCGGCCGCGCGCGGCGTGACCGGCACCGGCATGTCGCCGGCGAGATAGCGGCCGATCGTCACGCCGCCCACGGTCTCGCCATAGCGCGGGAAGCCGATCACCGCGGCGCGCTTGCCCGTCGCCTCCAGCGTCTCGCGCAGCAGCCGCGAGCTGGTGTTCTTGCCGACGCCGTCCGCGCCTTCGATCGCGACGATGATGCCCATCGCGCGAGCCTTAGGGCGCCGCGCGGCCGCGTCAACGGGATTGGATCAGACGAAGATCGCGCTGACGATCGCGGCGAGGTCGGCCGGATCGCAGCCGTCGAGCGGCACTTCCATATCGGGATTGACGCTGTAGCCGATCATCCGGCCCTCGCGATCGGAAGCGACCGAGAGCAGGCGCCAGCCTCCCTCTTCACGAAGCGCGACGAGGCCGCCGGGGGAGGGAAAGCGATCGGGATCGGCGACCACCGTCGCCTGGCCCGGCAGTCCGCCGCCGAGCGTCGCGCGGCAGACCTTGAGCGCGAAGGAGCGAGCACCCGCCACACGCGGCGCCTCGACCGTCTCGCCGGTCTCCTGATGCGCGATCAGCCCATGGGGGAGCGGCGCGCCGTATACCGGTATGAGCCGCACCGCGGCTGCCGGGCTGCCGCGCGGGACGAGCAGCGCCAGGGGCTCGGTGGCGACGGGCGGCGCGGCCGGTGGCGGAGAAATGCCGTCCTCGGCGGCCAGCGCGGCCCGGATCTCGGCGATGCGCTGCCGGCTGCGCTCGTGACGCGCTTCGGGATTCGCGATCGCGGCCAGGAAGTCGTCGAGGGCGCCGCTGCGGTGCTGCGCCTCGACCATGCTGCGCAAATCGGCCTCGCGCGCGACGCCGAAGATCGCGAAGAGCGACTTCTGCGTCGCCGGGTTCCAGCGCGCGAAGGGCTTTTGCGCATTCTCGATGCGCGAGAGATTCACCGGCGGCAGGCCGAAGTCGCGCTCGATCGCGGCGATGGTGAGCGCCGGATCGCGCGTGCGCCGCGCGCGCAGCGCCGCGCCGAGCAGCACGGCGAAGCGCTCCTCGTCCAGGTCGACATCGGCGCCGTCGTCGAAGGGCTCGGCCCATTGCGCGATGTCGAAATCGGGCGCGTCGATGTCGATCAGCAGCTCGGCCGGCGCGATCTCCAGCGCGGCGGCGATCCGGCGCAGCTCGTCCGCCCGCGCCACGACCTCGCCGCGCTCGATCTTCGAAAGCCGGATATAGGGGATCTCGGGAATGCGCGAGGCGAGCCGCAGCAGCTTGGGATAGCCGTGCCGGCGGCGCTGCTCGCGCATCCGGTTGGGAAAGACGAACGCGCGATGGAGATCGACGACGAGCTCGCCCGCCCGCTGCTTTCCCTTGCCGTTGGTCTTCGCCATCCTGCTTCCTCGGCCCGGTTCCTTGCCGGTGCCGGGCCTTGTTGAAGCAATTCAAGGATAAAGCAAGATCACGATTGCTCCATTATTAGAAATATTTGAGCGACGTGGTTAATGGAGCGACTTCACGCTCCGCTGCGGGCCGAGCAGCGCGCAGGGGCCGGTCTCGTCGAGATCGAGGATCATCGCGAGGGTGGACTCGCCGCTGGCGATCCGAAGCAGCCAGCCATTCGCGGAAGGCGCAGGGTGATCGGGGGCGAAGGCGATGCCCACGCCGTCGGTGATCACGCCCAGCTCCTCGGGCGGGCTGGGCCAGCGGCCCGCGAGATAATCGAGCAGCGCGGCGGCGGCATCCTGCAGCGCGCCTTCCTCGCTGTCCGCGGCGCAGAAGCCGTCGGGCCCCGCGGAGATCTCCGCCACCAGGCGGAAGTCCCGGTGCCGCCACCAGAGCAGCCGAAGCTCGCCCTCGGCATTGGTCTCGAGGCCCATGAACATCCCCGCGCCCTCGGGCAGCAGCGGCCTGGCGCAGCGCGCGGCCTCGCGCGCGAGCTCGGTCAAGGTCCGGTTCGGCCGAGGCAGGTTGCCCGGTCCGTCCGTCCTGATGGCCTTCCTGTCGAAATCGCCCTGCATCTCGTTTCCCCTCACGACATCAACGCGGCTCGGGAACGGCGGCACTCCGCCGCCACTCCCGGGACGATCAATGCAATGCAGCGCTGGCGGCGGCGGCGTTGGCGAGGGGGAGCACCACCTCGACACGCTCGGCCGAGGCCATGGCGTCGGCCTGGGCGATCGCCGCCGGCGCGAGCGCCGCGGGATCGATGGCGCGGATGCTGGCGAGGCGATTGTGCGGCAGGCTGGCGTCGGGAAGGATCGGCGCGGCGCGGACATGCGCCGGGGCGGGCTGGCGGCGGCGCGGCGTGCCGGCCTGGCCATATTCCGCCATCACCGCGAAACGCGGGTCGGTCGCGGCGATCTCGGCGATCGCCTTGGCGGCGCGCTTGGTGATCTGGCGCACGCGCTCCTTGGTCACGCCGGTCTCGAGCGACAGGTCGTCGAGCGTGGCGGTCTGGAACACGCGGCGCTCGACGATCTCGCGGTCGCGCGACAGCTTGGCCTCGAGCTTGTCGAGCTCGGCGGGATCGATGCCCCAGGTGGCGGTGCGCAGGCGCGGACCTTCGCGGCGCAGCGCGGCTTCCTCGCGCTTCGGACGCGGGCGGCGGCGCAGTGCCTCGATGCCGACCTTGCGGAGCTGGTCGACATAGGCGT
>CBIFVW010000213.1:0-6022 GCA_966186155.1 uncultured Sphingomonas sp.
TGATAGGCCGCGTCCATCAGCTGGTTGCGCGTCTTCACGATGCCCGGCCGCTGCGCCAGCGTCTCGAGGATCAGGAACTCGGTGACGGTGAGCGTCACGTTGGTGCCGTTCCAGGTCACGCGGTGGCGCGCCGGATCCATCACCAGCCGCCCGCGCTCGAGCGCCTCGGCCTGCTGTTCCTCGCCGCCCTCGGCGCTCGGCTGCGCGGCCTCGGTGCGCCGCAGGATCGCGCGGATGCGGGCGATCAGCAGCCGCTGGCTGAACGGCTTGGCGATATAGTCGTCTGCGCCCATGGCGAGGCCGAGCGCCTCGTCGAGCTCGTCGTCCTTGCTGGTGAGGAAGATCACGGGGATCGTGCTCTTCTCGCGCAGCCGCCGGAGCAGCTCGAGCCCGTCCATCTTCGGCATCTTGATGTCGAGCACGGCGAGATCGGGTGGATTGTCGATCAGCGCCTTGAGCGCGCTTTCGCCGTCCGAATAGACGCGGGTGAGGAATCCCTCGGTCTGCAGGGCGATGGAGACCGAGGTGAGGATGTTGCGGTCGTCGTCGACCAGCGCGATCGTTGCGGTCATTCGACTCCGCTTATCTGACCCAAAAACATGCGTGCATGGAATTAGACCAAAGTTCTGCCCCGCTCAATCGCATGACAACGTTTACTCGGGTTGACCCCATTCTCCCCCGATGCCTATGCCCGAGCAATAAAATTGCGCCGGGCGGCGACAGCCCGGGCAGGAGACGGAGGCTAAATTGACCGAGCGCAACCCGCGCCACGGCCTCGATGCCCAGGGCATCGGGACCGGCGCTACCCTATTCTGGAACCTGGAAACCGCGCCGCTGGTGGAGCATGCGCTCCGCCGCGGCGAAGGCAGGCTGGCGAAGGACGGCCCGCTCGTCGTCGCCACCGGCAAGCACACCGGGCGATCGGCGCAGGACAAGTTCATCGTCCGTGACGCCGCGACCGAGTCGAGCATCTGGTGGGGCAAGACCAACAAGCCGATGGACCCGGCGCATTTCGCCGCGCTCAAGGCCGATTTCCTCGCCGAGGTCGGCGCGCGCGACACGCTGTTCGTCCAGGACCTGTACGGCGGCTCGCAGCCCGAGCACCGCGTCAAGGTGCGCGTGATCAACGAGCTCGCCTGGCACAGTCTCTTCATCCGCACGATGCTGGTGCGGCCCGAGGCGGCCGAGCTCGAGGGCTTCGTGCCCGAATATACGATCATCGACCTGCCGAGCTTCCGCGCCGATCCCGCCCGCCACGGCACGCGGAGCGAGACGGTGATCGCGGTGAGCTTCACCGATCGGCTGATCCTGATCGGCGGCACCGCCTATGCCGGCGAGATGAAGAAGAGCGTCTTCGGGCTGCTCAACTATCTGCTGCCGGAGCAGGGCATCATGCCGATGCACTGCTCGGCCAATATAGGGCCGAGCGGCGACACGGCGGTGTTCTTCGGCCTGTCGGGCACCGGCAAGACCACGCTCTCCGCCGACGCGTCGCGCACGCTGATCGGCGACGACGAGCATGGCTGGTCGGATACCGCGGTCTTCAATTTCGAGGGCGGCTGCTACGCCAAGATGATCCGGCTCTCCGAAGAAGCGGAGCCCGAGATCTTCGCCACGACCAGGCGCTTCGGCACGGTGCTCGAGAATGTCGTGATGGACGAGGAGAGCCGCAGGCTCGATCTCGACGACAACAGCCTCGCCGAGAATACGCGCGGGGCCTATCCGATCGACTTCATCCCCAATGCCTCGGCCGCGAACATGGGGCCGGTGCCGAAGAACGTCGTGATGCTCACCGCGGACGCCTACGGCGTGCTCCCGCCGATCGCCAAGCTCACCCCCGAGCAGGCGATGTACCATTTCCTCTCGGGCTATACCGCGCGCGTCGCCGGCACCGAGATCGGCGTCACCGAGCCCGAGGCGACCTTCTCGACCTGCTTCGGCGCGCCGTTCATGCCGCGCCACCCCTCGGTCTATGGCAATCTCCTCAAGGAGCGGATCGCCAGGGGCGGGGTGCATTGCTGGCTCGTCAACACGGGCTGGACCGGCGGCAAGTACGGCGTCGGCCACCGCATGCCGATCAAGGCGACCCGCGCGCTGCTCAACGCGGCGCTCGACGGCAGCCTCAACCATGTCGAGTTCCGCACCGATCCCAATTTCGGCTTCAGGGTGCCGGTCAGCGTCCCGGGAGTCGATCCGTCGATCCTCGATCCGCGCGAGACCTGGCCGAACAAGGCCGAGTACGACGCGACCGCCGCGAAGCTGGTCGACCTGTTCGTCGAGAATTTCGCGCAATTCGAAGGCCAGGTCGACGAGGGGGTGCGACAAGCGGCGCCCCAAGCCCCCGCCACCACCGCCTGATCTTGCCCGGTCATCGATCGGGCCTCTAGGAGCCCGATCGATGACCGAGTTTCCCATCCGCCTCTTCTCCTCCGACGCCGAGATCGTCCGCCTCGGCGAAGGCCTGCTCGCATGCGGCCTCGCGCGCGAGGACTGGACGCACGAGGCGCACCTCGCCGCGTGCCTCTATCTCCTGACCGAACGGCCCGACATCGACGTCGATGCCGAGATCGCCGGCATCATCTCGCGCTTCAACGAGAGCGTCGGCGGCGTGAACGACGATGCGGGCGGCTATCACGACACGATCACCCGCGCGTTCGTCGCGGGCGTCCGGCTGTTCCTGGCGCGTACCGAGGAGACGGGGCTTGCCGCCCGAGTCAACGCGCTGCTGCTCTCGCCGATGGGCCGACGCGACTGGCCGCTCGGCTTCTACAGCCGCGAGCTGCTGTTTTCGGTGCCGGCGCGGCGGGGGTTCGTCCCGCCGGACCGTGCGCCGCTGCCGGAGCCGTGCTAGGCTCGTCCCACCAGTTCCACATCGGCGGAGGCGTAAGATGAGCATTCTCGACGGCATTCTCGGCCAAGTCACTCAGAATGTTGACGTGACCAACCTCGCGGCGAAGGTCGGCCTGTCGCCCGAGCATGTCGAATCGGCGGTGCAGGCGCTCGCCAAGTTCCATCCGATGGACGTCGACACCGCCGAGGGCGCGGCTTCGGCGACGGGACTGCCGGTCGACAAGCTCCAGGAGATCATCGGCCATATCGGCGGCGAAGGCGCGCTCGGCCAGTTCGCGTCGCTGCTCCAGGGTGAGGGCGAGGGCGGCGTGCTCGGCAACCTGGGCAACCTCGCTTCGGGGTTGTTCAACAAGAGCTAGGTTCTGTTTCATTCCTCCCCCGGAGGGGGAGGGGGACCGCGCGACGCAGTCGCGTGGTGGAGGGGTAGCTTGCCCCGGGCCGCGTCGCAGATGGAGAATACCCCTCCACCAGCCTGCGGCTGGTTCCCCTCCCCTCCGGGGGAGGAATGAAAGGAAATCAAATCCCCAAGCTGCTCGCCACCACGTCGTGATGCTCGACGTGGCGCGGCCGCTCGACCAGATACTGGTCGTCCTCGGGATAGTAGCGGGCGATGCTGATGTCGTCGCCCGCGAAGCCGCTTATGTCGTCCAGGCTCTTCCACCAGCTCAGCGTCGTCACTTCGGTGCTGCCGTCGCCCAGGTCGCGGAACAGCATCTGGAAGCCGAGATTGCCGGGCGTCGACCTATAGTCGGTGCCGCCCGTCCGCTCGATATAGGCGGCGTAGGCGTCGCGCTCGTGCGTGCGGATCACGCCGCGCCAGCGTCTCAGGATCATGCCTTCCTCTCCGCGATGTGGCGGTCGACGATATGGCCGAGCACGGTCATCGGCACGTTGCCGCCGAGCACCACCGCGTCGTTGAACGCCCTGAAGTCGTAGCGGTCGCCGAGCGCCGCCTTGGCCTTGTCGCGCAGGCGGTTGATCTCGCTGTGCCCGACCTTGTAGCCGCATGCCTGGCCGGGCCAGGAGCAATAGCGGTCGACCTCGCCCGAGACTTCCTCGATCCCCGATCCGTTGGCGGTGACGAACCAGTCGATCGCCTGCTGCCGGGTCCAGCGCTTGGCGTGGAGGCCGGTGTCGACCACCAGCCGGCACGCGCGGAAGCCCAGCGACTGGAGATAGCCGAGCTTCTCGGCCGGATTGCTCGCATAGACGCCGAGCTCGTCGGCGAGCTGCTCGGCATAGAGCGCCCAGCCTTCCGAATAGGCGTTGAACTGCAGGATCGAGCGGATCAGCGGCAGCTTGAACGTATATTCGCCCTGCCAGACATGGCCCGGGATTGCTTCGTGATAGGCGAGGTCGGGCAGGCTGAAGCGCGTGTGGAGCTCGGTCGTGCGCAGGTTGATCCAGAACTTGCCCGGCACCGTGCCGTCGATCGATCCCGGCCCGCCATAGGCGCCGGGCGCGCCTGGCTCCTCCTCGGGCGGCAGGCGCTTCACTTCGACATTGCCCTTCACCAGCGTATGGAAGGCCTGGGGCATGCGGCTGCGGATGTCGGCGATGCGCGCGTTGAGGAACTTCATGATCTCGGCGCGGCCGGGATCGCCCTCCGGGAACATGAAGCGCGGATCCTTGGCCAGCGCCGCCATGCGGGCGCCGACGCTGCCCTGGCTGTACCCCTCCTTCCTGAGGATGGCGTCCATCTCGGACTGGATCGCGGCGAGCTGGTCGAGGCCCATCTTGTGGACCTCGTCGGGCGTCATCGTCGTGGTCGTGCCGGCGCTCAGCGCCCAGGCATAATAGGCCTCGCCGTCCCTGAACTTCCACACGCCCGCGTCGCTCGTCGCCCGGGCGCGGTGCTTCTCGAGCTCGGCGATCTGCCGGTCGAGCGCCGGGGCGAGCTTGTCCTTGGCGAGCAGCCAGGCGCGGTTGCCATAGTCGCCGTCGAAGCCGGCGGTGCGGTTGGCGAGCGAGGTCACCACGCCCCATCCCGCCGGATTGCCGCCGCGGGCGAGCTTGATCTGCTTGAGGCACTTGTCGAGCAGGAAGTCGGGCGCGATCACGCCCTTGCCCGCCGCGATCTTCAGCCGCTCGGTCTCGCCCTCGACTTGCTCGGCGTAGGATTCGAGCCGGTCGAGATAGGCTTCCGCATCCTCCGGAGTTGCGATCTGGTGGTCGCTGTCGAGGAAGCGCGGCAGGTCGAGGAACGCGCCGACATTCTGCACCACCGCATAGGGCGTGTTGCGCCACCCGCCGACCGGTACGTCGCCATAGCCGAACGCGAACCCTTCGAGCGCCTTGCCGAACGAGGCCTGCACCACGTCGACATTGGTGCGCATCACCGGGCTCAGCGCGTTCGCATCGATCTTCGCGAGGTCGGCGAGCCCCTTGCGCAGGTTCGCGGCGATCTTCGCCTGGCCCTTCACCGAACGGTCGGTCAGCCGGTGCTTGAGCGTCGCGCGCTTGTCCTTGTCGACGCCGAGCGTGGTCGCGGTCTCGGGATAGTCGCGGAGCAGCTGCTCGGCGATGCGCGCGAGCGCCGCGTCGGCCGCGGCGTCGGCGCCGGGCAGCAGCGCGCGCGCCTGGGCGGGAACACCGGCGAGCGCGAGCGTCGAGCCCGCACCGAGCAGGACCTGGCGGCGAGTGGTAAGCATGTGGACTCCTCGGAAGATCTCAGGCGGGCTCGACGTCGAGCGAGGTGCCGCGCGCGCCGGTGATGCGGACATGCGCGCCCGCGGGCGTGTCGGGGCCGCTGGCGAGCCACTCGCCGTCGCCCACCTTCACCTTGCCGCTTCCGGCCACGATCGGCTCGACCACGGTGACGATCTGCCCGATCAGCCGCGCGGCGCGGTCGTTGAGCAGCGGGTCCTCGCTCGGCACCGGATTGCGCCGGTACCAGCGCCGCCCGATCGCCACCGCCACCGCCGAGGCGATCGCGAACAGGAACACCTCGAACATCAGGTCGAAGCCGGGAAGCAGCAGCGTGACGATCCCGGTCACCGCGGCACCCGCTGCGATGAACACGAGGAAGATGCCCGGCACCAGCAGCTCGGTGATCGCGAGCAACGCCGCCAGGATCAGCCAGGCGAGCCCCGGCGTGGCGAGGATCTGCTCCATCTCAGCTCTCCTTGGCCTCGAACGGACCCCGCCGCGGCGGGGCGGGCGGGGCGGGGGG
>CBIFVW010000214.1:0-6018 GCA_966186155.1 uncultured Sphingomonas sp.
ACCGTGGACGCCAAGGGCGAGATCGCGGCGCTCGCCGAGACGATCAACTTCATGATCGACACGCTCTCGGCGTTCGGCGACCAGGTGACCAACATGGCCCGCGAGGTGGGCATCGAAGGCAAGCTGGGCGGCCAGGCGCGCGTGCCCGGCGCCGCCGGCCTGTGGCGCGACCTCACCGACAACGTCAACGAGCTCGCCGCCAACCTGACCAATCAGGTGCGCTCGATCGCCGAAGTGGCGACGGCGGTGACCAAGGGCGACCTCACCCGCTCGATCGCGGTGGAAGCGTCGGGCGAGATGGCCGCGCTCAAGGACAACATCAACGAGATGATCCGCAACCTCAAGGACCAGACCTTGAAGAACGCGGAGCAGGACTGGCTCAAGACCAACCTCGCGCGCTTCTCGCGCATGCTGCAGGGCGAGCGCGACCTCTCCACGGTGTCGAACCTCATCATGTCCGAGCTCGCGCCGCTGGTGAACGCGCAATATGGCGTGTTCTACGTCACCACGCGCGACGCCGACGAGACCGTGCTCGATCTCGCCGCGAGCTATGGTGCCGAGAACCGCAGCGAGCTGAAACCGCGCTTCGAGCTGCGCGAGGGCCTGGTCGGCCAGGCCGCGGCGGACAAGCGGCCGATCCTGCTCGAGAACGTCCCCGCGGACTTCCTGCGCATCGGATCGGGGCTCGGCCATGCGCCGCCCGCCAATGTCGCGATCCTCCCCGCCCTGTTCGAGGACGAAGTGAAGGCGGTGATCGAGCTCGCCTCGTTCAGCGAGTTCAACGAGACGCACCAGAGCTTCCTCGACCAGCTGATGGAATCGGTCGGCATCGTGCTCAACACGATCGCCGCGACGATGCGGACCGAGGGCCTGCTCAAGCAGTCGCAGCTGCTGACGCAGGAGCTCCAGGCACGCCAGACCGAACTCACCACCAAGCAGGAGGAGCTGCACAACACCAACGAGGAGCTTCAGGAAAAGGCGCAGCTGCTCGAGAACGAGAAGAAGCAGGTCGAAGCGAAGAACATCGAGATCGACATGGCGCGGCGCGCCATCGAGGAGAAGGCCGAGCAGCTCGCGCTCACCTCCAAGTACAAGTCCGAGTTCCTCGCCAATATGAGCCACGAGCTGCGCACGCCGTTGAACTCGCTGCTGATCCTCTCGAAGCTCCTGTCGGACAACCAGCAGGGCAACCTCAACGAGAAACAGGTCGAGTTCGCGCGCACGATCAACTCGGCGGGATCGGACCTGCTCAACCTCATCAACGACATCCTCGATCTCTCGAAGATCGAATCGGGCACGGTCTCGATCGAGATCGGCGAGATGCCGATGGCCGGGCTCAAGCAGCACATGGAGCGCACCTTCCGCCAGCTCGCGAGCGACAAGAATCTCGACTTCCACGTCGTTTTCGACGCGAGCCTGCCCTCGGCGATCCGCACCGACGAGAAGCGGCTCCAGCAGATCGTGCTCAACCTGCTCTCGAACGCGTTCAAGTTCACGTCGGAGGGTTCGGTCACGCTCGCGGCGCGGGCGGCATCGAGCGGCTGGAGCACCAACCATCCGGTGCTGCGCGGCGTGGACAAGGCGATCGAGATCGCCGTCATCGACACCGGCATCGGCATCCCCAAGGACAAGCAGAAGCTGATCTTCGAGGCGTTCCAGCAAGCCGACGGCACCACCAGCCGCAAATATGGCGGCACCGGCCTCGGCCTCTCGATCAGCCGCGAGATCGCGCGGCTGCTGGGCGGCGAGCTGCAGGTGCGCTCGACTCCCGGCGAAGGCTCGACCTTCACGCTGTTCGTCCCGCTCCAGGCGGTGGCGCCGACGGTCCCGGTGCTCGACGGCACCCCCGCGCGCTACGACAATAGCGGCGCGGTGGTGCCGAGCGCCCTGCCGAGCGCGTTCGACCTCAGCGACGATCGCGACGCGCTGGACGGCGAGCCCTTCGTGATGATCGTCGAGGACGACCCGACCTTCGCGTCGATCCTGCTCGACGTCGCGCGCGGGGCCGGGCTCAAGGGAGTGATCTCGACTGCGGGCGCCGGCACGCTCGCCATGGCGCGCAAGCTCCAGCCCAACGCGATCACGCTCGATCTCGGCCTGTCGGACATCGACGGCTTCGTGCTGCTCGACCTGCTCAAGCACGATCCGCAGACCCGGCACATTCCGGTGCACGTGATCTCGGGCGCGGACAAGCTCGCCCAGGCGCTCGACCTCGGCGCGGTGGCGGTGACCGAGAAGCCCGCCGCGGCGGAGGCGCTGGAGAGCGTGTTCGCCGCGCTGCGCGAGGAGATCGACGCCCCGCCGCGGGTGGTCGAGCTCGTCGAGGAGTCCGCGCCCGGCGGGCGGACGCTGCCCGAGCTCGAAGGGACCAAGATCCTCATCGTCGACGACGACATCCGCAACATCTATTCGCTCACCAGCGTGCTCGAGAGCTACGGGGTCGAGGTGCTGCACGCCGAGCGCGGGCAGGACGGCATCCTGATCCTCGAGCAGACCCCCGGCATCGACATCGCGCTCATCGACATCATGATGCCCGAGATGGACGGTTATGAGACGATGCAGCAGATCCGCCAGCGTCCGGAGCTGACCGCGCTGCCGCTCGTCGCCGTCACTGCCAAGGCCATGAAGGGCGACCGGCAGAAATGCCTCGACGCGGGCGCGTCGGACTATATCGCCAAGCCCGTCGACATCGATCTGCTGCTCGCGTTGCTCAGGGTCTGGATCGCACGCTCGCGCGAGATCCAGCGCACCGGCGATCTGCTCGTCGCGGAGCGGACCTGACCCATGACCCGGCAGGGCAGCCGCAGGAACGCGACCATCGCCAAGGCGCCGCCCGCCCTGGCGGTCGATATCCCGCCCGTCGAGCGCGCGCGCGTGCTCGTCGTCGACGACGACGAACGCAACCTGCTCGCGATCACCAACGTGATCGAGGACATCGCCGAGGTGGTCGTCGCGCGCTCGGGCGAGGAGGCGCTGCGGCAATTGCTGCGCCACCAGTTCGCCGTCATCCTGCTCGACGTCTACATGCCGGGGATCGACGGCTACGAGACCGCCCGCCTGATCCGCGCGCGCGAGAATACCCGGCACGTGCCGATCGTCTTCCTCTCCGCGGTCAACAAGGAGATGGAGCACCTGCTGCGCGGCTATTCGATGGGCGCGGTCGACTATGTCTTCAAGCCGGTCGAGCCGACGGTGCTCAAGTCCAAGGTCGCGGTGTTCGTCGACCTGTTCCTGATGACGCGGGAGATCCAGCGCAAGGCATTGCAGGAGCAGCAGCTGCTCGACGCCAATCTGCGCGCCAATGCCGAGCTGCTCAAGGCCGAGCAGCAGCTGCGCCTCGCCGAGCAGCGGCAGGCGGCGATCATCGCCTCGCTGCCGATCATCCTCTATCTCGAGGATATCGACGCGAATCCGCGACTGCCCAAGTTCGTGACGGGCAATTTCGCCACGCTCACCGGCTTCGACTTCGAGCAGATCCGCGCGGAACCCGGCATCTGGGTCGAGCGGCTCCACCCCGAGGATCGGGACCGCGTGATCGAGGCGCTGGCGGGACGGCCGCATGGGCGCCCCCTGTCGGTCGAATATCGCTGGCGCTGCGCCGATGAGCGCTACAAGCACTTCCTCGACCAAGCCGTCCTGCTGCGCGACGCCGCCGGCGAGCCGGTCGAATATGCCGGCACCCTGCTCGACATATCGGACCGGCGCGAGCTCGAGAGCCAGCTCAACCAGGTCCGCAAGATGGATGCGATCGGGCAACTGACCGGCGGCATCGCGCATGATTTCAACAATCTGCTCGCGGCCGTCCTCGGCGGGCTCGGCATGATCGAGCGGCGCGTCCCGCTCGAGAGCGAGCATCTGCGCATCCTCGGCATGACGCGGCACGCCGCCGAGCAGGGCGCCGAGCTGGTCAAGCACCTGCTCGCCTTCTCGCGCCGGCAGAAGCTGGAGCCCGCCCCGATCGACGTCCAGCGGCTCGCGACTTCGATGGGCGACCTGATGGCGCACACGCTGGGCGGCTTGGTGGAGCTCGGGTGGGAATGTGATGAAGCGCTGGATCGTGCCTATGCCGACTCCGCGCAGCTCGAGCTCGCGCTGATGAACCTCATCATCAACGCGCGCGACGCGATGCCGGACGGCGGCATGGTGAAGGTGAGCGCGTCGAACCGGCACGTCGGCGAGGAATCCGCCCCCGGAGACGTCGTGCCCGGCGACTATGTCGTCTTCGCCGTGATCGACAGCGGCTGCGGAATCGCGCCCGACATCCTCGAGCAGGTGATGGAGCCCTTCTTCACGACCAAGGCGGTGGGCAAGGGAACCGGCCTCGGCCTCAGCATGGTCTATGGCTTCGCCAAGCAATCGGGCGGCGCGATCCGCATCGAGAGCGAGGTCGGACGCGGCACGACCGTCGAGATCTGGCTGCCCGCGGCGCCGGCGGGAGAGGAACCCGCCCCGGCTCCGGCGGCCTCGGAGGCCGCGCCGGTCCCCGATCCCGCATTGAGCATCCTGCTGGTCGACGATCATGACGGCGTGCGCGCGACGACCGCGGCGATGCTGCAGGACCTGGGCCACCGCGTCGTGGACGTCGGCGACGGCGCGGGCGCGCTCGAGCTGCTGCGCGCGGCGCCCGAAGCCTTCGACGTCGTGCTGACCGACTATGCGATGCCGCGCCTCTCCGGCACCGAGCTCGTCCGCCAGATCCGGCAGCTGCGCCCGCGGCTGCCGGCGGTGATCATCACCGGCTATGCCGAGCCGGGCGGCGCGCCGCCGACGGCGCAGGACGTCCCGGTGCTCGCCAAGCCCTTCAACGACGAGCAATTGCTCGCCACGCTGCGCAAGGCGCGCGGAGCGTTCGTCTAGGGTTCCCGCCCCGGCATCAGGACGGATGCGGGCGCCCATCCCGCGAGTCCGCGCAGCCGGTCGAGCCAGGCCGCGAGGCCGGCATGCCCCGACGCATAGCGGGCAGTGTCCTCCAGCAGGAGATAGGCGCCGCAGGCGATGTCGGCGATCGTCGGTTCGGAGCCGAGCAGGAACGGCCGGTCCGCGACCGCCGCCTCGAGCGCGGCGATGTCCGCGGCGAGCCGCGCCTCCAGCCAGGCATCCACCTCGCCGCCCGCCTCTCCCATCGCGCGCCGCCAGCGATGATTGGGCAGCGAGAAGCCGATGCGGTTCGCCTCCCAGAACAGCCATTGCGCGGCCGCGGCGAGGTCCTGGGACCATCGGTCGCGATGCGTCGACGCCAGATGCAGCAGGATCGCGTTCGACTGGGCATGGGGCCGATCACCGTCGAGCAGGACCGGGATCTCGCCCCAGGGCGAGACGCGCCGCCAATCATCGGGCCGCGCCTCGCGCGGGGCGGCGGGATCGACGTCGCGATAGTCGAACGGCAGATCGAGCATCCGCAGGGCCATCGCCACCTTGTAGGAATGGCCGGAGCTGCGATGTCCGAAAAGGCAATAGCGCGGCATGATTCCCTCCCCTCCTGGTCGCTCGCCTATCTGGCGTGTCGCCGCTCGCTTTTCATCCCTCCCGCGCGCGCTTACACATTAGCATTGACTAATTGATTAGCACATTCTAATGGGTTTGCAGATTACGGAGGATGCGATGACCGAACCCTATACCGGCGGATGCGCCTGCGGCGCGATCCGATACGAAGTCGACGGCGAGCCGGTGGTGATGAACGACTGCCAGTGCCGCCAATGCCAGCGCGACAGCGGCACCGGCCATCAGTCGCACCTGACCTTCTCGGGTGCGCCGGTGCGCGTGGAGGGCGCGGCGTCGCATTGGGAGATGGTCGGCGAGCAGGGCACGCGCAAGCGCCGCGCCTTCTGCCCGACCTGCGGATCGCCGGTCTACATCACCTTCCCCGACATGCCCGAGCTGTTCATCGTCTGCCCGGCGAGCCTCGACGATCCGGGCCGGTACCGGCCGGCGATGGTCATGTGGTCGCTCGCGGGCCATGCATGGGACCGGGTCGATCCCGCCCTGCCCCGCTTCGAGAAGATGCCGCCGCGCTAGGGC
>CBIFVW010000215.1:0-5870 GCA_966186155.1 uncultured Sphingomonas sp.
AGCTGTTGTGCCAGCCGGTGTTGGTCGTGTTCTTCGCCCGGACCTCGAAATAGCCGTAGCCGAACAGCTGCTTGCTGATGACGCCGGCGCCCGTGTAGCTCTTTCCGCTCACATTCTCCTGCTTCATCAGCAGGCTGAGCTGGCCGTTGTCGATCACCGCATTGGCGAGAAGCTGCGCGCTCAGCGCCTTCACGTCGGTCCGGAAGTTCCAGCGGCTGGTGTCGACCGACGTGCCGCTGAACGTCTCCTCCCAGGCGAGGCCGTATTGCGACGTCGGCGGATCGGCCAGGCTGGCGGTGGGGGCGATGGCGACGGCGAGAGCCGCCGCGGCAAGCGATGGCCGCGATAGACGGCGGGCACAGGACGCGAAAACAACCTCCATGTCGTTTCTCCTCTCCTGGCGGCATGATCGGCGGGGCCGCCCTCCCGATCTCGCTCACCGCACCGGCCCACCTCCCTGTCGCGGGCAGCGCGATGCTGTTCGTAGCGGTCGAGTTGGCTGGCTGCGATATCGCTTAATTAGCAACACCGCAATAGACATTGCGGCTATACCGGCGAGTTCGGTATATAATGTTGCTACCAGCGATACATTATCCGTGCGATCGTGTCGGCGCTGCGTGCATTCAGCTCTTGTGCGATCCGGATCGTTTTGCGCAGGCGTCGCAGACGCCGGGGACTTCGACGATGTGCCGCGACACCGCGAAGCCGCGGCACGCGGCCGCGCGATCGAGGCTCGCGAACGCCTCGTCGCACGCGGCCTCGGTGACCCGGCCGCATTCGCGGCAATATAAAGCGACGCCCGCGCCGCCTCCGCCTGGTATATAGCCTCGAGCCGACAGGACCTTGCGGATCGCCCCGCGCTCGGCGAGCTCGCGGATCGCGCGGAACACCAGGCTGGGAGCGACGGGCTGCCCTTCCCCGCGGATCCTCTCTCTGAGCTCGAGCGCGCTCAGTGGGCGACCTGCGTCCCGCAGCGCGCGCAGGACTGCGGCACGCAAGTCGCCGGGACGTCGCCGCCCGGCCTCAGCCATGCCGGTGATGGCGGTGGCGCAGCCGCCAGTTGCCGACATGCGCACCGGCGAGGCAGAGGCTGCCCGCGATCGTGACGGGCGTCTCGAGCGCGCCTTCCGCAAGGAGGAACGCGCCGGTCGCGAGCAGCGCGAGCCCGAAGCTGCCGGCCGCGAGCGGCATCCAGGCGCGATGCCGCCATGTCCCCAGGAGCAGCGCGACGCCCGAGCTGGGCACCGCTAGGATCAGGATCCAGGCGTGGAATGCCTCCGGCAGCGCGATCAGCCGCGACAGCGCTGGCAGCGCCGCCAGCAGGAGCGGCAGGCCGGCGCAATGGATCAGGCACAGGATCGACGCGCCGACGGCCACGCGCTCGAGCCAGTCGAGCGCGGAGACGTCCGCGGCCGGTTGTCCGCAGCGCATGTTCTTTCTCCGAGCTTATGCCATGGAGCGGCCAGCCGCTCCGGAAACCGGCGGCACCCGTCCGTGCCCGTGCTCCGATCGGAGAGCACGTCGCGGCCGGGCGCCGCCGCCCCCTTTGGCGGCGTCCTAGAAGCCGACCCGCACCGTCGCGCGGATGTCCCGTCCCGCGAGCGGCGCGAAGTCCTTCAGGAAGCTCGAATGGCGCCGGGCATCGACATCGAAGATGTTGTTGGCGCTGAGCAGCAGCGAGATCTTGTCGTTGCCCGCGATCGGCTTGAAGCCGATCGACGCGTTGACCAGCGTATAGTCGCTGGTGGGCGTCTCGAACGGCGCGATCCGGTCCTGCTCGAACACATGCTCGGCCTCGACCCGGCCGGTCAGCCGGTCCGACTGCACTTCGATCCCGCCCAGCACGCGCATCGGCGGGATCCGCGGCACCGGCCCCTGATCGACGATGTTGGCATGGACATAGTCGCCCAGCGCATCGAGGTTGATCGTGTAGCCGCCGAGCTGCGCCACGCGCACCGACGCATCCGCTTCGAACCCGTAGTAGCGCGCATCGACCTGCTGGAACTGGAAGCACGGCAGATCGACGTCGCGCCCGCTCGGCAGCGCCGCCGCCTCGCAGACCGCCTGGTCGACCTGGTTCTCCGAGATGTAGTTGGAGAACCAGTTGTAATAAGCGGAGGCGTCGAAGCTGAAGCCTTCCTGATGGACGTGCAGCGTGCCTTCGACGCCCCAGGACTTCTCGAGCTGGAAGTCGGGGCTGCCGAGCTCCCAGGACTGGGTGCCGGCATGGCCGCCGCGCGCGAACAGTTCCTCCGCCGAGGGCGCGCGCTCGGTACGCGAGACGTTGATGCCCAGGCGGACGCCGTCGGCGAGCGCGTAGGACAGGCCCGCCGAGCCCGAAAAGGCGTCGAAATGCCGCTTGCCCGAGAAGAAGCGCAGGTCGCCCAGCTCCGGGCTCGCCTGCAGGTCGCTCGCCTCGTAGCGCAGCCCGCCTTCGGCCCGCAGCGCGCCGAAGTCGAACTGCTGGAGCGTGAACAGGCCGATCTGGCTGGTATTGTTCTTCGGCAGGAACGCCTCGTCACCGACGACATTGAAGTCGCGGTTGAAGAACTGGACGCCCGAAGCCCCGCTCCAGCCGCCGCGGTTCGCCTGGACCAGCTCGAGCCGGCCCTCGATCCCCTTGTTGTAGAAGGCGGTGCCGACCGAGCCGTCCTCCTCGAGCTCGAAATGCCGGTAATTGGCATAGGCCGCGCGCAGCCGGATCTGCTGCAGGAAGCCGCCGCCCGTATCGACCTCGCCGCGCAGGTCGAAGCGGTTCTGGAGCAGGCTGAGGCGCGGCGCCTCCTGCTCCTCGCCCGACGCCGTCGCATAGCGGATCGGCACTCCGTAGAAGCTGTCATAATGGCTGTAGGAGATGCCGAGACTGCCGGTATCGGTGACGATCGACGCCCCGACGCCCGCGGTCCAGGTCTTGGAGAAGCTGTTGGGCAGCGTGCCCTTGAGCGCGGCGGAAGCGGCGAAATCGGGATCGTCCGGCGTCGTCGGACCGGCGGCCGCGGCCAGCGCGTCGGCGCGCGCCGACGGCGAGAGCACATAGCCGCCGATGTGGAGGTCGTCGCTCTTGAGGTAGGAGCCGTCGGCGTGGAGCACGAGCTTGTCGCCGACCGCGACATCGCCCGCACCCGCGACCGATCGCTCGTTCGCCGCCGAGCCGTAGCTGCCGATCGCATTGAACCGATAGCCGTTCTCGGGGACGCTGCGCGGGATGCGGCTGTCGATCACGTTGACCACGCCGCCGATCGCCGACGAGCCGTAGAGCAGCGCCGAAGGACCGCGCAGCACCTCGACTCGCTCGGCGAGCAGGGGATCGATGACGACCGCATGGTCGACCGAGGTGTTCGACACGTCGATCGAGCCGATGCCGTCGGTCAGGACGCGGACGCGCTCGCCCTGGAAGCCGCGCAGGATCGGGCGCGAGGCGCTCGGGCCGAAGGACGTCGCCGAGACGCCGGGCTGGCTGGCCAGGGTCTCGCCGATGCTCGGCCTGAGGTCACGCGTCAGCTCCTCGCCGGTGACGATCGAGGTGCCGGACAACACGTCCTTCTCGCTCTGCTGCAGCAGGCCGGTGACGACGATCTCGTCCCCCTGGTTGCTGGTGGTGCTCTGTCCGTCGGGACCGGAATCGGCGGGCGCCGCCTTGGACGTGTCCGGCGGGGTATCGTTCGGCCCGGCGGCGTGCGCGGCGGCGGGGACGGCGAGCGCGATCGAGGCCGCGCTCAGCAGGAAGAAGTGACGCATGAATGAAACTCCAAGAACCTTGTCAGCATGTGCAGGAAAGGGAACGCATCGCGCCCGGACGCGCGGATCCGCGTCCTTCTTCGCGACGGCGATTCCTCAGGCTTGGAGCTGGAGCGGCGGCGCGCGGCTCTGCCAGGCGTGCGAGCGCTTGGCGAGGACCGGGCGGAAGGACGGCGCGTCCGCCCGCCAGAAGGCGACGGGCGCGGGCGCGTCGAACGTGACCGGAGTCGGGAGAAGATAGGCGCCGGCATGCGCGATCTCGCGGCAGATCGGGCAGCTCGCGGGCTGATCGAATGGCGATTGCGCGCCGGACACGCCCGGCGCGGCGTCCGCCGTCCGCGTGGCAATGGCGGCCGAAGCGGGATCGAGCCCCGGATGCTGGTGCGTCTGCGCGACGAAGCTCTGCCACGAGAAGGCGGTGAGCACGGCCAGGAGGAAGGCGAGCCGTCCCAGGCGCGCAGGCACGCGCCAGCCATGGCGCTGCTGCGTCCCGTTGCCCTCCCGGCGCTTGCTCGACTGGCCACCGACCGTCATGGACCGATCACTTGATACAGGGTTGGTTATCGCACGAGTCCCGCGCTGTTATGTTACAACGTACTTCAGATCAAGCGCCGCCGTGCTTTTTCACATCCAGTTGACGCTGAGCGTGCCCCGCATCCAGCCGTGGCGGATCGTCGAATAGCCCCAGGGCAGGTGATCGATCAGGATGTCGACCACCTTGCGCTCGACGTCGAGCGTCCAGCCCTCCTCGCTCGGCACCAGCCTGCCCTCGCGCTGCAGGAAGGTCTCGCGCAGCGCTTCGGGCGAGCTCGACTGGAGCGGCGGCCAATTGCCCAGGATGGCGCCCACGAGCGAGCGACAGGCGGAAAGCTCCGCCTCGGTCGGCTCGATCGCGGGCTCGACCGGCTCGGAGGGGTCGATGCCGCACAGGATCTTGTTGAGCGCCAGCTGGGGCTCCGGCGCGTCGCATCGACCGTCGGCCAGCCATTGCAGCAGGTGCACGGCGCGGTCGCGATGCGCGGGATCGGTCCAGGCGAGCTTGGCCGAGGTGTCGATCGCGACATAGCCGAGCGTCTGGAAGAATTGCGGCAGGAAGGCGGATCCGAGCACCAGCCCGGCATTGGCGATGCGGATCGCGCCCGCCGGATCCAGCGGCTCGGCCGGGACCGGGTCGGCGACGCGGGCCTTGCGCGTGGCGCGTTCGCGGACCGCCAGCGCCGCGCGGAGCGGCGCATCGCGGGCCCCCTCGAGCGTGGCGGCGAGCGCGCGCTCGATGCGCTCGCGCTGCGGTGCCGATGACGGCGCGATGCCCTCCGCGCCGCCATCGATCAGCGACGCGACGAGACGGGTCACGTCGCCCGAGCCCTCCGCCGCCGCAGCGATCAGCGTGCGCCAGAGCGCAGCGCGCGGGAGCGACGCGCCAGCCGCCATCCGCGCCCGCCACAGGCGCTCGCCGGCGTGCGCGAGCGCGACTGCGCCGGCGGGGAGCAGCAGCGCCAACAACCGCATCAGGTCCGCTTCGCCGAGCTCGGCCGCAAGCTGCGCTCGCCGGCGGGGATCGCGCGCCATCGCCCGCAACCGGCTGGCGGCCCCGGCGGGGCGTTCGTGCAGCAGGCGCGCGGCGTCGGCGGCGGGCGCGGGCTTGGTTCCCGGGACGATGTCCAGCGGCGCGAGCAGGCGCCCGAGCGCGTTCCGCTGCGACGGAGTGGCGAGGCGCAGCAGCGCCGCCGCCCATTGCCGGACAAAGCCATTCCCCTTGCCCGCGGCCACCGCTTCCGCAAGCGCGCGGACGGCAAGCGATGCAGGGATGGCCGCGCGGCCCGCGGCGCTGGTCAGCAGCCGAGCCAGGGCTGCCGCCCTTTCGCGCTCTCCGCGAGGCAAGGCGGCGAGGTCGAGCGCCTCGAGCCCACCCGTCGGCAAGGCGCTCGTCCGCGCCAGCGCCTCGATCGGCCAAGTCCGCAGCAGCGCGGCCCAGCGGCGCTCCGACAGCGGCGCCTCGGCCGCGACCGGCGCGCCGGCGAGCAGCGTCGCGACCAGCCGGCGGGCGGCCGCGCGCCGATCGGACGCGGTACGCAGGCGGCGCCGGATCGCGGCCCGCTCGCCGCTGCCCGACGGTGCGAGCAGGACGAGCA
>CBIFVW010000216.1:0-5863 GCA_966186155.1 uncultured Sphingomonas sp.
TCAGCCGCAAGCCGGTGTTCGGCTATCTCGGCATGGCCTATGCCATGGTCGCGATCGGCCTGGTCGGCTTCGTCGTGTGGGCGCACCACATGTTCACGACCGGCATGTCGGTGACGATCAAGATGTACTTCACCGCCGCCACCATGGTGATCGCGGTGCCGACCGGCGTGAAGATCTTCTCGTGGATCGCCACCATGTGGGGCGGCTCGATCAGCTTCAAGACCCCGATGCTCTGGGCGGTCGGCTTCATCTTCATGTTCACCGTCGGCGGCGTGACCGGCGTGGTGCTCGCGAACGGTGGCGTCGACGACTATATGCAGGACACCTATTACGTCGTCGCGCACTTCCACTATGTGCTGTCGCTCGGCGCGGTGTTCTCGCTCTTCGCGGGCTTCTACTACTGGTTCCCGAAGATGAGCGGCCGCATGTACAACGAGCTGCTCGGCCAGCTGCACTTCTGGGTGTTCTTCATCGGCGTGAACGTGCTGTTCTTCCCGATGCACTTCCTGGGCCTGCAGGGCATGCCGCGCCGCTACCCGGACTATCCGGACGCCTTCGAATATTGGAACCACATCGCCAGCATCGGCTATTTCATCATGGCCGCTTCGATGGTGATCTTCTTCGTGAACGTCATCATCGCGCTGGTCTCGGGCCGCAAGGCCGAGGGCAATCCCTGGGGCGAAGGCGCGACGACGCTCGAATGGACCCTGTCGAGCCCGCCGCCGTTCCACCAGTTCGAGACCCTCCCGGTCATCGAGGACGGGCATCACCACTGAGACCGGCCGCCAGGCTGAAACGAAGCGCCCCGGGGGAAACTTCCGGGGCGTTTTCGTTGGGGCGATCCCCGATCGTCGCACGGCCCTTTCCCCCGGCGCCCGGCGCTCCTATAGCGCCCGGAATCGCCATGAGTACCGCAGCCGCCACCGTCACCCTTCCCGCCGACTGGCGCGATTTCCTCGCGCTGACCAAGCCGCGGGTGATGTCGCTCGTCGTCTTCACCGGCCTGTGCGGGATGCTCGCGGCGCCGGTACCGATCCACCCGGTGCTGGGCTTCACCGCGATCCTGTGCATCGCGTTGGGCGCGGGCGCGGCGGGGGCGCTCAACCAATGGTACGAGGCCGATCTCGACGCCAAGATGCAGCGCACCGCCAAGCGGCCGCTCCCGGCGGGCCGCATGGACCGGCAGTCGGCGCTGCACTTCGGCGTCGGGCTCGCGGGGTTCAGCCTCGCGCTCATGTATTTCGCGATCAACCTCGCCGCGACGGTCATCCTCGCCGCCTCGATCCTGTTCTACGTCTTCGTCTACACGATCTGGCTCAAGCGCCGGACGCCGCAGAACATCGTGATCGGCGGCGCGGCGGGCGCCTTCCCGCCGATGATCGGCTGGGCGGCGGCGACCGGCGACGTGACCTTGCTGCCCTTCCTCCTCTTCGCGCTGATCTTCCTCTGGACGCCGCCGCATTTCTGGGCGCTCGCGCTGTTCGTGAAGACCGACTACGCCAATGCCGGCGTGCCGATGCTGCCGGTCGTCGCGGGCGAGAAGTCGACCCGGATCCAGATCGGGCTCTATACCATCCCGATGATCCTCGCCGCCGCCGCGCCCTGGCCGCTCGGGCTCACGGGGCCGATCTACGGCATCACCGCCGCGGTGATGTCGGGCCTGTTCCTCGCCATGGCGGTGCAGGTGGCGATCCGCCGCTCGGAGCCCGATGACGCGATGGTGCCCGAGAAGCGGCTGTTCAAATTCTCGATCCTCTATCTCTTCGTGGTGTTCGGCGCGCTCGTCGTCGACAGGTGGTTCGCATGACCGATGATCTGATCCAGCCCCCCTCGCCCCCCGGCTCGCCCGAGTCCGAAGCGGACGTCGTCCGCGCCCGGCAAAAGGCCCGCGCCAAGGTGATGGCGGTGCTGCTCGGCGCCTTCGTGATCCTGATCTTCGCGATCTCGATCGTGAAGATCCAGCTCGGCCACGCCGGATGATCGGGATCAGCCGCAACCTCAGGGTCGCGATCCTCGCCGGCATCGGCGTCTGCTCGATGACCGGGCTCGGCTTCGCCGCGGTGCCGCTCTACCGGATGTTCTGCGAGGCGACCGGGCTCAACGGCACCACGCAGCGCGGGCTGCGCGCGCCCGGCAGCGTCGGCCAGAAGATCACGGTCGCGTTCGACAGCAACGTCGCCAAGGGCATGCCGTGGAAGTTCCAGCCCGAGCGCCGCGCCGACACGATCGACATCGGCGGCCGCGACATGGCGTTCTTCACCGCCACCAACACCTCGGATCGCGAGACCACCGGCACCGCGACGTTCAACGTCACGCCGACCTATGTCGGCAAATACTTCACCAAGATCCAGTGCTTCTGCTTCACGCGGCAGACGCTGAAGCCCGGCGAGACGGTGCGCATGCCGGTGATCTTCTATGTCGATCCCAAGATCCTCGACGATCCGGACGCGCGCGACGTGCAGGAGATTACGCTCTCCTACACTTTCTACCCCGCCGAATCGCCCGAAGCGAAGCAGGCGGCGCAGAAGGCGGAGTGAGCGCCCGCACGGGCGCATGAGGGTTGTTGCGGGAAGCGGATTCGCACCCTAAAGCAGCCCGCAAAGCAAGGAACAGGGAAGACCCATGGCCGGCGCCAAGAACCACCAATATCACATCCTGCCCCCCAGCATCTGGCCGCTGTTCGGGGCGTTCGCCGCGCTCGTGCTCGCTTCGGGCGGCATCATGGTGATGCACAAGATGCCGAGCGCCTATCTCGTCTTCTTCGCCGGTCTCGCGCTGGTGGTGGTCACCATGTTCGGCTGGTGGTCGAAGGTGATCGAGGAAGCGCATGCCGGCGATCACACGCCGATCGTCCAGCTCCACCTGCGCTACGGCATGATCCTGTTCATCGCCTCCGAAGTCATGTTCTTCGTCGGCTGGTTCTGGGCCTGGTTCGACTTCTCGCTCTTCCCCTCGGCGGTCGAGGCAGTCGGCGGGCAATGGCCGCCCAAGGGCATGGAAGTGCTCAACGCCTGGGAATTTCCGCTCCTCAACACGCTGATCCTGCTCTGCTCGGGCTGCACCGTCACCTGGGCGCATCACGGCCTCATCCACAACGAGCGCGGCGGCGCGATGAAGGGGCTCTGGGGCCTGATCGGCGTCGGCGAGAACGACAGCGTCAAGAAGGGCCTGTGGCTCACCGTCATCCTCGGCCTGATCTTCACGTCGGTCCAGGCCTATGAATATGTCCACGCCCCCTTCACCTTCCGCGCGGACGGCAAGACGCTGGGCGGTGCCGAGGAGCTTATCGGCACCAGCTATGGCGGCGCCTTCTTCATGGCGACCGGCTTCCACGGCTTCCACGTGATCGTCGGCACGATCTTCCTGATCGTGAACCTGGTCCGCGCCTACAAGGGCGACTTCACGCCCCGCCAGCATTTCGGCTTCGAGGCCGCGGCCTGGTACTGGCATTTCGTCGACGTGGTGTGGCTGTTCCTGTTCGCGTCGATCTATGTCTGGGGCGGCTGGGGCGCGCCGGTGCACGCCGGCTGACGTGGCCGATCCATCGACCGACACTCCCGGGGGAGGCGGCCCAAAGTCGCCTCCCCCGATCGATTCGGGACTCAAGGGAAGCTGCCCCGGCTGCGGCGCGCCGACGCTGTTCAAGAGCTTCACCGCCTTCGCCGAAAGCTGCAGCGCCTGCGGGCTCGACTTCGCGCGATTCAACGTCGGCGACGGGCCGGTGGTGTTCCTGACATTGGGGATCGGCGCGCTGATCACCGGGCTGGCGCTCTGGGTCGAGTTCAGCTTCCAGCCCGGAGTGATCGTCCACGCGCTGCTCTGGATCCCGCTCACTGCGCTGCTGGTGGTGCTGAGCCTGCGCTTCGCCAAGGGCCTTCTCCTCGCGCTCGAATATCGCAACCGCGCGGGCGAAGGGCGGATGCGGGACCGGTGATGCCGCGCCTGCCGCTGATCCCCACGCTGATCGTCGGCCTCGCCATCGCCGCGATGATCGCGCTCGGGCTGTGGCAGCTCGAGCGGCGGACCGAGAAGCGCGCCGCGCTCGCGCTCTACGCCGCCAATCTCGGCAAGCCCGAGATCGCCTTTCCCTGGCCGCCGGTCGGCGACGGCGCGCTGTTCCGCCGCGCGCATGCGATGTGCCTCGAGGTGACCGGCTGGCGGACCCAGGGCGGCCGCTCGGCGAGCGGCACGAACGGCTGGCGCCAGATCGCCGAATGCCGCACCGGCGCCGAGGGGCCCGCGCTGCTCGTCGACATGGGCGTGGCCAGCGATCCCAAGTTCCGCCCTGCCTGGAAAGGGGGACAGGTGACCGGCACGATCACCCACGCGCCCGATCACCGGCCGCTGCTCGCCGGACTGTTCGAGAGCGAGCCCAAGCATCTCATGCTGATCTCGGAGAGCGCCGCGCCCGGCCTCCAGCCGACGGCCAGGCCCGACCTGTCGAGCGTGCCCAACAACCACCTCTCCTATGCCGTGCAATGGTTCCTGTTCGCGGCGGTGGCGGCGGTGATCTATCTGCTCGCGCTCCGCTGGCGGCGGAAGGCGAAGGCGGCGTAAAGTTCGGCTTTCTTGCCCCAAGGGGGCGCGCCCGCTAGTCCCCCACCCATGCGATACCAGAGCACCCGTGGCGACGCGCCGCTGCTTGGCTTCCGCGACGTGACGCTGGCCGGCCTCGCGCGCGACGGCGGACTGTACGTGCCCGAGACTTGGCCGAGCTTCGCGCCCGAGCAGATCGGCGAGCTCAAGGGCCTCTCCTATGTCGAGACCGCGGTCCGGGTGATGCTGCCCTTCGTCGGCGACGACCTGACCGAAGAGGAACTCCGCCAGCTCTGCGAGCAGGCGTACGGCCGCTTCGCCCACGCCGCAGTGACGCCGCTCGTCCAGCTCGACCATCGCCACTTCCTGCTCGAGCTGTTCCACGGCCCGACGCTCGCCTTCAAGGACGTGGCGCTCCAGCTGCTCGGGCTGCTCTTCGAGAAGTTCCTGACCGGTTCCAGCGAGCCGCTCACCATCGTCGGCGCGACCTCCGGCGACACCGGCAGCGCCGCGATCGACGCGGTGGCCGGGCGGCACGGCGTCGACATCTTCATGCTCCACCCCAGGGGCCGCGTCTCCGACGTCCAGCGCCGCCAGATGACGACGGTGCTCGCCCCCAATGTCCACAACATCGCGATCGAAGGCAGCTTCGACGACGCCCAGGCGCTGGTGAAGGCGATGTTCAACGACGCGGCCTTTTCCGGTCGCTTCCGCCTCTCCGCGGTCAACTCGATCAACTGGGCCCGGCTGATGGCGCAGGTGGTCTATTATTTCTACGCCGCGGTCCGGCTCGGCGCGCCCGACCGGCCCGTCGCCTTCGCGGTGCCGACGGGCAATTTCGGCGACGTGTTCGCGGGCTATGTCGCGGCGCGGATGGGGCTGCCGGTCGCGCGGCTGGTGGTCGCGACCAATGTCAACGACATCCTCCACCGCGCGCTCTCCTCGGGCGATTATTCGGCCGGCACGGTGACGCCCACCGCCGCGCCGTCGATGGACATCCAGGTCAGCTCGAACTTCGAGCGGCTGCTGTTCGACCTCGCCGGCGCCAGCGTCGCCGAGCAGATGCGCGGCTTCGAGGCGTCGAAGGCGATGCGGCTCACCAACGCCCAGCGCGAAGGCGCGGCAAAGCTCTTCGCCAGCGACCGAGTCGAGCCCGAGGAGATGAACGCCGCGATGCGCTGGGCTTCGGCCGAGGCAGGGCAGGTGATCGATCCGCACAGCGCGATCGGACTCGCCGCGGCGCGCCGGGCGGATGTCCCCGCCCGCGTGCCGGTGGTGACGCTCGCCACCGCCCACCCCGCCAAGTTCGCCGACGCCGTCGAACGCG